>CALSBM010000003.1:0-84449 GCA_943373175.1 Chitinophaga pinensis | reverse complement strand
CATCTCAGGCTTTTGGAGGCGCAGCTTTTCCTGACTTGTATCAGCCATTACCGGCAAAGGTTATTAAGCAAACGAACGTTTATCTCCGCCATTTGCAAAGGCTTGCCAAC
Source organism: Chitinophaga pinensis (assembly GCA_943373175.1). Taxonomy (GTDB): domain Bacteria; phylum Bacteroidota; class Bacteroidia; order UBA7662; family JAIXUI01; genus JAIXUI01. The sequence continues at coordinate 84,339 of CALSBM010000003.1, read as the reverse complement.
GCTCATCACACCCGACTTAAAGTGTATTATACTCCTTCTAAGGAAGATTTTTTGGCGTGCAAGTCAGGAAGAAAAACCAATCGTCAACAGGCTTTTGAACTTGTTGCAAGGCAGTTGGGTCTGGAGTACGCGCTGCTAACCGACCCGCTCGCTTGTTCCGGTTATAGTCTCCAAGATTTATATCTCGCCGATGGGCACTGGACTCCGCTCGGGCATGCTTTAGCTGCCTCTGTGGTTCGTTCTAACTGGAAATTCTCACCCACTGAGGGAATGGCTTCTTCTTGGTAAGCTGACATTTTTACGACCCAATACCCACCGGGGCGAAATATATTTGCGCCCATGATCTACCAAAACGACCTTATCCTGAGGGCTGCAAGAGGAGAAAACACTGAGCGCACTCCCGTTTGGGTGATGCGGCAGGCTGGAAGGATTCTTCCTGAGTATCGCGCTGTAAGAGAACGATTGTCGGGATTTAAGGAACTGGTAGAAACGCCAGAACTTGCTTGCGAAGTCACGCTTCAGCCGGTGGATTTATTAGGTGTTGATGCAGCTATTATCTTCTCTGATATCCTTGTTGTGCCCGAAGCGATGGGTTGCACCTACCTCATGGAAGAAAAACGTGGCCCTGTGTTTCCCGATGTGATTCGAACTGCTGCCGATATCGACAGACTTCGTGTCGCAGACCCGGAGGAGCATTTATCGTACGTTACAGACGCCATCAAACTCGCAGTACGCGAGCTTAATGGACGGATTCCCTTGATTGGATTTGCAGGCGCACCGTTCACGTTGCTATGTTATATGACAGAAGGACGTGGAAGTAAAACGTTTAGCATAGCGAAAAAAATGCTCTACACAGAGCCTCAATTGGCGCATCGCCTCTTACAAAAAATCACTGACACCACCATTGCGTACCTAAAAGCCCAGGTAAGTGCCGGTGCTGCCATGTTGCAAATTTTCGACTCCTGGGCGGGAATTTTATCGCCAGAACAATACAGGGTATTCTCTCTGCCCTACATCCGTCAGATTTGTGATGCTATACAAGAAGTTCCGGTTACCGTATTTGCAAAAGGGGCATTTTTTGCCCGCCATGAAATGGCGGAACTGCCTTGCAGAACTATTGGCTTAGATTGGAATATGGATATTGCAGAATCCCGAGCGCTAATAGGGCAGGATAAAACGCTGCAAGGCAACCTCGATCCTTGCCTTCTTTATGCTGATCCGGCAACTATCCGCCTGGCTACCCAGGATATGCTTCGTAAATTTGGCTCTAATCGGCATATCGCTAACCTCGGGCATGGGGTTTATCCGGATACTAATCCTGATCATGTGCGTGTCTTTATTGATACGGTTAAGTCGTTCCGGCACAACCACTTTTAATGTAAGTATTGCTCTACTGCTTATATTTCGGCTATGAAAGCCCCTTTTATCATGATTGCCTGCTGTTGGGCTGCCCTCGTCTTCTCAGGCTCCGGATGTCAGCAATCTTCTTCTGAATCTTCTATCAGCTCTTCTAATGACACTTTCCAGTTCGAAGCTGGTCAGTTTGCCGATATCCAATTGCTGCGTTACCGCATTGAGGGGTTTAATGAACTGCCTTTACAACAAAAAAAGTTGGCTTTTTGCCTTTATCAAGCTGCACTTTATGGTCGTGACATCATCTACGACCAAAAATACAAGCATAATATTCGGGTTCGGCATTTCATTGAAGGGGTCTATCAAGGGTATCAGGGCGATAAGTCAAGCGAGGAATGGGATAAATTCAGGCTTTGGTCCAAAAGATTCTGGTTCAGCAATGGCCTTCATCATCACTATGCCAATTCCAAACTTATTCCTTCTTTCTCCTCTGATTTCTTGAAACAACTAGTTGAAAAAACTCCTGCCAACTTGCTCCCCCTCAACGGGCAATCTATTGAACAGTTTCTTGCTTTTCTTCAACCCATCCTCTTCGACCCAAAACTTGATGCGAAAATTGTGGACCTGTCTGAAGGAATCGATAACATCAAGGCCTCTTCAAACAATTATTATGAAGGCGTAAATCAAAAAGAAGTAGAAGAGTTCTATAAAAAAATGGCTGTCAAGGATGAAAAGGAACCCGTTTCCTATGGCCTAAATAGCAAACTCGTCAAGATTAAGGGCAAACTCACTGAGCAGGTCTGGAAGGTTGGGGGCATGTACGATGCGTCAATTAGTAAAATGGTGTTCTGGCTAGAAAAAGCAATTCCTTTAGCTGAAAATGCTGCTCAAAAAGAGGCTCTTTCCTTATTGGTTCAATACTACCGATCAGGATCTCTCAGAGACTGGGATCTTTACAACATTGCCTGGGTAAATGACCTGAAATCCCGATTAGACATCGTTAATGGATTCATTGAAGTTTACGGTGATGCGATTGGAAAAAAGGCTGCTTTCGAATCGGTACTTTCCATGAGAAACGAAGAGGCAACGAAGAGAATTGCAACAATTGCCGCAGAAGCTACATGGTTTGAAAGAAACTCTCCCATCATGGAGGATCATAAAAAACCCAATGTTAAAGGCATTTCTGCCAAAGTTATTACAGTGCTAGTACAGGCTGGCGACGCTGCCCCATATTCATCCATTGGCATTAACCTTCCCAATTCTAATTGGATTAGAGAAACACATGGCTCTAAGAGCGTAAGCTTGGGCAACATTGTGGAAGCGTACAACAATGCGGGTGCTCGTTCTCCGGCTTTGGCAGAATTTGCTGAAAACCAGGACATTGTTAGCCGAATTAGAAAACACGGCGCTCTTGCCGGCGACTTACATACCGATATGCACGAAGTTATTGGGCACGCCAGTGGACGCCTTAATAAAGGCATTGCAACGCCTGATCTTACGTTGAAAACCTATGCGAATACGCTCGAAGAAGCACGTGCCGATTTAGTAGCCCTGTATTTTATCATGGATCCCAAACTGGTGGAGATTGGGGTTATGCCTTCTCTGGAGGTAGCTCAAGCCGAGTATGACCACTACATCCTCAATGGGTTAATCATGCAACTAAGCCGCATTGAGCTTGGAGAAAACCTCGAAGAAGCTCACATGAGAAACCGTCAATTGGTTGCTGGATGGGCTTTGGAAAAGGGCAAAAATGACAACGTAATCGAATGGGTAAAAAGAGATGGAAAAACGTATGTGAAAATCAACAACTATAAAAAACTTAGAGTACTTTTTGGTGAGTTACTAAAGGAGATTCAACGCATTAAATCGGAAGGCGACTATGCGTCTGCAAAGCAATTAGTTGAGCGTTTTGGTGTTAAGGTGAATCAAAATTTGCTTCAAGAAGTACGTGAACGTTTTCAGAAACTTGGCGTTGCTCCCTACAAGGGCTTCATTCAACCTAAATTAGTTCCGGTCTATAACGGTGAAGAAATCGTTGATGTTAAAGTGGAGTATCCTGCTGATTTTGAACAGCAAATGTTGGAGTACGGCAAAGTTTATGGCACTTTGAAGTAATGCAGACACTAACGAAATAGATATTTTTCTATTTTCGCATCCGCTTTGGCCCCATAGCTCAGCGGTTAGAGCAGGAGACTCATAATCTCTTGGTCGCTGGTTCGAATCCGGCTGGGGCCACACAATACCGCCAATGAAAAAAGCCCTTCCATTTACGGAAGGGCTTTTTTGATAGCGTAAAGCTGAATTAGTGAGCGGTAATACTCTGGTTGTTAACGGTAAAGTCGATTGGATTAAAGCACATAACCGGAATCATGGGCTCATTGGCAATAACGTACTGCTCTTCAGGGCCGAACAGGTATTCGCTAAGTCCTTTTTCCAAGGTGGTCATCGCAATAATCAGGTCAATGTTGTTTCGAACAGCATAGCGGATTACTTCTTTTCCTAAACCTGCAGCATTCTTATCCAATTCATGAAGGGTATATTCCACTTCATGCTGATCTAAGTAGTTCTTAGCCCACCCTACGTTCTTCTCTACTTTATTGCGGCTAAATTCATCAGACTCGTAAGCTACTACTATATGAACTTTAGAGTTAAAGGTCTGAGCTATCTTAATGGCCCAAACAATCTTTTGCTTATCCTCCTTTTCGAAGTCTATACCTAAAACTAAATTCTTGTAGCTTTCAGGGGCATCTTTCTCTTGAACTACAATAAACGGGCTTTCGGAGTTGGTAATTACCCTTAAAGCATAGCTTCCAATGAATTTTTGAATGCCTTTGATGCCATGGGTGCCCATAACAACATAAGAGGCTTTGCGGTCTGTGGCTACTTTCCCAATTTGGGTAAAATAAGAACCAACATCGGTAAGGTAACTACAGGCGATACCAGAGAAAGCCTGTGTGCGTTCCGCAATTTCTTTAAGTTTAGCATCAGAATCTGCTTTATCTTTTTCACTTTCAACAACATGCAAAAACAACAAGGTGTTGTTCAACTGACGTGCAATCATCACCGCATGCTCGATGGCGCGCTCTACGACGTGGGTGAAGTCGGTAGGGATGACAATAGGCTGTAAAGATTTGGTTTCGCTCATGGGTATCGGTTTTGGGTAAAAATAGCTAAGTACCTTCAAATCGATTCATTATTCGGTATGCAAAAACAATAATTTGTTATTCGTCCCAGCAATTAATCTTAAATTTAACCTGTATAGCCCAATATGCAGCTCTCTAAAGCACGTCGATATATCCTCTCCCAACTTCAGCAAGGCTTACCAGGCAACTTAAGCTACCACGGAATCCACCATACCAGAGATGTAGTAGCCTCTGCGTTGACTATTGGGCGGGCGGAAGGCATTGACACGCATTCGCTCCGTTTACTAGAAACTGCAGCTTGGATGCACGACTGCGGTTTTATCATACAATATAAGAATCATGAGGAAGCAGGTTGTAGCTTAGCCAAATCCTGGCTGCCGCACTTTAACTATTCGGATGCTGATATTGAGATTATTTGCGGAATGATCATGGCCACCAGAATTCCTCAATCTCCTAACAATTTATTGGAGCAAATTATCTGCGATGCAGACTTGGATTACCTTGGCAGGGACGACTTTCATCCTATTGCGTTTACGCTTTTCGAAGAACTCAAGTTAATGATGCCTGGCGGTCTCAACGAAAAGGATTGGGATAACATTCAAATAAAATTTCTTGAATCCCACCAATACTTCACGGATTTTTCTATTCAAAACCGTAAGCCCAGAAAAGAACAGCACTTGCAGTCCGTTAAGGACAAATATTAATTTATTATAAATGCAATGAATGCGCTGTCTGATTTCACTATCAAGACTTTACGTTTTCTGAGTGAATCAAAGCGTTGGGTGCTTCTAGTTTTATGGCTGTTTGCAACTTGCTACAATCAGGAAACTCTTGCTCAGGAAAAAGCAGTTAATGAGCTTCACAAAAAGCTGAATACATTAGTTCTTAATGGTATGCAGGAATCTGACTCTGCTTACGTAAATACCCTCAATCAGTTAGCGCTGGCTTATGGAAACTTCAACCCAAACTCCAGCTTGGTAATCGCCAAAAAAGCGTTAAAAAATGCTGAAATAGGGAATTATATGGAAGGTAAAGCAGAAGCACTTCGCCACCTTGGATATGCTTACCACCTTAATAACGCAAAAACAGAAGCTGTTCAAAACCTGAATTTATCCATCAAGCTAGCTCAAGAATTACACAATAAAAATTTACTTTCGAAATCGTATAACACCCTCGCTATTGTATTTAAAAGCAATTCTTTGTTCAGCGATGCGCTGGAGTATTACCTCAAAAGCCTTCAACTGAAAATTGAATTGAATGATATAAAAGGACAAGCTAATTCGTATGGCAATATTGGCAATCTGTTCCGAAATTTGGAGGATTATCCAAAAGCAGTTTATTATCAAGAAAAATCCCTTTCGCTTTTTCGTAAATTGAACGACAGCCTTGGGATTTCAACCGGATTAGGCAACTTAGGATTGACTTACGTGGATCTAAGAGACTGGTTTGAGGCTGAAAAGTATGTGAGAGCGTCAATAGTTTGGAAAAAAAAACTGGGAGACCTTAGAGGGTTGTCTTATGATTTGACAAACCTTGGGGTTATTCTCGACAAAACAAACAGAAAAGATAGTGCCCTTTACTATCACGAAAAGGCACTATCCCTAAAGTTAACGATTGGCGAGAAAGTTCCAATTGGGATTTCTTACCTTGGCCTTTCCCGGCATTATCTTCATAATGGAGATTTAAACAAAGCGTTATTACTAGCTAATAAGGCCTTTGATTATTTAAGCTCATCCAGGTACTTTGTGTTTATGTCTGAAGTTCATCAGCAGCTTGCTTCCATTTATAGCACTAAAAAACAATTTAAGGAAGCGTACTTTCATCAGTCTGAAGCCAATATATTTAATGACAGCATTAAACTTGAAGTTTTAGGAAAGAAAATGATGTTGATGGAAATTCAGCTTCAAGAAGCAATAAACAAGGAAAAAAATAAGGCTAAAACCGAATTTCTTGAGGCTAAATTCTCAAAACAACGCTATTGGATTTTTGCTTTTGCCGGAGTAATTTTTCTGCTAATTGTAACAAGTTATTTCCTCTTCAAAGACCGAATTAAGCTCAAGCAATCCCATTTAAAACTTAAACGGGCTCACGATGAAATTACACGGCAGCACCGGGAAATAGAATTGAAATCTGCTGAACTCGAACGTTATAATGCAGCACTTATTGAACAACAGAAAGAGGTTAATTTTCTCAATAATCACTTACAAATGAAAATTGCCGAAGGAACTGAAACTTTAGAAAAACGTAATGCAAGTCTTCGTAACTACGCTTTTTCGCTAAGCCATCTCCTACGGAAACATGCTGCCAATATTCTTGGGCTAAGTGAATTATTAAGCCAGACAAATCCTAATTCGGAAGAATTCAGTCAAATAGTGCATCACCTTAATGCCAGTGCAATCAACCTCGATGACACTATCAGGGAAATGAACCATCAGCTTCAGTCAGGTCATTTAGACCATTTAAATCCCATTAAGCCCACCAATGATGGAGTGTAACCTCAAGATAACTTCGACTTCTGTTACAAGTCCAATGATTTTACACCGTCAATCATGGTGCTTACTAACCTTGTTAAATCATAATCGGGCTTCCATCCCCAGTCCTCACGAGCTTGGCGGTCATCAATAGATGCCGGCCAACTGTTGGCAATAGCCTGTCGGTAATCCGGTTGATAACCAAACTGCGCACCCGGCCATTGTTTCTCTATTTCCTCAAACAACTCTGATGGAGTAAAACTGATAGCTCCAAGATTGTAACTGGTGCGTACGGTAAGTTTTTCAGCAGAAGCTTCCATCAAATCGAGCGTTGCTTTTAATGCATCATCAATGTACATCATGGGCAATCGAGAATCTGCATTCAAAAAACTGGTGTATTTCCCTGTTTTAACTAATTCATAAAAAACCTCAACTGCATAGTCAGTAGTACCTCCCCCGGGTGGCGTTGCGTAACTGATAATACCCGGATATCGAAGGCTGCGAATATCAAGTCCAAATCGTTGATGATAATATTGGCAGCATAGCTCACCCGATAGTTTCGATATTCCATAAACCGTTACGGGATCCATAAAACAGTTCTGGGGTGTCTCTAGTCTTGGAGTTCCTGGCCCAAATGCAGCAATTGAGGATGGCCAATAAACCTGCTTGACACCATTGGCAACACAAGCATCCAATACATTAAACAACCCATTCATATTGATATCCCAAGCCTGCCTTGGATGTGCCTCTCCTCTCGCAGAAAGTATTGCTGCTAAGTGGTAAACTTGATCGTATTTGCCCTCCTCAACTAAACTAAGCACTGCTTTTCGATCAAGCACATCTAACACTCGGAAATCCCTTAGTTTGCCCGGTTGTTTATCAGTAATGTCTGCCTCGGTTAGCGCTGTCCCGGGATAACGTTTGCCAATCGCACGGCTTAGTTCCGAGCCTAACTGGCCTTCAGAACCAATGATGAGGATTTTCATAAAGTAAGTTGATCTGATTGCAGCTCAAAACTAATAGCCTTAACAACATTTGAAATAGCTTTTCCTTTGCTTTTTTACTTATTTCAGGAATGAAACTGAAAATTCCTTTCAACAAACTTTACAGTTCAACATAACTTCGCCCAGCTAATTTTTAAATTAATTTGCATTTAAACATCGCATTAGCAATATAAATAATACATGTTAACTAAGGTGTTAAAATTAATAAACATGTTTCTTATAGAACCTCATGTTTTAAGAATTACATTTGAGTTATGAAGTACGTCATTGGGTTTTGGATGTTCCTAGCAGTAGGAACCTCTTCATGCTACTACGACAAGGAAGAAACCCTCTATCCTTCAACCTCTAACTGCGACAGTACGCAATTTACGTACAACGCCACTATAGCCCCCTTGATTCAGGCTCGCTGTGGTAGTTCTGCTTGCCATGGTTCAGGAAGTTCTTTCGGGGATTTCTCTACCTATAATGGCGTTAAAGCAAAAATCAACACCGGTGTTTTTTCTGACCGGGTTTTGGTTCAAAAAAATATGCCTCCTTTCGGAAGCCCGATGTTAAGCTCATGTGATTATGCTCGTATATCAAAATGGATAAACTCAGGTTCTCCCAACAACTAATTGGTAAAGCCGTAATTATTCCGGCATTCCTTTTTTTGTTTACAAATTGTAAACATGATCCCCCTATTAGCTTAGCAGAAGTAGAAGTTTCAACAAGCGAAATCAGCTTTCGAGATCAAGTACAGCCCATTCTGAATTCCAACTGCGCCATGTCAGGCTGCCATGATGCCAATCGTCCTGCTGAAGATGTTGACCTTTCTTCGTATCGTTCAATTCTCAGCGATGACGAATTGGTGGTGCGTTTTAATCCGGATAAAAGCGATTTGTTGAAAGAAATACGTGGGTATGGGCGTGGTGGTGAAATGCCTCCTTCTAACCGGCAAGCGTTGGATTCTGGTCAAATTGCCATCCTTAAACAATGGATAGTGGAAGGTGCCCGAAATTCGTTCTGGGCAGAAGGTCCTTGTGATACAAACTTTGTAGCTTTTTCAACTCATATCGAGCCTCTATTAAACAACGCCTGCAATGGCTGCCACAGCCAGTCTTCAACTGGTGGTGGTATTTTGTTAAACAGCTTCAGCCTCGCTAAAGCGTCTGCTGAAAGCGGCAAGCTTTTAGCTTCGGTCGCTCATACTGGTTCTGCCTCACCGATGCCAAAAGGTGGAAACAAACTTAGTGCCTGTCAAATTCGCCAGATTGAACTCTGGATTTCTAACAATTATCCCAATTGACCATGAAAAAGATGCTTTTCTTCCTCGCTGTTTCCCTGCTTTCAACAACAGTTTCAGCTCAGATTTTTATGTCGAAAACCGGAAAAGTTCGGTTCTTCTCTGATGCTCCTCTTGAGAAAATCGAAGCCTTCACTACTCGATTTGCCTCCGGATTTAGCTTAGAAAAGAAAAAGCTTATCATAAAAATTCCTATAACTTCCTTCCAATTTAAAGACCCTCTTATGATGGAACACTTTAATGAAAATTACTTGGAAAGTGGCAAGTATCCCGATGCAGTTCTAAATGGAATCATCAATGAAAACATTGACTTGTCTAAGGACGGAAGTTATAACGTCACCCTTACTGGCACTATCGAAATGCATGGAGTAGTTCAACAGCGTACGTTCAAAGGGGTGATTAAAAGAACAGGAAATACCATAAGCATCCGTTCTATCTTCAAGGTCAAATTGGAGGATCATAAAATCAGTATTCCAAAAATTGTAGTAGGAAAAATTGCCGAAGAGGTGGAAGTGTTCTTTGAAACAGATTTGAAATTAGCTGGAAAGTGAAGTTCTGGATTATTTTAAGCCTGAGCTTATGCTCCCTTGCAGTGAGCGCTCAAGATGAACTCGACGCAATGATGGCTAATGTTCAACCTGAAAGAATAAAAGTAAAGAACGCTTTTAAATCGACCAGGATTTTAAACTTGCAGTCAACTGAAATGGTTGCGGGTGGTGTCCTTGACTTCCGGATTCTGCACCGCTTCGGGCGTTTGAATTCAGGTGTAGAAAACCTGTTTGGCCTCGACCAGGCTTTTGTCCGTTTGAGCCTCGACTATGGCTTGACCGACAACCTCAGCATTGGGCTGGGGCGTTCGTCGGTAGGCAAAGAAGTAGATGGTTTTGTTAAATGGCGGTTTATTCACCAATCGAAGGGTCCTGGTGCTATGCCGTTCTCTTTGGTTTATGTTGCAGGAAGTGTTGTGAATACCGCTTCTTGGGCAGACCCTGATCGTGTAAACTTCTTCACTTCTCGATTAGCTTTCTATCATCAACTGCTAATCAGCAGGAAATTCTCTGATGACCTCTCCCTTCAGCTTTCTCCTACATGGGTTCATCGTAACCTAGTGCCGATGAATGCCGACCAAAACGGCGTTTTTGCATTGGGTATTGGTGGCCGAATGAAGCTAACACGGAGAATTTCCTTTAATGCCGACTATTGCTACATCCCGGATGGGCAGATGTCGCAACCATATAAAATGCCACTAAGCCTTGGTTTCGATATTGAAACGGGCGGTCACGTATTTCAGTTGCAGTTTTCCAATGCTTTAGGAATGAATGAAAAAGCTTTGGTTACACAAACCACCGGCGATTGGCTTAAAGGCGATATTCATTTCGGCTTCAACATCTCCAGGGTCTTTACTTTAAAAACTAAAAAAGCATTCGATGAGGCCAAAAAAACTACTTGGTAATTGTTTGCTCATAGGCGTTTTACTCGCTCAATCTTTCCAAACCGTTGTAGCACAAGAACGTGCAGTTTGGATTAGTGGAGCTACTTTACATCTAGGCGATGGTAAAACCATCGCTTCCGGTTTAATTAGCTTTCAGCATGGCAAAATCAGCTATGTAGGCACTGGTGCCGAAATTCGGATTGACCGTTCTGCCGTTAATTGGATTGAAGCGCCAAGCTTGCACCTCTATCCAGGTGCTTTAGCGCTTCAAACTGTTGTTGGATTAAATGAAATTGATGCGGCACGACCAACCCGCGACTATCAAGAGGTTGGTGAATTGAATCCTCATGTTCGCTCCTTAGTAGCGTTCAATACTGACTCTAAGATTATCCCAACCATTCGTCAGAATGGAATCTTTTTCGTACAAGCTGTACCTCAAGGAGGATTAATGCCTGGCACTTCTTCCATACTTCATCTTGACGGATGGAATTGGGAAGATGCTGTAATTCAGGAAGATGGCGCTCTTCATATCAATTATCCTGAACTTGCCGGTGGCACAGAGCAAACGGCCCGAGCAGTTGATGCAATACGAAAATTAGAGCGCTTCTTCGATGAAGCTGCCGTCTATTGCACGCTCCCAAACGGAAGTGTTCCGGTGAACCTAAGAATGGAAGCGATGCGAGAAGTTTTCACTGGAAAACGCCGAATATTTGTTCGTGCTCAATATGCCCGAACCTTGCGCTCGGCGTTACAATTCTTTGACTCCAGAAAAATTAAACCGGTTCTCTGCGGTGCTGCCGATGCGCTACTTGTCTTAGAAGATATAAAGAAAAAAGCTGCCGGTGTTGTAGTAGATCGCCCGCACAGCCTCCCTTTTCGAAGCCATGAAGGAATGAACTCTGCGTTGTGTAGAGCTGCCGAATTGCACAATGCCGGGATTCTAACAGCAATAAGCATGGATGGTTCATGGGAGCAGCGAAACCTGCTCTTTAATGCCGGAAATCTTCGCGTTTGTGGATTAAGTCCCGAAATTGCCTATCAACTAGTAGCGTTAAATCCAGCCAAATTGTTGGGCATCGATAGCTTAATCGGCCGTTTAGCTTCCGGTGCTTCTGCCAGCATTTTCTTATCCGAAGGTGATCCTACAGACATGAAAGAAGCTAATCTTCGTCGTGCATGGATTCTTGGAAATGAAATTACGCTCGATAACATCCAACTGCAATTGTATCGTCGGTACGAAAAAAAGTATGGCCTTGAACCGCGTTAGAAGTCAACTTTTCCTCGTGTTCGGATGTTCTTTTTTTATTTAAAATGGCACTAACTCAACTTACCGACGACCAGTTTTCTAATCACCTTGCTTCTAATAAATGGGTATTGGTTAAATATTATGCAGACTGGTGTGGAAACTGCAAGCTAATCAGCTCGAAAATCCGAAGAATGTCTGAAGAGGAAAGTTTTTCCAACATCAGCTTTGTAGATGTAAATGCCGAAGAAAATCCGGTAGCCCGCCAGTTGGCCGGGGTTGATAACCTCCCATATTTTGCTCTTTTCCATCAAGGAACACTGGTTGAAGGGTTAGCTGCCTCCAAAATCGAAGCGGTACAAGCTTTAGTTGAACGCAATCGTCAGGCATGAAGCTATCAGTCATTCGCCAACTTGCCGACCAGCACTCTCTTGAAGCTCTTCAGAAAGCTGAAGAAGCACTATTAGAAACAGGTTCTCCCGAAATTTCTGTGGAAGGCCAAGACGAAGGGGAACAACTAACTCACATTTTAGGCGCAATCTGGGTTTTAGAACAGACTCAACAAGGTGTACCCCAGAGGGACGCTTTGCGTGCCTTCGCTCAAAAAGTGAGAGATTCCATAAATTAGGTCTTCAAAATCAGGTTAGCTCCAATACAAGATCATCCTGCTCTGTCAAGCTTCCTTCTTTAAGGAAAATGGTTTTCACTTTACCAGATACAGGTGCTGTAACTGTTGATTCCATTTTCATGGCTTCAATGGTAAAAAGTGGCGTACCCTTAGTGACTTTTTCCCCTTCTTTTATCAGAAGTCTAGCAACTCTTCCCTGAAGCGGTGCACCTATCTCTTTTTCAGATACTGCTTTTCTATTCTGAACTCGAACACCTTGAAAGCTTTTATCAAATACCACTACTGATCTGGTCTGGCCATTCAGTCGGAACATAACTTTCTTGAATCCCCCACCTTCATCCACCACATTCAACATTGAAACAAGTATTTTCTTTCCTCTGGCGAGGGGAATCAATACTTCCTCATTAGGTTTTAATCCATAAAAGAAAACAGGAGTTGGCAGGTTGTAAACTTCACCAAACTCTGTTTTAAATGAGGCATATTCTTCAAAAACTTTCGGGTAAAAGCTATAGGAAAGGAAGTCGGTAAACGTGAACTGTGTTCCCCACTTCGCTATAAATGCCTTGAAAGCTTCTTCAAACTGAACTGGCTTTAATGCTTCATGAGGTGCAGTAAGCAACGGTTTCTGGTTTTTGAGAATGAGTTTGCTTAGCGCTTCAGGAAATCCTCCTGGATTCTGACCTAAATCGCCTCTAAATAACCCAACTACACTTTCAGGAAATGCTATTGTTTCCCCTTTTTCCATAATATCGGCCTCGGTGTATCCATTGGCGGTCATGAATAACGCCATGTCACCAACTACCTTAGACGATGGAGTAACCTTTATAATGTCGCCAAACATGCGGTTTACCACTACATAGTTTTGCTTGATAAGCTCAAACTTGTCCTCCAAACCCAATGAACGAGCTTGAGGTCTCAGGTTCGAATACTGACCACCCGGAATCTCGTGATCATAAACCTCTGCAGTTCCTGCCTGTAATCCTGATTCAAACGGATAATACCATTCTCTTACTGTTTCAAAATAGTTAGAAAGTTCATTCAGCGCTTTTAAGGAAACCGGATTCTCCCTAGCATGACCCTTCATCATCGCAACGATACTGTTGAAGTTAGGTTGAGAGGTAAGGCCCGACAAGGATGCCAAAGCAACATCTACAATGTCCACACCGGCCTCAATGGCTTTTAGGTAAGTAGCCGACTGTATTCCCGAAGTATCGTGAGTGTGCAGGTGGATTGGAATGCTAAGATGCTCTTTCAAGCGAGTAACAAGAATTTCAGCCTGCATAGGTTTTAACAATCCTGCCATATCCTTGATGCCCAAAATATGCGCTCCTGCATCTTCAAGTTGGCGTGCCAAGTCTAAGTAGTACTGAAGGGTGAACTTCATCCCTTTTTCTTCATCAAGAAAATCTCCTGAATAACATATACAGGCTTCAGCTAAACCTTCAGTTCTTTCATTTACTGCCCGTATGCTACTTCGCATACCTTCCATCCAATTCAATGAATCAAAAATCCTGAAGACATCAATTCCAGCGGCCCAACTTTCTTCAATAAACCTGTCAATCAGGTTCTGAGGGTAAGCGGTATAGCCCACCGCATTGGCTCCTCTGATAAGCATTTGAAAAAGCACATTTGGAATTCGCTGACGCAACATTCTCAACCTCATCCAAGGGTCTTCATGCAAGAATCGCAGGGCAACATCAAAAGTAGCTCCTCCCCACATTTCAAGCGAAAACAAATCCTGGCATTGCCGGGCATAAGCATCTGCCACCAGGAGCATGTCATAAGAACGCATCCGTGTTGCAAGCAGGCTCTGATGAGCATCCCGCAAGGTGGTATCGGTGTAATGAATGCGTTGATCGTTTTTGAGCTGTTTTAGAAATGCTTCTCTGCCAAGCCGAAGCAATTGGTCTTTACTTCCCGGTAGTATTTCGGCGTTGCGATTGATTTCAGGAATGGTAGCAGTTCGAAATTGTATTTCTTCCTTTCTGTTTGGCACATCTGGGTGGCCGTTTACTGCAATTTGCGCAAGGTATTTCAACACTCGAGTTCCACTATCCTTACGCGCTTCAAACTGAACTAACTCAGGATGCCGATCAATAAAATCAACCCGTGTTTGTCCTTGTAGAAATACTGGATGTGTAAGCACATTTTGCAGGAAAAGCACATTGGTTTTAACCCCTCGTATTCTAAACTCACTGAGCGCTCGATGAAGCCGTTCCGCAGATTCTGCCAGAGTACGTCCAGAGGAGGTGATTTTTACTAAGAGGGAATCAAAAAAAGGAGAAATGCGAGCATCCGTGTAAGCATTTCCTTCATCCAACCTTATTCCAGGCCCGCCGGCATTGCGGTAAGCAATGAGGGTTCCATGGTCTGGTTTAAAGCCGGCGGCAGGGTCTTCGGTTGTAATTCTGCACTGTACGGCAAACCCTTGACAACGGATTAAATCCTGGCTGCTCAACCCTATTTCAGGGTCGCTCAGTTTATAGCCGGCTGCAACAAACAATTGTGCCTTAACAATATCGACACCGGTAACTTCTTCTGTAACAGTGTGTTCAACTTGTATTCTGGGATTTACTTCGATAAAATAAATATTGTCCTTACGGTCAACTAAAAACTCAACTGTACCTGCATTTTGGTAGTTAACTTGACGTGCTATTCTTAACGCATAAGCTAGAAGAGAGATCCGTGTTTCAGGTTTAAGATTTGGAGCAGGAGCTATTTCAACTACCTTTTGGAATCGGCGCTGAACAGAGCAGTCTCGTTCGTAGAGATGCACCAATTGTCCATGCTTGTCGCCTAAAACTTGTACTTCTATGTGTCGAGGTTGTTCGATGAACGCTTCAAGAAAAACGGTACTGTCTCCAAAAGCTGCTTTAGCTTCATTCTGAGCCTCCTGAAAAACAGCCTTCAAACGTTCAGGGTCAGACACTACCCGCATACCTCGGCCTCCACCTCCGGCAGCAGCTTTAACCATGATAGGGTAACCTATCCGTTCTGCTTCCTGTAAAGCGATTTCAACAGAGGATAATGGAATTCGCGAATCTTCTATCACCGGCACCTGAGACTTCCGGGCAACTTCTTTCGCCAACACCTTGTCGCCAAGCTGCATCATCACTTCTGCCTCTGGCCCTACGAAAATGAGTCCTTCTTCTTGACACCTTCTTGCAAACTGAGCATTCTCGCTCAGAAATCCGTATCCGGGATGAATCGCATCCGCACGCTCTCGCTTGGCTACATGGATTATTTCATCAATGTCGAGGTAGGGACGTACAGGATCTTGGTCAGAACCAATCTGGTAACTCTCATCCGCCTTGTAACGATGAAGTGAGTACCGATCCTCATAAGTATAAACTGCCAGAGTGCGTATCCCTAACTCTGTTGCTGCCCTGAAAATACGAATAGCTATTTCGCCTCTGTTTGCTACAAGTAAACGTGAAAACATCATGATTGCCAATTAAAGGTTAAACTAAGCAGCACAAACCATTCTTAAAAAAACAATTAGATGAATTACTCTAAAATTTTAATTAACACCTTGTTTATTCAACAATAATTCTCACAGATTTCACACTATTATTTTGATTTACAATACTTTATGCAATTTTAGGGTGAAAATTCTTCCGTTTGAATTGAAAGTGACAACATCGATTAATGGCTCAATTCACTCTTTTAAAAATCGAAAAGTAGTTCAAAGACACTGTCCAAATTTTAAGACAGGCATTCTTCCCTTTTCAACGTGCTGGATTTCATACTTAACAAAAGGAGCAAAAAAATGCCCTTTTTAGCATGTTATGGCTGTGTGAACAAGTGGTGGACAACTCTAAGGCAATGAAAGCCGGGTTACCCCTTTATACGGACTAATTTAGCATGCCCCAACCCCCCCACCTATATGTACGTCATTAAACGCGACGGCCGCCAAGAAACGGTCAAATTCGACAAAATTACTTCCCGCATCGAAAAGCTATGCTACGGCCTTAATAATCACTATGTTGAACCAGTAGAAGTAGCCAGAAAGGTAATCAACGGGCTTTATGACGGTGTCACAACTGTTGAATTAGATAATCTTGCCGCCGAAGTAGCAGCAAGTATGACTTCTGTTCACCCTGATTATGCAGTTCTCGCAGCTCGACTAGCCGTTTCAAACCTGCATAAGGAAACCAAAAAGTCGTTTACTGATAGCATGCGCGATCTTCACCAGTTTGTTGACCCTCAAACTAACTCCTCCGCAGCGCTAATTGCCGATGATGTTATGGCGATTGTGGAAGAATATGCAGAAGTTTTCGACTCGCACATTATCTACAGCCGCGATTACGACTATGATTATTTTGGGTTTAAAACCCTCGAACGCTCCTATCTCCTAAAAATCAATGGCAAGGTTGCCGAGCGGCCACAACACATGATCATGCGTGTGGCTATTGGGATTCATAAAGAAGATATCGACTCTGCTCTGAAAACCTATGACCTGATGAGTGAGCGTTGGTTCACCCACGCTACTCCAACATTGTTCAACGCCGGAACTCCTAAGCCCCAGCTCTCATCCTGCTTCTTGCTACAAGTAAGCGATGATAGCATCGATGGCATTTATGATACCCTGAAACAATGTGCAAAAATCTCCCAAAGTGCCGGCGGTATCGGGCTTTCTATCCACAACATACGAGCTACGGGTTCCTACATCAAAGGCACTAATGGCACTTCCAATGGTATCGTTCCTATGTTGCGAGTGTTCAACGACACTGCGCGCTATGTGGACCAAGGCGGTGGAAAACGTAAAGGCTCTTTCGCCGTTTACCTTGAACCTTGGCATGCCGATGTTTTCGATTTTCTCGATTTGAAGAAAAACCATGGTAAGGAAGAAATGCGCGCCCGCGACCTCTTCTATGCGCTCTGGATTCCAGATCTTTTCATGGAGCGGGTAGAAGCTAACGAAAATTGGTCGCTATTCTGTCCGAACGAAGCTCCCGGTTTGTACGACACTTATGGAGCAGAATTCAATGCGCTTTACAAACACTATGAAGCAGAAGGCCGGGCTCGTAAAACCATCAAGGCTCAGGAACTTTGGTTGAAAATCATGGAGTCGCAAATAGAAACCGGAACTCCCTACATGCTTTATAAAGACGCTTGTAATGAGAAATCCAACCAGAAAAACCTTGGTGTAATCCGCTCCTCCAACCTTTGTACAGAAATTATTGAATACACCGCCCCAGACGAAGTGGCCGTTTGCAATCTCGCCTCTCTGGCTTTGCCTCGTTTTGTGAATCCTGTAACCCGAACATTTGACTTTCAGAAACTTTACGACATCACGTATCAAGTAACCCTCAACCTCAACAAGGTAATTGACGTCAACTATTATCCCGTTGAAGAAGCTCGGCGTTCTAACATACGCCATCGCCCAATAGGCATCGGTGTTCAGGGACTTGCTGATGCCTTTATTCTAATGCGCTTCCCATTCGAATCGGGAGAAGCAGCCCGCCTGAATTCAGAAATTTTCGAGACCCTGTATTTCGCTTCCATGACGGCCTCTAAGGATCTGGCAAAAATCAATGGTTCGTATGAAACATACGCAGGAAGCCCGGTTTCCAAAGGCGTCTTTCAATATGATTTCTGGGACGTAATGCCAAGCAGCCGCTGGAACTGGTCTGCACTTAAGGCAGAGGTAGCGCAGTATGGAGTACGCAATTCGCTCTTAATAGCGCCAATGCCTACCGCTTCTACCTCTCAGATTCTGGGTAATAACGAGTGTTTCGAACCTTATACCAGCAACATTGGAACACGTCGAGTACTTTCAGGAGAATTTGTGGTAGTAAACAAGCACCTCTTAAACGACCTGGTAAACCTCGGCCTTTGGAACAATCAATTGAAAGATAAAATCATCATTGGCAATGGTTCAGTACAACACATTGAAGAGATTCCACAGGAACTGAAAGACCTCTACAAAACCGCTTGGGAAATCAAGCAGAAAACCCTGATTGATTTAGCGGCTGATCGTGGCGCGTTCATTTGCCAAAGCCAAAGCTTGAATATCTTTATGGGTGAAGCCAATTTTAGCAAGCTGACCTCCATGCATTTTTACGCATGGAAGCGCGGACTAAAAACGGGCATGTATTACTTACGCACTAAACCCGCAGCCGAAGCCATTAAGTTCACTATCGACCATAGTATCAATCGTGAACCGAGTGCAGTATCGGCAGCACCAATGGCTGCAAAAAGCGATGCCCTCGAAATGATTCAGGTTCAAGAAAACACCGCTATGGCCCAAATTGCCTGCAGCCTTGACAATCCGGAAGGTTGCGAAATGTGCGGCAGCTAACAGTAACACACCTCCCATTGAAGCAAAGGCTACATTCGAAAGTTTGTAGCCTTTTTTATTCTCCATTCATGATTCATCTTAAGAGTTTGTTAATGGCGTATCCTTTACTATTTCGTTCAATCATTTTTTTGTTTCATTGCCTTTAGGCCATTCCAAACACGCTTTTTAACATTTCTCCTTCAACCTCAAATCATTATGTACAATTTCTCCTACTTCAAGGAAGATGACAGACAAGTACTGTTACAGTTTCTTCAGAAAAACCCATTTTCAGTTCTTACTGGAAGCTTTAAAGATGGAAGGCAAATGGCTACTCAGATACCTATAATGGTTGAAGAAAGAGATGGCGAGTTATTCCTTTTAGGCCACATTATGAGAAAAACCGATCATCATCAAGCGCTATTAGAAAATCCTCAAGTATTGGCCTTATTCACAGGCCCGCACACTTATGTAAGCGCCTCTTGGTACACCACTCCATCCATCGGTTCTACTTGGAATTACATGAGTGTTCATCTTCATGGAAAAGTCCGCTTTATGAGTAATGAGGAACTCATTGGTCTGATGAAAAAGCTTACCCTTCATTTCGAAGACCAGAATACGGATTCTCCAACTGTGTATGACAACCTTCCGGAATCATTTCTGAGTAAGATGTTACCAGCCATTGTAGGCATTGAAATAAAAGTTGAACAGCTTCTGAATGTCTTTAAACTCAGCCAAAATAGGGACGAAGCCAGTTATGTAAACATCATCGACCAATTGGAAAAACGCGACGAAAAAGGCTCTTCTGCGATGATAGCAGAAGAAATGCGTAATAGAAGCGCGAAATTATTTCCTCCCGGGCTACAATGGGATGGTAGCCGATTTGATTCCTGAATCCTATAGCTTTTGCACACTGTTTCCTATCTTGAGGCATGCGATTACTCCTATTATTTTTCCTTTTCCATCCATTTTTTTCTTCTGCTCAAACTTCGCCTGATAACTTTTTTTGGCTCAGAGGGAAATGGGTAATGGTAAAAGGCAAGAAAGTGTTTACTGAACACTGGAAATCCGATTCTCAAGGCAATTTGAAAGCACAATCCACCATGAAAAATGGCAATAAAATCGTGTGGACAGAACGTTGTAGGATTTCAGGAAAGAAAGGAAGCTGGTTTTACGAAAGTTTCGTTTCTGACCAGGCAAAACAAGGTTGGGTGCGCTTCGAACTTATATCCTCAGAAAACAACACCTACACGTTTGAAAATCGAAAACACGATTTTCCTAACAGAATTGCTTATCAACGACTTGGTGAAGATTCTCTATTGACTGTGGTAAGCGGCGTTCAAAACGGAAAATCGGATACTCTTTGGTTTCCAATGAAACGGCAGATGCCCTGAAACTCATAACATGCCCTATCTTTGCCCTTGTGAAGGTTCGGAATATCTACCTACTTTTTCAGCTTATGGTATGTTGTGTCAGCTTATCATTCGCACAAACAGCCGCTCCATTTTTAGTAGGAAGTGGAGGTCAGGTAATGAGCAATATTCAGGGAAGCCTGAGTTTTAGTGTAGGTGAACAGGCCATAACCACTTTACGAACTGCCGGGCCAATGTTTACGCAAGGCTTTCAGCAAGCCGACATTCCGTTTGACACAGTTTGCCGGTACTTTGTTCCCAATGCCTTCACTCCCGAGTATAGCCCTCAGCTCAATGATAACTTCAGACCACTTTCAGCATGCGAGCCCGAACTCTATGAGCTTGAAATTTACAATCGTTGGGGTAAAGCCATCTTCAGGACGGTAAATGCTAAAGAAGGATGGGACGGTAAAGAAGATGGGAAACCGGCTCCTGTCGGCACTTACCTTTGGCGATTATCTTATCGTTTTGGCCGGATTGGAGGGGTTTCTAAATTGAAGGGAGAAGTTAACTTACTTCGATAATCCTGTTTTACGAAACTTTTTAGTCGTGAGAACGCTTAAAACTTTCGTTGCTTAACAAAATGCCATACATTATCACTTATCAAGACGGAGGTTCTAAACCGCCTGTTCATGCCCATTTAACTTGGCAAGCCCATGAGTGGCTAATCGATACTGAAGATGGTCGTCAGTACCGTCTGCCTTCCTCCGCTATTACTCATTTTGCACCTAAAGATGGTGGTATCGAGTTAAAAACTTCGAGGTATCCCTATCAAACCATTTTTGCTTCTGACCCCGATTTTATTCACCGGTTCACAACCGAGTGGAAATCCGATAATCACAAATTTATGGAAGTAAGAACCCGACATATCCTCGGTTGGTTGGGTCTTATTTTACTTATTGTTGCAGCAGTTTGCCTTTGGTTTTATTTCAAAGGTTTGCCATTTCTTAGCGAGCAAATGACCAATCTTGTTTCGAAGGAGCACGAACAAAAACTGGGAGAAATGCTATTTCAAGATATTAGAAGCAAAGAAAAGCTGGATTCAATAGGCTCAGTACGGCTTCAAGATTTTGGGAATAAGATTGGATTTAATGACATCAAATTTCATTTGGCAGAATCAGAAGTAGTGAATGCCTATGCCATTCCCGGACATGTGGTGGTTTACACTGGTTTGTTGAATAAAATGCAAAACCCTGCCCCACTGGCGGCACTATTGAGCCATGAAGTTGGCCATATAAGGCTAAGGCATTCCCTTCGCAGCCTCATGAGGCAGTTTTCCGGTGCTATCGTGTTAAGCCTAATTTTTGGCGATGCTTCAGCTATCTGGTTAGGAGAAGAGCTCCAGAAACTTTCCTATTCAAGAAAAATGGAAAGCCAGGCCGACGAATACGGCTTGAAGTACTTACACAAACATCAATTTCCTGTTTCCGGAATGGATAGCCTGTTCAGTATATTATCGGTAGAAAGTAAAGCACTTGAACCGCCTCCTTTCTTGAGCACACATCCACTCAGCACAGAACGACAAGAAACAGCTAGAACTTGGCAGGAAAATAATCCTCAATCCTCTACACAACCTTTGCCTGTTGAAGCATTCAAAGCGTTGAAAGAGCGGGTATCGTTGATGGGTTGGTAACTAAGCCTCCGTTAGGGTCTTAACCCCAGAGATTCTTCGGATAAAGTCAATAGAAATGCGGTTGAAATCTTCAGGTTGATCCACATTGCACACATGCCCAGACTGACGTATGATTTCTAACCACGCTTTTCTGTGCCAGCCAACAACTTGCTTTACTCCCGGAAGAAACATGTGATCTTCGTCGCCCATGAGGTATAAGGTGGGAATTCCAAGGTCTTTCTCCCTGAAAAATTTCAGTAAAGGGTTAAGCTGATTGGTAAGTTTAAACCAACGAATAAACTCCTTATGAGCCACCTTTCGCGCTTCGTTTACAAATAACAGACGGCTTTCTTTATGCCGAGTTCTGGGCATGATAATCAAAGCACACAGTTTGTAAATCCACATAAAGGGAACAAAACGCCGGACAATTCGGCCAGCCCATACCAATAGTTGTGAACGAAGATTTAATCGGATTATCGCGCCACCCATAATCATGGACTTCACCCGATCGGGAAAATCCTCTCCAATCATGCGGATAAGAATAGTGCCGAGTGAAATCCCTACAAAATGCGCTTTTTCAATACCCCGAAAATTCAATACATCCATTACTTCCTGGCCAATTTCTCGGAATGAGTACTGTTCGCGAGCCCATTCTTCCATACGATGCTGGCTTCTGCCATGGCCTCGTAAATCAATCAGTAATAAATTAAAATAGGAGCGGTAAGCCCGCAATTGCTTATACCAAATGTTGCTGCTGCCACCTGCACCATGTACAAAAACGACCCATTCTGCCGCATCACTGTGGAAGAAAACTTTATGGTACAGAACTTCGGTGGATTCGTGCTGCATGACTTCAATCTACAATTCAACAAGGATAAGAAGAAAAAACTCAGTTTTCCCGATTCAGCAAAGCTTCTAATTGCCGACGGAGTCGTTCTCTGGTTCCAGGAACTAATGGCGCCATAACAACAGGCTTACTTTTCAGCCAATGTGCACCAGCATCCCGGTAAACCACCAGTTCTAATCCCATACCCATGGATTTGGACTTCAACTCGTATTTCACAATTTCACTAACCGGTATTTCCAAATAGAATTCATTATCTGCCTCTTCCCTTTGGGTGCTAACATACAAACTCCCCTTAGCGTACTCAATCACTGCATAGGAAGGTCTAACTAAGAAATAGATTATGGCATACAATCCAAGCACACCAAGTGCAAACAATGAAGCCTGTTCGGTTTCCATGGTTCCTTCTACAAACGGATAAAGCCCAATACCAATCGCTAACGAAAGGCCTACAGCACGAAAAAGCAAGTAAGGCCATTGATTATGTATGGGTTTAAACACGGCCAAAATGGTTCAGTCTAACAACTTCACATATACGTTGGAACACCTCAGGAGTTTCCCAGTTTCGATGAATATCCGGCATAGCCATTACTTCATCCATGATGCGTTCTTGAGCCTTTCCTCTTCGGAGTGCCTCCGAATACCGAATGTCGGGACTAAAGGTGACCATGGTGTATAGCGGCACCCAATCATCCGGGTAATGTTCGAAAATGCGGGCTTCAATCTTCTTCCTGAGTAAAAACTCAGGATCCGCAACCAAATCGCGCATTTCAATGAAGTTATCTTTAGCTAATCGAGCGATAGCGTCTCCATCAGGCTTTCTCAGACGTTCAAACTCTGGCAAAACAGTCTCCCAGTTGTCGCCGAGTTGATTAATCAAATCGTCGAGGACACGGCAATCTTCAAAGCCGCAGTTCATTCCTTGTCCATAAAATGGCACAATAGCATGTGCTGCGTCGCCAATTAATGTGGTATGCCCACCAAAAACCCAGGGTGTACAATGCACTGTCATGAGGGATGAAGTGGGATTGGCCAAGTACTCTTCCACCAAATGCGGCATCAGGGTAAGAGTATCCGGAAATACTTCTTCAAAAAAGGCATGTACTTTTTCAGGAGTATCGAGGCTTGAGAAGGAAGGCTCACCTTCGAAAGGGAAAAACAAGGTACAGGTGAAACTGCCATCAGGATTAGGCAACGCAATGAGCATGTATTGACCTCTCGGCCAGATGTGCAAGGCGTATTTCTCCATACGAAAGCCACCGTTTTCGTCGGGTAAAATAGTTAGCTCCTTGTAGCCGTGGTTCAAATAATCCTGGCTGTAATCAAAACGATCCGACTTCATCATGCTGCCTCGTAAGGCAGAAAACGCACCATCAGAGCCAAAGAGCAACTCATATGGCACATGTACAGGCTCAACAGCCTCGGGATGTTCGAAGCTAAGGGTCTTCTTTCGCAATTCTACCTCAGTACAACGGTGATTAAAGTGCAGTTTTACCCCCTTTTCTTGCTCTGCCAGGTCCATCAGGGTAAAGTTGAGTCCCGCACGGGAAACCGAGTAAATGGCTTGGCCTTCTTTACCATACGGCTGGTAAACTAAACGACCATCTTGATGATGCATCATCCTTCCATACATCGGTATTCCAACTGCCCTTACTGCGTCTGCAAGTCCAACACGCTCTAATGCACGAAATCCACGGTCGCTTAACGCCAAGTTGATTGATCTTCCACCGTATTGCCCTGATTTACGAAGATCGGGGCGTCGTTCATATACGTCAACCTGATAACCACGGCGTGCCATGTAAACGGATAACAGTGAGCCTACGAGGCCCGCACCTAAAATGCTGCAATGCTTTTGCGAGGTTGCCATGCTCAAAATTAGAGGCGTTAACGGCTTTCTGCAATTTGAAATGATAAGAGTCTATTTTTTTTGATTTTTTAGGGAATCATCTCCCCTAAATTCTGTTATTTGTTTAAACATATATGAAAACAGTACTTCATACTGCCGACAGTCGCGGAGTTGCCGATTTTGGCTGGCTCAAGAGCCGACATACTTTTTCCTTTGGCCGTTATTTCCATCCTGACCGGAATCAGTTTGGAGCTCTGCGGGTGCTCAATGATGATCAGATTGCCGGTGGAAGTGGTTTTGGAACTCACCCACATGATAACATGGAGATAGTATCAATTCCACTCCAAGGTGCTATCGAACACAAAGACAGCACCGGTCATCAGCAAGTAATCTATCCGGGAGAAGTTCAGATTATGAGTGCAGGAACCGGACTGACGCACAGCGAGTTCAATCACTATAAGGATAAGGAAACCCATTTTTTGCAAATCTGGATTTTGCCGCGTGAACGCAATATCGCACCCCGGTATGAGCAGAAACTTTTTAATTCGAATGATAGAAAAAACAAGTGGCAGGGAGTGGTCTCCTCAGAACATGAAGGAGCGTTGGCTATCAACCAACAGGCAGTATTCTACCTTGCTGATTTGGATTCCGGGCAACCACTTTCCTTTACTCCGCATTTCGAGGGAAATGGGGTTTATGCTTTTGTGATTAGTGGACATATAGAAGTGGCAGGCATCGAGTTAAAACAGAGGGATGGACTTGGGGTTGAAGATTTCGAAAGTATTACTTTTAACCCGTTATCTAACAGCACATTACTGCTTATTGAAGTTCCTTTGCATTAATAGTTAAAGTTTAGTTAATCACATCAACACCTTAACTCTTTGCCTATCTTTGTGATACTGGCGAAGTATTTGCAGCCGAGTCAGTCTTAAACGTTGTACCACGATGAAGAAAATATTTACGCTTCTCACCCTTCTGGTTGTATCAGTGTCTGCTCACTCACAAAGTTGGACGCTGTTAAGCCCAGATACCGTATCTGCCTCGGGCGTTAGTGCTGATTTCGAAGTGATAACTAAGGCCACTTTAAAAAACAATACTAATTCTCCTCTTACGCTAAAGTGGATTCGCTTTGTAAATAATCTTCCTCAGATGTGGCAAAGCGCTATATGCGATGAAAACGGCAGTTGCTATGCTCCTACTGTTGATAGTATGACGCTTACCATCCCAGCAAATGGCACAACCCGCCTGGATTTACACTTTTTCATTAACAGCACTTCTGGCTCTGGAACTACCCGTATTCGTGTAAGTCCACTTGCTGGAACTGGAACATCGCGAGTTCTTACTTTTCAAGGGACTGCCTTTGTAACCAATGTTGCCGATCATACCAAACCTTCTATAAACTTCTATCCTAATCCTACTCGCAATGTTCTGAATGTTAAAGTTTCAGACAACATTCGCAGTGGTACTATTGAAGTGTATTCGGTAATTGGCACTAAGATGCTTACTGAGGCTATCAACCCAATGGACGACATTATTCCCTTGCAGGTTAGCCACCTTCCTCGCGGCACTTACATCATCCGTCTTAATGCACCTCAACAGGGAGTATTAATCAGCAGAACATTTCAAAAGTTCTGATTTTATCAACGTTTTCTAAGGGCGGCTTCATTCAGAAGTCGCCCTTTTTTATGCTTAATTTGAACCAAAGCAAAGGCATATTCTACTCTAAGTTTCTACCTATTTCCTTTTGGTCATTTTACCAGAATCATGCTTAAATACAACCACTCCCTTCTAACGAAACTATTTTATTGGGGACTAAATGGGCTTATTTTGGCATGTCAGCCTCAAAACCAAGGCACTATAAGCGACAATGCACTGGCAAGAGCAGGAGATCGTGAACTATATCCTAGCGACTTAGACGGATTAGTTCCATTAGGCACTAACCCGTCTGACTCCTCCGAAATGGTGCGTCAGTTTACGCGCAACTGGCTGAGAGAAGAAGTATTACTTCAACAAGCGGATAAGCTATTAAACCAAGAAGAGCAATCTTTAGAAAAAGAACTACAATCATACAAGCGGCAGCTTTTACTTCGAAGAATAGAAACGAAATTGAAATCTGAAACCGATACTTCCAGTACTCAAGAAGAATGTGATAGCTTTTTTCGTGCTAACCCGTCTTTATTCAGCCTCGCCGAACCTGTATTCAAAGGGCGAGTGATTATCCTGCCACGGGCTGCGCCGAGATTAGACTGGGTAGAACGTGTTATCAGAAGTAGGAATAAAAATGAAGCAGAACAACTGAATGACTATTGTCTGCGTTTTGCGCGCTACACGCACCTCAATGACAGTACCTGGTTTTCTGCAGATGCCATTTTTAACCAGATGAACATAGGACTAAGAAATAGAATCAATAACCTTGCTTCCGGCCAACTGATTCGTCAGTCCGATTCAACTACCGTATTCATAATGTGGGTAGCTGGCTTCAAGCGTGCCGGTGAAACTGCTCCTTACGATTACGCCCAATCCAATACCCGAAAGCTGCTACTTTTGCACAAGCAAAACCAACACCTGCTCAACAAGCAGGAAGATTTATATCAAAAAGCGCTTAATAATAAAAGCATCGAGACCCCTTACCCATGAGATTCCTTCTGCTGATTCTGCTTGCAATGATGACATCAGTTACATCGCTCAGTGCACAGCCCGCAATAAACGACTCCATCGCTGATGGCATCGTAGCCGTAATCGGAAATAAAATAATCCTCAAATCGGACATCGAGCAAGAGTATTTGCAACAGCTTGGGCAGTCCGGGAGTAAAGTAAATCCGGAAACGCGCTGCCAAATCCTTGACCAACTCCTTACGGCTAAATTGCTGGTTAGGCAGGCTGAGTCCGACTCTCTAAAAATTTCAGACGATGAGGTTAACGGTCAAATCGAACGCCGAATTCGCTACTTCAGCCAAATGGTAGGCGGTGCAGAGAAACTGGAAGAGTTCTATGGTAAAACTATCCTCGAAATTAAAGAGGAATTTAGAGGGCCGGTGAAAGAGCAAATTTTAGCAGGAAAAATGCAGGAAAAACTCACCAAAGAAGTGAGCATTTCTCCATCAGAAGTACAAGCTTATTTCAGTCAGATTCCAGTTGACAGCCTTCCTTTCTATGATTCTGAGCTGGAAGTAGGTCAGTTGGTGATGTTTCCCGAAGTTACTGACGCACAAAAGGAATATACCCTTGAAAAATTGGAAGGCATAAGAACCAGAATTCAGAAGGGGGAAAAATTTGAAACCTTGGCAATACTCTATTCTCAGGATCCCGGATCTGCTCCAAAAGGCGGTGATTTAGGTTTTTTCGGAAGAGGGGAAATGGTGCCGGAATTTGAAGCAGCAGCATTTCGACTAAAGCCGGGAGAAGTTTCCGGAAACATCCGCACTAAATATGGATACCACCTGCTTCAGTTAGTAGAACGCCGGGGCGAGCGAGTAAATGCCCGCCATATTTTACTAAAGCCCCCCGTGAGCAACAGCGAATTGGAGAAAACACGTAAACACCTCGATTCTATCCGTATCCAATTAGAAAATGGGCAACTTACTTTTCGCGAAGCAGTGAAAAAGTACAGCATGGATGATGAGACGAAGGCTAATGGAGGAATGCTTCAAAACCAACAGACTGGTCAAAACTCATTTACACCTGAACAAATGCAACCGGAAATTTACTTTCAGGTGGAAAAACTCATGCCCGGGCAGTTTTCCGCTCCGAGTAGTTATGCCACTCAGGATGGGAAACAGGGATATCGCGTCTTTTACCTGAGCAATAAGGCCGCGCCTCACCGGTGCAACCTCAACGATGACTATGGCAAGATTCAGCAAGCTGCAATCACAAAAAAGAAAGGCCAAATCATGCAGTCGTGGTTTAACAAAGCTCGTCAACGTAATGCGATTCACATCTCCCCTTCTTATCTTACCTGCACCAATCTGAAACGCTGGATTCCTTGATATATGCACACAACTGAACAAGACTTGCGGCTGGCTGAACAGTTGCGCCGGGACCATGACCGACTAATGGCTGAAATAGGCAAAGTGATTATCGGCCAGGATGAAATTGTACGGCAAGTGCTGATTTCGATTTTCAGCAACGGCCACTGCCTGTTGGTAGGTGTTCCGGGGCTTGCTAAAACACTCTTAGTACAAACTATAGCGAAAGCCCTCAACCTCAGCTTCAACAGAATTCAGTTTACTCCCGACCTAATGCCCTCTGATATTACCGGATCGGAGATTTTGGACGAAAGCAAGACTTTCCGTTTTATTCAGGGGCCTCTTTTTTCGAACCTCATTTTGGCTGACGAAATCAATCGTACTCCTCCAAAAACGCAAGCAGCACTGCTGGAAGCTATGCAGGAGCGCCACATTACCGTTGCGGGGAAGATGTATTCACTTCCTTCGCCATTTTTTGTTCTCGCAACTCAAAACCCCATTGAGCAGGAAGGTACTTATCCACTTCCAGAAGCGCAGCTCGACCGGTTCATGTTCAATATCCGGCTCGATTATCCTAGTTTTGAAGATGAATTGAAGGTGGTAAAAGCCACTACAGGCAACTTGCACGCTTCTCCGGAAGTTGTTCTTGAAGCTTCTGACATTTTGGCATATCAGCAATTAGTCCGGAAAGTGCCCGTAGCCGATAATGTGCTAGAATATGCTGTTCAACTTACCCATAAAACACGTAGAGGCAAACCGGGAGCTTCGCCAATAGCTCAGGACTATCTGACTTGGGGTGCAGGCCCTCGCGCTTCTCAATACCTGATTATCGGAGCGAAATGCCACGCGCTGTTATTCGGCAAGCTTTCGCCCGACATTGAGGATGTAAAAGCCGTAGCATTACCCATTCTGCGTCACCGAATTATGCTCACTTACAAAGCAGAGTCTGCCGGTCTTAGTCCCGACGATATTATCCGACAACTACTCTAAGACAAATTGGCATAATAAACCCTTTGGTACTTCCCTTGTTATTCAATAGTAAAATCTAAAAGAATGTACTTACTGATTATTTTCATCATGCTGGGCAGCATGCTCGTTGGCTGGATGTTCAAGTCTCGCTTTCGAAGATTCTCGGAAGAACCACTCTTCAGTGGACTTTCCGGGTCTGAAGTTGCTGAACGCATGCTCCAGGATCACAACATCCGCGACGTTCGCATCATCTCCACTGAAGGCCAGCTCACAGACCATTATAACCCGCTGGAGAAAACCGTGAACCTCAGCCACGATGTGTTTTATGGACGTTCCGTAGCGGCGGCGGCGGTAGCTTCTCACGAAGTGGGTCATGCAGTACAACACGCTACAGCCTACAACTGGCTCATGCTTCGTTCGCGTCTGGTGCCCGCAGTTTCTGCAACCAGCCGCTATTTGCCTTTTATCCTCATTGGAGGGATTCTAACGCTGAATATTTTCCCACAATTGCTGCTAATCGGCATCATCCTTTTCGCGATGACTACCCTTTTTTCCTTTGTCACCCTACCCGTTGAGTTCGACGCATCACGAAGAGCTTTAGTGTGGTTGAAACGCACCAATATCACTGGTGGTGGCGAGCAGCAACAAATGGCCGCAACTGCATTGCGCTGGGCAGCCTCTACTTATGTAATGTCTGCCATTTCTTCTCTCGCTACTTTGCTGTACTATGTCATGATCTTCCTCGGGCGACGCGATTAAAGAAAACGCCCATCACGAAAAACAAAAGCCTCCAAATTGGAGGCTTTTGTTTTTTAGCAACTTTGTATCATGCGTTGGAGAAACATCGGGCTTTGGGCACTTTTATTTCTGGTTGTATTCCTGCTTTTGCGCTTCGCAATGCACAACACTACCCTGGATAAAGGCTTAAACAAACAACCTCAACGGGAAACCGGCACCGACACAGCCGGTAATTCTTCTCCTATTTCTGACACGGTTGTCCCCGCTGAATACCGAACCGACTCTTTGCACGGCTCAATGTAAGATCTTCTAAAAGTATGTTTCTCCTCAAAATTGCTCGGGATTTCCCTTCTCAGAATTTTAAAAAGGGGCTAATGCTTAAATCACTGTCGGCAGGTATTCTTCTGCTCGATCGGGAAAATCGGTATTGAAATGCAACCCGCGACATTCTTCCCGGAGCCGCGCCGACTTTACAATTGTATAGGCTACACACAACAAATTCCGGAGTTCCAATAGCGGAACTGAGAGTGTTGTGGTTTTGTACATCTTCTCCGTTTCGCGGTAAATTAACAGCAGCCGCTCCAAGGCCCGCGCTAATCGTGTATTGGTGCGTACTATGCCAACATACCCGCTCATGATGGCTTGAACTTCTCGCCGGTTCTGACTAATTAGTACCAACTCCGGCGGTGCGGTCGTACCCGCAGCATCCCAATCCGGGACTGCGTCGCAATAGTCAATACTCCTGAAGTTGTCGCCAATGTCGGTAGCAATACGGTTAGCAAACACCAACGCTTCCAACAAACTGTTCGACGCCAGTCGATTCGCCCCGTGCAGGCCGGTACTGGCGCACTCCCCACAAGTATACAGGTACCGAATAGAACTTCGACCCCACAAATCCACCTTGATTCCTCCAACCATATAGTGCTGAGCTGGCACTACTGGCACCAGGGCTTGCTGCATATCAATACCTACACTCAGGCACTTTTGGTAGATGTTGGGGAAATGTGAGCGCATAAAGTCTCCTTCAATAGAACGGCAGTCTAACCACACATGCTCATCGCCTAACAACTTCATCTCACTGTCTATTGCACGAGCAACAATATCACGTGGCGCAAGCGACTTCCGCTTATCGTACTTGTGCATAAACTCCTCGCCTTTCCGGTTCTTCAGCACCCCACCATACCCGCGTACAGCCTCCGAAATCAGGAAACTGGGAAACGATCCCGGGTAATACAAGGCAGTAGGGTGAAATTGGATAAACTCCATATTCTCCACCTTAGCCTTTGCCCGGTACGCCATCGCCACACCATCGCCAGTAGCAATTAGCGGATTGGTGGTCGAGGCATAAACTTGTCCGGCGCCGCCAGTAGCGAGAATTGTAATTCTGCCCAGTATGGTGTCCACCACTTGGTTGGCCGTGTCCAGCACATATACGCCGTAACAGTCAACCTCAGTGCTGCGTTTATTCACTTCTATGCCGAGGTGATGCTGCGTAATAAGGTCGATAGCGAATTTATGCGACCACAAGGTGATGTTCTCCGACAAATACACATGGCTCAGCAGTGCACGCTCAATCTCGAATCCGGTAATGTCCTTGTGGTGCATCACCCGGTGGGCAGAGTGCCCACCTTCGCGAGCCAAATCCCATTCACCATCGGGAGTTTTATCGAACCGCGCACCCCAATCAATGATTTCCCGCACTGCATCAGGCCCTTCCGTCACCACCACCTTTACCACTTCCGTTAGGCAGGCGCCATCACCGGCTTCTTCGGTATCTGCGATGTGCTGAGCAAACGAATCTGCCTCCATGCGCGAGACTACCGCCACGCCACCCTGAGCATACTTCGTATTCGACTCGTCCTCATTGGCCTTAGTGATAATGCAAACCGAACCACGGTCAGCAAGCTTAAGTCCGAGGCTGAGTCCGGCAATTCCGGAACCTACTATAATGAAATCGAAGTGGTGTCGCATCTATTTTTATTATTATGGCCTGCCCCTGCATCAGCCTGACGGCTGCCGCAGGGTCGGGCTGTCCGGGGGTTCCGTACGGTTTCAGGCCGGAATACCATTAAACTCTTCGTTCTATAGCGCCACGGCCTGAAAACCGCACCGCCTTCGGCGCCCCTTCCATCCCTCAGGCGAGGCGTTCGTACCAATCTGCTAGTAAAAGCAAGCCCTAAGCCACTTCCCAAACGTCTTTACCAGCAATTAGGGAGGCCAGATCGCCTTCGCCGCGTTGCACTATAGCTTCGGTTATTTGCTGATTCACTAAGGTTTCATAAACAGGACGTTCCTGCTCGAATAACACCCCAACCGGACGAGGAAATCCGGAGACTTCTACCCCATTTTCAGTATGCGCAATTTCCGGCATGTCGAAAAAGCGGCTTAGCAGTGTAGCCTTCAAATAGTCTTGCTCGTCATGTACCAGCAAGTCCGTTGCCGACCATTCAGCACCTAAGTGCACCACTTCAGGCTTCAACCCGTCCAACCGAATGCCTTTATCTTGGTTTTTTCCGAAGATCAAAGGCTCGCCGTGTTTCAGGAAGAGCACTGTATCAGCTTTGGTTTCTTTCTCCGTAAAGGCGAAGAAGGCCCCGTCGTTGAATACGTTGCAGTTCTGGTAAATCTCCAGGAAGGAAGTTCCACGGTGGCGGTCTGCACGGAGGAGCATTTCCTGCAAATGCTTAGGATCTCGATCGAGTGAGCGGGCAACAAAGGAAGCATTTGCTCCAAGTGCCAGCGCTAATGGGTTGAATGGCTGATCGGTAGAACCGTAGGGGGTACTCTTGGTTATCTTACCCAATTCCGACGTTGGCGAGAACTGACCTTTGGTGAGTCCGTATATCTGGTTGTTGAAGAGCAACACGTTCAAGTCCGGGTTTCGCCTGAGCATGTGCACGGTATGCGCTGCTCCTATGGAGAGGCCGTCGCCGTCGCCGGTAATTACCCAAACGCTTAAGTCAGGGCGAGCTAACTTAAGTCCAGTAGCCACTGCGGTAGCACGCCCGTGTATGGAGTGCATGCCGTAAGTATCCATGTAATATGGAAAGCGGGAAGAACACCCGATTCCGGAAACAAACACGATATCTTCCTTACGATGACCCAATTGCGGCATCACCGTTTGCACTTGTTTAAGAATAGAATAATCGCCGCAGCCGGGACACCAACGCACTTCCTGATCGGAAGAAAAATCCTTGGCGGTGAACACGTGTAAACCTTCTGGCTTATCGGTGAGTATCTCTTGAATTTTGGTAGTCATGGGCTTTTATGCATGTTGGACAGAGGACAGATGTACTATATTAAACAGAGGTAGTTTTTTGTTTTCATGCTTTCATTCTCATGATTAATGTTTGAATCCAGTTGTTAAACCGTGGACACTTTTCAATAATAGATGAAATGCCATTTTCTAAAGCAATCATATTTCCATACAATGGCTTCTGGTAATTAGGAATTAATTTTTCCAAGCGCTTAGAAGGAGCAAATTCCGGACGGTCGTTAATCATTTCAGGGTTGGGAAATTGTTCGATGGTTGCTAACAATTCCATCCGATTTGGTGTAGGTAAATCGGGAAATAATTCATTGAATCCATTTGGTGATGAAAACAACAATCCTTCAAACTCATGAAGCTGAATATAGGGAATAAATCTAGCGTCTTGAATATCTTCAAAACAACCCTGCTCAACTAAACTGACTTTCTCTTCCGCTGTACGAAGTGTTTTCATTCTATCGTAGTTCGGAAAATCATTTCTCAATCGGTAGAAATCGATAAAAGAAGTGACGATCAAATCTTCCTTTCCATTTAATATTTTTTGGATATAAGGTTTATATCTTGCCACATAACGAACATCGCCGCCTTTGTAGCCAGGGCTAGTTTCTATGGTAATAGTTCTAATGTTACTGATACCTTGACCCAACAAATAAGGATAGAAAACATTAAAAACGAACTCTCTTTCAGTAGCTCCTTCTACTAAGATGTTTAAAACCTTACTCATGAAGTGCCTCCTAAAATGTTTTTACTCCACAATTCACCTAAAGCATATTCCTCTCTCCAACTTGTTAAAGATGCTTCGCTTAGTCTATTGAAAATGGATTGGCTATCGCTTCTTTCAACGATGATGATATCGTCAGCAGTAAACTGGTCAACAAGGTTGATGGATTGAGTAGAAATGATAAGCTGTGATTTACATGCGGCACTTTTAATCATTGCCGCCAATTTTTGAACTGCGAAGGGATGCAATCCTAATTCAGGCTCATCAATGATGATTGTACTTGGGAGTTGGGGTTGCAGTAGCAGCGTTGACAAACAAATCATCCGCAAAGTGCCATCAGAAAGATTATGGGCGGTAAATAGTTTATCGGAACCCCT
Organism: Chitinophaga pinensis; assembly: GCA_943373175.1. Taxonomy (GTDB): domain Bacteria; phylum Bacteroidota; class Bacteroidia; order UBA7662; family JAIXUI01; genus JAIXUI01. The sequence continues at coordinate 49,751 of CALSBM010000003.1, read as the reverse complement.
TTCCTTCCACCTCAAGAAAATTTGCTGTGGATTAATCTCGTCAGGAACCAAATAGAATTCATGAAAAAATGGCGCAATAGATTGAATAACCTTGGTAATTATTCTAAAATGCTGAGGATTAGTTTCCTGCAATCGAAAAAGAAATGAAGCTAAATTTGAGCCATCTTCATGCAGCCCCGCATAATCATTGGTTTCACTAGGTTGTTTTATTTTCGAATTAAAGCCTGTATCGTGAAAATGAAAAATTCTAAATGAATTAAATTGAGTAATAAGCTGATGATTTTCAAGGTTGGAATCTTTCGTTAGATTACTTTCAAGGTTACCACCGGAACTAATTAAAACGCGGTTATAATCCCCATCAGGAGTTTGATTTGCATTATATTCTTCAGAGAAAATCAAACTTCCGGATTGATCAGGAACCATTTTAAATGAGTACTCATTCCTCGATTCGTTATCTAAAACTATTTTTCCCGCAAGAAATTCCGACCCTTTTATGCCAAAATAGAGATAGTTTTCGGCACGCCCATTTCTATTGATATGTAGCTGTATTTGATGCTCGAAAAGTTTATTCAACAGCTTAAAAAAGTTTATGAAATTACTTTTCCCTGAACCATTAGCTCCAATTAAGACATTTATCGGCTTTAACAGAATTTCATTGGTTTCCCGAATGCTTTTAAAGTTTTGAATTTTAACGGAATAAATGCCCATGATGGAAGTCTTGATAACTAAAATATTTAGATACTTACCGCATTCAGCTCTTTCAGCAATTCCCGCACTTTGTCTTTGATTTCAAAGGTGGTAAAGGGCTGGCCTTGGATTTTATTGAGTCCTTTAGCCGGAATTAAATACTGGTCACGAATTACTTTAATGAGCTGTCCGTTGTTGAGTTCTGGAATTAGCACCTGCTTATAATTGCCAAGTATTTCGCCGAGGTTTCGGGGAAATGGATTCAGGTAGCGTAAGTGAACGTGCGCAACTTGAAGCCCTTCTTCCAATAAGTCGGCAACGGCGGATTTGATGATGCCGTAAGTACCACCCCAGCTTAGGAGAAGTAACATTCCGGATTCCGGCCCTTGATCGATATGCTGAAGCGGAATATGGTGCGCTATTCTACTGACTTTTTCAGCCCTTGTCTTCACCATAAGTTCGTGGTTGAGGGGGTCGTAACTGATGTTGCCGGTTACATCTTCCTTTTCAATGCCACCGATACGGTGTTCGAGACCGGGAGTTCCGGGTATGGCCCATTGGCGCACAAGATCGTTGTTACGTTTGTACGGCATATGTCGGCTACCATCTTCTTCTACTTTAGCAAACTGAACCTTGATATCCGGCAAATCTTCTGGAGCAGGAAAACGCCATGGCTCTGAGCCGTTGGCGAGGTAGGCATCGCTCAAGAAAAAGACCGGAGTCATGTGCTCAAGAGCAATTCTAGCAGCTTCAAAAACCATGGTAAAGCAATCTGAAGGCGTACAAGGTGCAACAACCGGAATGGGGGTTTCGCCATTACGACCGTACAGTGCTTGCAATAAATCGGCTTGCTCGGTTTTGGTTGGAAGGCCGGTGGAAGGGCCGCCACGTTGAATATTGCAGACTATTAATGGGAGTTCAAGCATAAAGGCGAGGCCCAATGCTTCGGTTTTGAGGGCTACACCAGGGCCGGAAGAGGTTGTGACACCAAGATGGCCGCCGTAAGCAGCACCAATAGCCGCAGTGATACCAGCAATTTCGTCTTCAGCCTGAAAAGTGCGAACGTCGAAATTCTTGTATTTGGAAAGCTCATGCAGAATATCGGAAGCTGGGGTAATGGGATAGCTGCCAAGGAATAGCGGAAGCCTCGCCTTCTGAGAAGCAGCCACTAAGCCAATTGCCGTTGCCTGGTTCCCCATGATGCCACGGTAGCGGCCAGGCTTGAGTTTAGCTGGTGCTATATGGTAGCGATTAGGAAATAATTCTGCGGTTTCACCGTATGCCCATCCGGCGTTCAACACGCGAATGTTGGCTTCGGCGATGTCAGGCTTGCGGGCAAACTTCGACTTCAATTCCTGAATGGTGTTCTCCAACGGACGGTTGTAAAGCCAGTAAAGCAGTCCGAGGACGAACATGTTCTTGCTTCGGTCAACCTCTTTAGTGCCAAGTCCGCTTTCTTTGAGGGCTTCCCGAGTCATTTTGGTGATGTCGATTTCAAAGACTTGGTAACTACTGATGCTTCCATCAGTGAGTGGATTGCGACTGTCGTCGAGGCCGGCCAGGCGCAAGTTTTTGTTGTCGAAGCCGTCTTTATTGGCGATGAGGGTTCCTGCGGGTTTAAGGTGCTTAAGGTTGGCACGAAGCGCGGCGGCATTCATTACTACCAAGACATCGCAAACATCGCCGGGATTATGAATAGGCTTACTTCCGAAATGAATTTGATAGCCCGACACCCCGGCAATGGTGCCTTGAGGTGCGCGTATTTCGGCTGGATAGTCTGGAAACGTGCTTAAGTCGTTACCAAAGAGGGCAGTCGTCTGGGTAAACTGCATTCCGGTAAGCTGCATTCCGTCGCCGGAATCGCCGGCAAACCGGATGGTTACCTCATCGAGTTGGGTGGGTTGTGAAGCCATTCGGCATTAAATCTGGATAATAGAACCGTTCAGATAGGCTGATGGTTCATGCGGGCGCAAAGTTACAGTTAAATTAACCTTACCCCATCAGCATATTGGCCTTTCTGGCAATCTCTGTAACGAGTTTTTCTAACTGCAATGCTTCATCCCTAACTACCCTCAACGACTCCCGTTCCTTACTTAAAGCCGGCAGTTGGTCAGCCACTGATTCAGTAAGGGATATGATGTTGGATATGGGTTTTCGTATCGGATCGGATTGAAGCCAGGCAATCTCCAGCAGTTGGTTGTTTTTCCTTACTAACTGCTGTTCTATTTCTTTCCAACTACTGATGTTTCTAAGATAAAGCACTAAGCCAGAGAGCGTTCGTACATGGTGGCAATTGGTTGCTGCAACATCTAGATAAATCCAGTTTCCTTCTTTATGCAAGTATTTAATTTCAAACTGATCGTAGTTACCTGCTTTCTGGTTGAGCTTTTTCAGTCGTTTTTCCCATTCTACTAACGCTTCCGGCGACATCCCCAAGTTAAAAGGAGTGCCCACAATTTGATCAGGTTCAGCACCTAACACAAACCGAGATGCTGGTGAGCAAAAGGTGATGACTCCTTCTAAATTCAATACTAAAGTAAGGTCGTGGTTGCGTTCAATGAGATTGCGGAGATGCTCTTCCTTAGACCGAAGATTTTCTTCCTCTCTAATTCTTGCACTAATGTCAATAGCCACGCCGCCGAAAAGCCGTGGACTGGAAGTTTCACTAAGCACAAACTGGTGCATCAGCCAAGCGGATTCTACTTCGTTGTCGGAACGAAAGACCATCAATTCCTGTAAAGGCTCACCCTTCTTGATGAGCTTCTCAAACTGTTTTCTCCAAGCTTGCGCTTTTTTATCAGGGAGGAATTCCCAAACAGGCCTATCCTGTTGAAAGGGGTTGGGAATATCTCCTGAAAAGAGCACGCAACTAGGGCTGAAGGCTCTTGCACCGCCTTTTTCGTCCACAATCCATGCTGGAGCTGGACAATGCCTCATGAATGATTTAAGCCTTTCCTCAGAAAGTCGAAGCGCATTTACTGCCTCAACGCGGTCGGTAATATTGCGATTCACGGCCAGGACACCAGTGGCAATTCCATGACTGTCTTTGATAAGCCGAACTTCCGACGAAATGTGGTAAACCTTACCCAAACGGTCTTTTTGTGTTACCTCTCCCCTCCAATATCCTTCACGTAAAAGCGATTCAATACTGACTTCCTCATTGCTATCATTTCCAAATTCCGTAAGAATGACGTCCTTGAATGGGCGATGGAGAACTTCTTCAGCCGTTAATTGATAAAGGATTTCTGCGCCTTTATTCCAATAGTTAATGTTAAATTCTAAATCTGTAGCGATTACTGCATCAGAAACATGATTCAGCAGGTGAGCAAGTAATCCGGTTTGGTTCAAGAGCTCCTTTTGCTTCTTTTCTGCCTCTTTGATGTCGTTTATCAAAGTATGGCTGGCATAATAGCATAACACTTTACCGTTTTCATCCGTTTGAGGTCGGATACTTGTGCGGAACCAAAGGTCTTTGCCATCCTTGCTCCTATCGCGAATGTCGCCGATCCAAGTTTCCCCTTTGCTAATTGTGTCCCAAAGCTGCTGGAAAAGTGACTCGTCATGTACTCCAGAACTGAGGATTTGGTGCTTCTTCCCTATTAACTCTTCTTTGGTGAACCCGCTTATCTTAAGAAATCCTTTATTGACATCAACTATAATTCCTTCATTGTTGGTTATAGTAATAAAATTGGACTCATCTAGGAATATCAAATAAAAAGGATCCTGAAATAGCATTTGCTAATATATCTCATTTTTTCACATTAGAAAAGAGAATATACACTATCGTAAAAAGCTATTCAATGGCAAACTTCTTAGCTTTTTCACATGGGACTTTTCCTGCGGATTTGCGCCGATTCATACGGTAGAGTAGCGCTAATCTGCTTTGGGAACTACCCTAACAGCCATCTTGAAATTTGCGTCAATCTAAAGGGTTTTTACGATTGTGGATGTTCTTTTAAAATGTTACGTGCTTTTTTTAAGGGCTGGCAACTCAGCAGTTGGGGTATCCCATTGGTGCGCCATAAAGGCAAAACAAAGGCTAATGTAAATAATAGGCCCTGTGGGTAATTGAACGATTAAGCCGTTGGTGTAGCTGGCTACTGCCATGCCCCAATAACCGCCTACTAAAGCAGCTATCTGCAGCCTCAACGATTCATCCTTTATTCTCCAGGCTCTTATGCTTATGGCAATGCCCATATAAATAAACACAGCAAGATAAATCCATAAGCCAATAAAGCCTGTTTCCATGTAAATCCGAGTGTAATGGCCGTCGGTTCCAATTTCAGCAAGAAAAGTTCCTGGATAAAAGCGTTTTCCCCAGAAACCGGCGCTACCAATACCTCCTCCTATGGGTTTATCTGCAAGAAAAGCTTTCAAAGCTACTTCTCTATTCTTTCTAACAAGAAATGAAGGGTCATCGGTGGGATTTAGGGCTGTCCGCATCCTGTTCACCTGATAATTGCTATTCATGATAGTGGTGTACTTGAGGAATACAAACAGCACAGCACCGATGCTAAGGCCAGTAATGAGCAACTTGAACTTCTTACTCATAAAAAGCATCACGAGTCCTGCGAGAGCAGGAATAACAAGTGGGCCTCGTGAACCGGAAATAATCATCCCATAAAGTGAAATCAGCCCTCCAAGCAGGTAGATAATTTTTCTTTTTGTTGATTCTTTTTCTGCGAGTGCAAAAACCATATACACAAACCCCATGTGTGCTTGCGAGGCGCCAAACTGGGCTGCATCGGTGAAGTAACTAAAGACTCTTAGCTTGCCGAACAAAATATGCGTGGTATAAGCTCCTGCATCTAACCATGCTTGTTCCGTTTTGCTCACTCCAATAAATAGCTGTTTCATTCCCCAGAAAGAGCCAAAAACTTCAAAAATCAGGGTGGCCATTATCACATTGTGCAAGTGCTTCTTATCGCGCATGTTGATAAAAATGAGAGGCGTAATAAGAAAGGAGTAAAGAGCAATGCCACGCATAGCATAGAACCAGGCTTCTACCGAACGCGAGAGCGGGTTAGCAATCATTAGGAAAACCCAGAGCATCCATAAACCCCAAGCGTTCGTCAGGCCATTTTTTGCTGGCTTTAGATTTACATTTTGCCATTCCCGGAAGAAGTACATCAGCCACATGAGAATCAGCAGAATATCTACTACAAGACCAAAGGGTATTGCCGGTGTATATCGTCCAAAAAAGGGAATGATGAAGCCCAGAATTAGAATTGTGTATAACCCGATACTGAGGTCATAAAAGAGCTTATAGAGGTACCAGAATACAAAAGGCAGAGCGAGGAAGAGGAAAGGCATTAAAGGGCCACCTTTAGTAGCAACCACACCCATAAATGCTCCGGCAAGTAAACAGCCGACTATTGGTAACAGAAAACCCTTAACCTGCTGAAACGCAGATTTGACTAAAGCATTAAAGGTTGCCAGTAACACAGCCGGTGCTTAAAACAAAGTTACGGGCCAGATAAAGAAAAATTTCAGCTTTCGATTTCCCAGCTTGTTCCTTCTTTACCGTCTTTCAGTTGTACTCCAATAGCTTTAAGTTTATCGCGTAGAGCATCGGAGGTGGCAAAGTCTTTTCGAGTTTTTGCTTCAGAACGCTGTTCAACAAGCAAGGCGATAAGGCCATCAATAAGTATTTTCCGGTCTTCGGCGGCTACTTCTTCCTCTAAACCTAGTACATGTTGGCAGATTTCCCTGAAGTATTGTTTTACTTCATGCAAATCGGCAGATGATATCGTTTCCTGTCCTGCTTTAACCTTGTTTACAAACGTAACGCCTTCGAACAAGTTGGCTAACAATAATGGAGTGTTGAAATCGTCGAGCAACACTCCGAGTCCTGATTGCTTCCAATCTGCAACACTGAAACCGGTTGTGCTATTACCTGGAGTGATTTCTTCGAGTGTGTTGAACACCGTCATCAACCTTTTATAGCCTTTATCCGCTGCCTGCAACGCATCATCGGAAAAATCGAGAGTAGAGCGATAGTGTGCCTGCAAAATGAAGAAGCGTATGGCCATAGGACTGAAAGCTCGACTCAGCAGCGGATGGTCGCCTTTGAAAAACTGCTCCAAAGTGATGAAGTTGCCTATGGATTTACTCATTTTTTGACCATCAATCGTGATCATGTTGTTGTGCATCCAGTACTTAGCCGGCGCATGACCGTGTCCAATTTCGGCTTGTGCAATTTCGCATTCATGGTGGGGAAACTGAAGATCCATACCGCCTCCATGAATATCGAATTGTTTGCCAAGGTATTTGGAGCTCATAGCGGTACATTCCAGATGCCAGCCCGGGAAGCCAGCTCCCCATGGAGAGTTCCAGCGCATGATGTGTTCAGGTTCAGCTTTCTTCCACAAGGCAAAGTCGAGTTTGGAACGTTTCTCCTCTTGCCCTTCCAGAACTCGGGACGCACCGCCTTCTAACATGTCTTCCATCTTTCTCCCGGAAAGTTGGCCGTACTGATGGCTGTTGGCGTATTTAGGCACATCAAAATACACTGAGCCATTAGACACATAAGCGTACCCTTTTTCAAGAATTTCTTGCACAAGCTCAATTTGTTCCAGAATATGTCCGGTAGCTCGTGGTTCAATGCTTGGGTTGAGGTTGTTGAGGCGGCTCATAGCAGCTTGGTAGCTGTTGGAATAAAACTGAGCAACTTCCATTGGTTCCAGTTGCTGCACCCTTGCAAGCTTACCAATTTTATCTTCTCCTGAATCTGCGTCTTGCTCAAGGTGGCCAACGTCAGTAATGTTTCGCACATATCGCACCTTATAACCAAGGAATTTCAGGGTGCGGTACACCACATCGAAGGTAAGTGCTGAGCGTGCATGCCCCAAGTGAGGGTGTCCATAAACGGTAGGACCACAGAGGTACATCCCAACGAATGGGGGAAGTAAGGGTTGAAACTCTTCTTTTTCTCTACTCAGGGAATTATAAACAAACAACCGTAAATGCGACATGCCACAAAAATACGGATTTGACGCGCTTAGACGCTGATGTCTTTAATATTGAGTTTCAGGGTAGTCTGTCCCCGCCAGGTATTTTCCTCTATCGTGTAGGCAATGTCGAAGGGCAATCCCTTTGTAATTGCAGGATGCAGGTTTTTCATTCCAAAAGCGATAGCCTGAAAGCTGGGCCCTTGTTCTTGCCGCAATTGTAGCAGTAGATGGTTTTCTCCAACTATTCTTGCCATTCCGGGTTCGCAGAAAACGCTTTCTGTTGCAAAGACCGGAGTCATGTTTCCAGGGCCAAAAGGGGCGAACTGGCTAAGGCGGCGGAAGAATTGAGGGCTGATTTGGGCAAACTTCAGTTTAAGATCCACATCGACCCTGGGGGAGAGTTGATCTTCTCTGATGGATTCAGCAACTACCCGCTCAAACATTTCGACGAAAGCCTCATAAGCACCTTCTTTTAGGGTAAGTCCGGCAGCGAACTTATGCCCGCCGAATTGCAAAATATGTTCGTTGCAGGCATTCAGTGCCTCGTAAATGTTGAATCCATTGATGGTTCTGGCTGATCCGGTCAGTTTACCATCGGCCTGGCTAAACACAATGGTTGGTCGGTGAAACTGCTCAATAAGCCTGCTAGCGACGATTCCAATGACGCCTTTATGCCAGTGTGGCCCGAAAACTACCGTAGTTTTTTTGTCTGCAAATCCGGGGGATTCTTGCGCTTGGAGGAGTGCTTCCTTCGTAATTACATTATCAACATCCCTTCTTGAGGAGTTGTCGGTATCAATGCCTTTAGCTTGGTTGAATGCGTCCACTTTTTCCTGGGCCAACAGCACTTCAACTGCCTTTTTAGCATCCCCCATTCGCCCTGCGGCATTAATACGCGGGCCTATATTAAATACGATGTCGCTGATGGTGAGGTCCTTTCGCTGAGGGTTGCAGATTTCTATAATGGCGGCCAAACCGGGACAAGGGTGCTCATTGAGCTTCTTCAATCCATGGAAGGAAAGAATCCTGTTTTCTCCAGTGATAGGTACGATATCCGAAGCAATACTCACAGCCAATAAATCCAAAAGGGAATACAACGGTTCCGAGGAAAGATTAAGGTGTTCAGTAATAGCTTGAGCCAGTTTAAACCCGATCCCACAACCGGAAAGTTCTTTGAACGGGTAAGGACAATCTATTTGCTTAGGATTAAGAATAGCCACGGCATCCGGAAGGGTATCGGAAGGCAAGTGGTGATCCGAAACAATCACTTTCAACCCTTGTGCATTGGCATACGCTACTTGTTCTACAGCGGTAATGCCGCAATCAAGCGTAACCATCCAGCGGTAACCATTTTCAACAGCCCAGTCAATGCCTTTTTTAGAAACCCCATACCCTTCGGTATGTCGGTCGGGAATGTAATACCCTATGGGGCTTTGGAATCTTTTTAGAAAAGAGAAGAGTACGGCTACGGAAGTAGTGCCATCTACATCGTAATCGCCGTAGAGCAATACTGGCTCTTTCCGTTCTATGGCATCCAGCAGCATAATCACAGCTTCCCTCATACCTTTCATGAGGAAGGGGTCGTGAAGTTGATCTAGGGAAGGCCGAAAAAAAGAGCGGGCCTTTCGGTAAGTATCGATGCCGCGCTGAACAAGCAGTTCGGCCGTAACCTCATCAACCTTCAGTTCAGTCTGAAGGAAGCGGGCAATGGTAGGGTTTGCAGGTTCTTTGAATATCCAGCGCTTGGCCATGGGGTGAATCTGTCATCAAAAAAGACAGGGGCGCAAAGATAGTAATAGATTAGAAGGGCGGGAAGGAGATTATCCAATGCAAATCAATGCCGTGCATTCAGCTTTTGGGCACTATCCATAATGAATCGCATAATTTCTTCATTCACCGAATAGAAAACATTTTTTCCGTTTCGTTGAGTTTTCACCAACTTAACATCGCGCAGAATAGCCAGGTGTTGGGATACTACACTTTGCTCAATGTTACGTTCCGGATGCGCCAGTTTCATTTTATACAAGATTTGGGTCACAGTTAAGCGGCCATTCTGGAATATCATATTAACGATTTCTATGCGGTGTTCATGCCTGATTGCTTTAAACAATTCCAACACGCGTTCGATTTCCTGAACATGAATCATAACAGGTTCTTGTATTGTAGTGAGTAATTCCATTGTATTTCGCTGCTGCGAACTTTATATTACGGATTGAACAAGCACGATAGCGTTAGGTTTTGTAGGAAACCAATTTTGAGGCATTTACCTCTAGCTCTCTGTTAAAATGTGTTGGATAGTGTCAACATTCACCTTTCATGAGGACTTTTTTAAGCCTATTGGAGTTTAAGCTTTGAAACGGAAGTCTAAATTCGTTCCCATATATGATGAAAAAACCTCTCTTACTTCTTTTCTGCCTTCTAAGCCTACTATCTTCCATTGGTTCAGCGTCTGCACAATTACTGGCGCCTGTTAAGTGGAGCTTCACTATGAAGAAAACGGGTGAGCAATCGGCTGAGTTAATCTTATCGGCTTCAATTGAGAAAAAATGGCATTTATATTCTCAGTTTTTGCCAGAGGGAGGCCCGATTCCTACCTCGTTCAAGTTTGAGAAGGCTTCTTTTTACAGCCTTGTAGGTGCTGTGGAGGAAAAAAGCAAAAGGGAAGAATCGTTCGATAAGAACTTCGACATGACCCTGAAGTACTTTGAAAACAAAGCAGTATTTGTACAAAAAATTGCAGTTAAAGGCGATGGCGTTGTAAAAGGATCCTTAGAATACATGGTTTGCGACGACAAACAGTGCCTTCCTCCAACAGAAGTGTCGTTTGAGTTTAAGCTAAAGGGATTTGCTAAAACTTCTACAACCGCCACGGTTTTAGAAGACACCGTTGCGAAGCAATCAGAGGCTATTTCCTCGACTACTGCCTCCGGAGATTCTGATACAACCCCTAAATCGAAACCTGCGACTACGCAGCCTAATCATGTTTCTTCTAACCCAGCACCTGCCACTGAACCACAAAAAGAAGAAAACATGCTGGGATTCCTTATTTCAGCATTTCTGCTTGGATTGGCGGCCGTTATCACTCCCTGTGTTTTTCCTATGTTGCCCATGACGGTAACCTTCTTCATCAAACAGAGTGGAAGCAAAGCTCAAGCGATGAAAAAAGCTTTTGGGTTTGGCTTTTCCATCATCGGCATATATGCAATGATAGGTTTAGTATTTGGCTTGCTTGGACTTGGAGCAGATTTCGGCAATTGGCTTAGTACGCATTGGGTGCCAAATGTCTTGTTCTTCTTCATTTTTATCATTTTCGGTGCTTCCTTTTTGGGCATGTTCGAGATTACGCTGCCTCATAGTCTTGTAAATACTATCGATCAAAAATCGAATATGAAGTCGCTGGCAGGCATCTTTTTCATGGCCTTCACCTTGGTATTGGTATCGTTTTCGTGTACTGGGCCTGTTGTTGGCTCACTGCTTATCGAAGCAGTTGGAGGAAAAATGATGAAGCCAATGCTAGGACTTTCGTTCTTCGCGCTTGGCTTGGCAGGCCCTTTCATGCTATTTGCCGCGTTCCCGGGCTGGCTAACCAACCTGCCCAAATCGGGAGGTTGGCTTAACAGCGTAAAAGTGGTGTTAGGTTTTCTGGAGATTGCCTTCGCTTTTAAATTCCTCAGTACTGCCGATCAGGTTTATCATTGGAACTTATTAGACCGCGAGATTTACCTTGCCATCTGGATTGTATGCTTTACGCTAATGGGCTTTTACTTGTTAGGCAAGTTGAAGTTCTCACACGATAGTGATTTGCCCTTCCTTGGAGTTCCCCGGCTTGGGCTGGCTATTGTGGTCTTCACGTTTGTAGTTTACCTTATTCCGGGACTTTTCGGAGCTCCATTGAAGGCATTGTCTGGTTACCTTCCGCCTCAATCCACTCTTGACTTCGACCTTACTCAAAGTGCTTCTTCTAAAAAAGCACCTGCTTCTGATTTAGATGGGCAAAAAATTAAGTTTGCCGATATTCTTCCGCCATTTCCTCACCAACTCAAAGGTTTCTACGACTATAAGGAAGCCATCACTCATTCTAAGAAAACCGGTAAGCCTATATTTATTGATTTCACCGGCCATGGCTGTGTCAACTGCCGGGAGATGGAAGCCAATGTTTGGGCAGACCCGGAAGTGTTGAAAAGGCTGCAAAACGATTTTATTCTCCTAGCCCAGTATGTGGACGATAAAACCGAGCTTCCGGAAGCAGAATGGTTTACTTCTACTTTCGATGGGCAGGTGAAGAAAACCATAGGTAAGCAAAATGCCGATTTTCAAATCACTCGTTTCAATGCGAATGCACAACCGTACTATGTTATCATGGACGGCAACGGCAACCAAATTGGGCCATCCCATGCTTATGACCGCGATGTACAATCATTCGTAAAATTTCTTGACGGGGGAAAAGCCAAGTTTAAAGAAATCCAATAATCGCTATGAAAGGCAGTGCGAAGTCGCCCTTGCTAAACTTTTTGCTTGGTCTGCTGAAAGAAACCCGACACGTAGATAAAGAACGCTACGATGAATCGCGCAAGCAGTTTCTGAAAACCGGACTTGTGCTCTCCGCCGGACTTAGCGTTGGCCTGAATCCGGATTGGGCATTTGCATCGAACCTGCTCTCTCCACGCGTTGCCATTATTGGTGCCGGATTAGCAGGGTTAAGCTGCGCTTGGGAATTGAAAAAAAAGGGCATAACGGCTCAACTTTTCGAAGCAGATCGACAGCCCGGAGGACGAGTAAAGACGCTTAATCAGTGGCCTTCCGACAATCAGTGGGTAGAACTGGGTGCTGAGTTCATCAACACTGATCATAAAGCCATTATCAACCTTTGCAAGGAATTTTCTATTCCGCTTAACGACCGACAGGAACTATCTGTTGCTGAAGAGCAGGAAACGCTAGTGGTTGTGGTAAATAAGATTCGATATTCCACCAATCAATTAAAAGATGCGCTGAAAAACCTTGCTTCTGTTGCGTTGAAGGATTACTCAAAGGCCCTTCAGCAACCAACGTTGTTCCAGCAGCTCGATTATCAAAGTCTTACGGAATACCTAGAAGTTTTAGACTTAGAACCGTGGTTCAGGCAGGTGCTGGAAACAGCTTTTACTTCGGAATTTGGAATAAATGCCGATGAACAGACCTGCATTAACCTGATTGAGCTGATAGGAAGTGCCGGGAAAGATAATGAGGCACTTTTTGGAAATAGCGACGAGCGTTATTCTATTCAAGGCGGCAACAGCCAACTTATTAATGCTTTAGTCGAGAAACTTACCGGGCAAATTACCTCGAATGTGCCGCTAATGGCAATTACGCCCTTAAGCAACGGCTATCAGTTGGATTTTGCGCATCGTAAACCCGCTGTCTTTGACTTTGTTGTGCTGGCTGTTCCATTATCCCAGCTTAGCAAGATAGATTTAAGCAAAATAAAACTCCCTGCAATTCAGCGAGAAGCGTTTCGGGAAATGGGGTATGGCAAAAACAATAAATTGATTCTTGGATTTAATGAAGCTTTCTGGACAAGAAGCCTCATACCATCCATCGGCACTGCCATTCACGATCAATTGAACAACACCTGGCACAGCACCCCATTTCAGGAAGGCAGTTCGGCGGCATTAACCGCTTTTCTTGGAGGAAGTAACAGCCTGAAACTGGCTGATAATTTCAACGGGATTCCTTCTGATACCGAAACCGAAGCAATGAAGTTCTATCTCGATGAGTTAGAATTGGCATTTCCGGGGGCAATTGAGCATTATTCTAGCCGCTGGCAAACCGCTTTGTGGACCAAACACCCTCGGCAACAAGGCAGTTACGCTTGTTACAAACCCGGACAGATTAGCCGCTATCGAAATGTGCTGGCAAAGCCGGCAGGGCAGATTTATTTTGCCGGTGAATATGCCAGCGAGGAATATCAAGGATACATGAATGGCGCCGTTGACAGTGGGCAGAATGCGGCACGGCAACTTCTTCAACGCCTCAAAACCCGCCGAACACCTAGCGCGAAACCCGTAGGAAAACGTTGAGGTTAGTCTTGGATTTCTATTGACATAAACCTGGATTATGCCCCGTTTCTGGCAAAAAGCAGAACATGCCTTTGGATTGAATAAACCTTAGACTCTCATAATAAGTAGAGAAATCTGCCTTCGTAAAACTTAATCAACTGAAAGACCAACACCTTAATAAGGTTGTTACGGGTATTCGGAGGAGTAATAAATTTCCTTATTAGAAGTGTTTCAAGACGAGCGTAAACAGAGTGGAATAGCCCAGAAAAACATCCTATTTTTCAATTTTGAGGAAAGAACGCAGTTATCGCTAACGAATTAAGTTGCTCTTTACGATGAGATTATTCGAATAGATGAAGATGGTGAATGCAATTAGTTCACTCTGATGATGGATTAACAGGACACTATCTTCCCTTCCTCACACCGCCTCCGGCAGCAAGCTACCATCGGGTAAAGGACGAACTAGCGGTTGTACTTCACGGTAGTGAACCCCAGAAAGCCAGATGCTGAATTGGCTTTCCTCAAGAACCAAGGGCATCCGTTTCTTCGTGTTGTGTACCCAGGCCATCTCTTCATTGGCTTCGGTAGTAATGATGGTGAACGTATTGAAAGGGGTTCCGGTTACAGGCTCTTTCCAAAACGACCATAATCCGCCCAAAGCACGTACCGGTGAATTGTCAGCCGTCAGTTTCATCCGGTAGCCTTGTTTTCCTGAATCGGAATGACGCCATTCCAAGAAAGAATCGACCAAAATCAGGCAGCGTCGCTGATCCACACTTCCTTTAAAAGAAGGCTTTTCCTGAAGAGTTTCAGCAACTGCATTCAGCGTTTGGTCGGATAGCTTCTTCGCTGCAGCAAAATCTTTGACCCATTCTGGCAACAAACCCCATTGAAAATGCCGGATTTGCAAGGAATTTCCTTGTAGAATAACCGGCAAAAATGGATGCGAAAACCCGGTGAAACGGCCAATCTTATGCTTTTCAGCTTCTAATGCTACCGCTTTCATCTTGGCTTCCAACCGTTTTACATCGGTGGTAACTTCCGTATGATAACACATGAATTGAATGTAAACCTTTTTCCGGATTCTCTTTATCCAATTTTTAGCAAAATGCCATAATCCGGGGAGAATAGTTAATCGTAAAACAGCGTAATTAACCATCAGCTTTTTAACAAAACCAGCATCCCAAGGTTGTAATTAAAGAAGTTCTAGGAAAGAAGTCAAACCCTACATGATCCTTGGTAGGATCAATAAATCGATTTCGATCCAAATCTTGATAAAATATTAAGATTGTAGCCTACCGAAGGGGATGCCTTTCGGTTACAGCATCGTCCAGGCCATGAAACCGGCGCCAAGGGATAAAGCGGCTTCGTCAATATCAAAACCGGGAGTGTGCACGGAATGGATGATGCCTTTCGCTTCATTCCTAACGCCGAGGCGATAAAAAGAGCCGGGAATCTCGCGGGTGTACCACGCAAAGTCTTCCGCAGCCATCCATAAATCCAAGTCCACCACTTGTTCTTCTCCGACATATTCCACGGCGAGCTCACGAAGGCGCATGGTCACTTCCGAATCGTTCTCCAAAAATGGATATCCCACGTTGATGAAGAAGTCGCACTGAGCGCCCATAGAGGAAGCAATGGCTTCGGCCATCGACCTCATGCGCTGATGGGCTTCTTTTCGCCAGGCTTCGTTCATCGCGCGAAAGGTCCCCAACACTTTAACCGTATCCGGGATTACGTTAAATGTTCCGGGAGCGTCAATTCTTCCGAAAGACAAGACAGTGGGAATGGCAGGATTGGCGTACCTGCTCACCACCTGCTGCAAGGCTACAATTATCTGGCAAGTGATGGCAACCGTGTCGATGTTGTGATGAGGCACTGCGGCATGGCCGCCTTTACCGGTAACCGTCATGGTAATTTCATCTGCAGAAGCCATGTACATGCCGGAGCGGAAACCAAGTTTCCCTACGGGAAGTTGTGGCATGACATGTTGGCCAATGATGTATTCCGGTACCGGATTTTTCAATGCTCCGGCATTTATCATCAGGGTAGCACCTCCGGGGAGACGCTCTTCGCCAGGTTGGAAAATCAGGCGGATATCACCTCGAATGTTGGCACGTTCCTCATGCAGGATTTTGGCAGCTCCAAGCAAACACGTGGTATGAACATCATGGCCGCAGGCGTGCATCACTCCCGGATTCAAGGAACGATATGGCTTGTCGAAGTTGGCTTCGTCGATGGGCAGTGCGTCCATATCGGCCCTGAGCGCGCGAGTAGGCCCGTTCAAGCCACCTCGGATTGTTGCAATTATACCTGTATCTGCAATTCCGGTTTGATGTTCAATGCTCCATGACTCCAAACAACGGCTCACGAAAGCCATAGTCTGATGCTCTTGAAACGAAAGTTCCGGATGTTGGTGAAGGTGATGCCTGAGGCGGACAAGCTCAGGATGAAGTGCTTCAGCGCGCTGTTTTACTCGTTCAAGGACGGACATTCTTGATGCTGTCTGCATTCGACTCCCCTTCTTGAGGTATTTGAATATTATCCGGAACGATGAATGCGGCCTTGTAGGTTTTCTGTAGATTTAACAACCAGATACTGGCTTCGTCTCGTGTAAGGAAATCACCAACACGAACCCGAAAAGTAGGCTGTTTGTAAATCAGATACACCCGTGTGTCAGGATAAAGCGATAGAATTTCCGTCCTGATTTTCATGGCTTGGGCTCGCTGATTGCCGGAAAAAACTTGGATACGAAACCCTTTACGAGTGCTGTTTTTCAATCGCTCCTTGTATTTCAATATCATTTGCTGACGCTTAATGACGCTTGAGTCCACCGAAGTTGTGTCAGGTGAAACGGTCTGTGCGCTTGCTGAAAAGCCCAAAACGAGGAGGAAAAAGAAAAACAATTGCTTTTTCATAATTCAAGTATAGCAAAAGCGGAGGAAGTGCCAAGCCTGTCAGCTCCTGCATCAATCAGTGCCAGAGCTTGTTGGCGGGTTTTTATTCCTCCTGAAGCTTTAATTTTTATTTCGGGTGGAAGTAAACTGCGCATTTGCCTTACAACATCGGGAGTGGCTCCGCCGGCATAACCAGTTGAAGTTTTCACGAAGTCAACTCCGGATTGAGCGCATAAAGCGCAAAGTCTTTCAAGCTGATCGCCATTAAGCAAAGCTGTTTCCAGAATGATTTTGATTTGCTTACCATGCAGATGAGTAATCTGCGTGAGGCTGTCAATTTCATTCTTGAGGTAAACGTAATCATGCTCAGTTAGTGCGGAAAGATTAATAACAGCATCAATTTCTGATGCGCCGTCGTCCACTACCTTCTTAATTTCATCCATCTTAGCAAAGGTGGCCGCAAAACCGAGAGGAAATCCTACTACTGTACTGATTTTCAATCGCCTGCCGTCTAAATACTTCATGGCATTTTTCACGAAGTAGGGTGGAATGCAGACACTTGCAAAACCATGCTCTAAGGCTTCGTCGCACATAATACGCACCGCTTCCTTATGCAGGGTTGGGCTTAGTCCCGTATGGTCTATATAGGAAGCGATATCCATTAAGCGAAGTCTCCGTCTTTGCCGTGGCAGTTTTTAAACTTCTTTCCGCTTCCGCAAGGACACGGGTCATTGCGTCCAATTTTAGGCCCGACTCTTATTGGCGCCTGAGGACGTGGCCCTTCTTCTGGGGCGTTGTTATAGTTTAACGGTACCTCAGCAGTGTTACTGGAAGTATATTGTGGATGGCTGGTCTGATACTGTGGCTGTTTCGGAAGTTCAGGAATCGCTTCTTTTACTTCTTCCGCTTCGGCTATCGGGATGTGCCCTTTGGCCAGCATTCCGGCGGTGTCCATGCTAAGGCGATCGAGCATTTTCTTGAATAACTCAAATGCCTCGAATTTATACACCAACAAGGGGTCTTTTTGTTCGTAAATCGCATTCTGAACACTTTGCTTGAGGTCGTCCATCTCGCGAAGATGTTCTTTCCACTCGTCATCAATCAGGTTAAGAACAACCCCTTTTTCAAATTCAGAGATAATGTTGCGACCTGATTCGCTGATGGCATGCGTTAACTGTATGTTGAGGTGCATTTCCCGATTACCCATTACGAACGGAATGGCCACTTGGTTGATTTGCTGCCCTTGTTGCTGGTACATCTGCTGAAGGATTGGGAATGCCATATCCTTTATTCGTTCGTTTTTCAATCGGTAAGCGGCTATCGCTTCTTCATATAATTTATTCGCGAGAACATCGGATTTGTTGCTTTCAAATTCTTGGGCAGTGATGGCTGTTTGCATAGCGAATAGGCGGATAACATCTAGACCAAATTCTGCGAAGTCCTTAGTTTCCTTGTGCCTTTCAACAAGTAAAGAAGACACATCGGCGAACATATTGTCAATGTCGATGCTGAGGCGATCACCAAACAAAGCATGACGGCGGCGCTTGTAGATAACTTCACGCTGGGAGTTCATTACGTCGTCGTATTCAAGCAAACGTTTCCGGATTCCGAAGTTATTTTCTTCTACCTTTTTCTGAGCACGCTCAATGGATTTGGTAATCATAGAGTGCTCAATGACTTCGCCTTCCTTGTATCCAAAGCGATCCATGAGACCGGCAATTCGTTCGGAGCCAAAGAGGCGCATGAGGTTATCTTCCAGCGAAACGAAGAACAACGAACCTCCGGGGTCTCCCTGGCGTCCGGCACGACCGCGGAGCTGGCGGTCAACACGCCGAGATTCATGGCGTTCAGTACCAATAATGGCAAGACCGCCCGCTTCTTTCACACCGGGTCCAAGCTTAATGTCGGTACCACGTCCGGCCATGTTGGTCGCAATGGTAACCGTTCCGGCTTGGCCGGCTTCTGCAACAATCTCGGCCTCGCGTTGGTGCAACTTGGCATTCAACACATTATGGCGAATCTTGCGAAGCTGAAGCATCCTGCTGAGAAGCTCGGAAATCTCGACAGATGTAGTTCCCACCAGAACAGGCCGTCCGGCATTAACCATTCGTTCAATTTCCTCGATTACAGCGTTGTACTTTTCCCTGGTGGTTTTGAACACCTTGTCGTCCATATCTTTACGAGTAATGGATCTATTGGTGGGAATAACAACCACATCTAATTTGTAGATTTCCCAGAATTCTCCAGCTTCTGTTTCAGCAGTACCGGTCATACCGGCTAACTTATGATACATCCGGAAGAAGTTCTGGAGCGTAATCGTTGCGAAAGTCTGCGTTGCAGCTTCAATTTTCACATTCTCCTTAGCTTCAATTGCCTGGTGGAGTCCATCGGAATATCGGCGTCCGTCGAGAACACGACCGGTTTGCTCATCGACTATTTTAATCTTATTCTGATCTACGATGTATTCAATATCGCGTTCAAACAAGGTATAGGCTTTAAGCAATTGGTTGAGGGTGTGAATGAGTTCTGATTTAATCGAGAAATCGCTGAGAACTTGTTCTTTTCGAGCCAGTTTTTCTTCAGCAGTTCCTTCCATCTTTTCTACTTCAGCCATTTCAGCCCCAACATCAGGTAGAATGAAGAAGGAAGCATCTTCTCCTGAAGTGGTTATCTGTTCGATTCCTTTTTCAGTCAGTTCAATGCTGTTGTTTTTCTCATCAATAACGAAGTAAAGTGCTTCATCCACCTTGTGCATTTCCTTAGACTGATCTTGGAGGTAGTGCCCTTCTGTCTTAAGGAGAAGTGCTTTAACCCCACCTTCACTGAGGAATTTGATTAGGGCTTTGCTTTTGGGAAGCGCACGGTAACAACGAAGAATGAGTAATCCGGCCTCCTCGTTTTTGCCTTCTGAAAATAGCTTTTTGGCATCGGCGAGAGCTGTATTAACGTAGCGTTTTTGGAGTTCCACCAAACGCTCAATGCGTGGTTTCATCTGGAAGAACTCATGTTCGTCGCCTCTCGGAACCGGACCGGAAATAATGAGCGGAGTTCTGGCATCGTCGATGAGAACGGAGTCCACCTCATCCACCATAGCGTAGTGGTGTTTACGCTGAACGAGTTCTTCAGCCCCTCTGGCCATGTTGTCGCGGAGGTAGTCGAAGCCAAACTCGTTGTTAGTACCATACGTGATATCGGCCTGGTACGCCTTTCTGCGTGCGGGGCTGTTCGGCTGATGGCGGTCGATACAGTCGATGGTGATGCCATGAAACTCAAACAATGGCCCCATCCACTCGCTGTCGCGTCGTGCTAAGTAATCGTTTACTGTTACAATGTGTACCCCGTATCCTGAAAGAGCATTGAGGTAAGCCGGCAGGGTGGCCACTAGGGTTTTCCCTTCACCAGTAGCCATTTCTGAAATCTTTCCTGAGTGAAGCACCATTCCCCCAATGAGCTGAACATCGTAATGAATCATGTCCCATTGAACCATATTTCCAGCCGCTTCCCAAGTGTTAGCCCAGAATGCCTTTTCGCCTTCAAGGCGGATATGTTTCTTTCGTACAGCCAGTTCCCTGTCAAGTTCTGAAGCCGAAACTTCCAACTCAGGATTTTCTTTGAACCTGCGGGCTGTTTCTTTCACTACCGCAAAGGCTTCCGGTAATAACTCTTGAAGAATTTCTTCCAGTTTACGGTCGCGGTCTTTAATGAGTTGATCAACCTGGTCAAAGAGGCTGGTCTTGCGGAGAATCTCTTCCATTGGAAGCGCATCTGCTTCTTGTTTGAGTTGCTCTATTTGATTGGTCAGAGACTGTAAGCCAGCATGAATGCGTGTACGAAAATCCTGGGTGCGTCCTCGCAGCTCATCGTTCGACAAGCCTGCCAGTTTGGCAAATTCAGCATTAACCTGCGCCACAATAGGCCACAGGGTTTTGATATCGCGGTCGGATTTAGAGCCGAAAAGTTTGGATATCGACTTGGAAATGATGTCAAGCATAAAAACTAGAGGCGAAAATAGCCATTTATTCGCTCTCCTTGGCCAAGATTCACGCCACAGATGGTGCTCTGCCAATGCTGGCAGAAAGTACTGTTAACTCAAATGTGGCGTTCAGCGTGGTAGGAGGAACGAACCAACGGCCCACTTTCCACATACTTAAAGCCTTTTTCTAACCCTACTTTTTTGTAGAAAGCAAACTCATCCGGTGTAATGAAGCGTTCTACCTCTAAATGAAGTTTAGTTGGCTGAAGGTATTGGCCCAACGTTAACACATCCAAACCATGAGCGAGCAAATCGTCCATCGCTTCAAGGACTTCGGCTTCGGTTTCTCCAAGACCAAGCATAATGCCCGATTTGGTTCTCAACCCCATGTTCTTTATGCGCTGAATCTGCTCTAAGCTACGTTCATAGCGCGCCTGAGGACGAACTTTTCGATACAATCGCTTCACGGTTTCCATGTTGTGCGAGATTACCTCTGGGCGCTCTCTGCAAATCATTTCGAGTGCGTCCCAATCGCCTTTAACATCCGGAATCAAGGTTTCGATGGTTGTGGTTGGACTCAGCCTTTTCACTTCCCGAATAGTAGCCGCCCAAACTGAAGCTCCTTTATCCTTAAGTTCATCGCGGTTGACAGAAGTAATAACGCAGTGTTTTACCCCCATCAGCTTCACGGCTTCAGCAACGCGGAACGGTTCATCGAGGTCTAGTTCTGTAGGCCGGCCAGTAGCAACGGCACAAAAGGAACAACCACGGGTACAAACGTTGCCAAGAATCATAAAAGTGGCGGTTCCAGCACCCCAGCATTCGCCCATATTAGGACAATTTCCGCTTTCGCAAATGGTGTGAAGTTTATGATCGTCCACAATTTTGCGAACACTCAGGTATTCTTTTCCTGTGGGAAGTTTCACCCGCAGCCATTCAGGCTTTTTGCGGCGAACTTCAGAAGTTGGGTTGGAGATGTCTTGCATGATAAATTACCAGCGCCCACCGAAGTGAAGCCCTACATAAAACGACACAAATATCGAACTGTTTGACTCTATTGCCATGATTTCTACCGGTTTGAAATAACCGTCCACCGTTACACCGCATTCAAGAAATCGAATATCGTCGTTAAAAGAGGCAAAATCGAAGATCATTCCTGTCTTAAGATAAGCTCCTGGTTGAAAAGCAATCTGGCTAAGCCCGTTTGAAAAATCGGAGGCTCCGTAAATCTGGCCGGTAAAGAACTTTTCGTATGTAGCTCTTTCTGAACGTACATCCGCTCCCGGATCTCCCGGATTGGAGTAAATGAAATCTAAGTAAACAGGCTTGAGCAGTGCCATGCTTAGCCCTCCGGAATAATTCCACCGAATTTCTACTCCATTCTTTTCCGAACGGTCAAACAAAGTTCGGATTTGGCCTCCGCCAAGCCGAACATTGAAAAAATCGTTGAGCTTTCCGAATACAAATGGTCGGGAATTGATGTAGGCTGTATTGGGGTTTCTAAACTCCTTTGGGTGCTTATTCCTCGAAAAATCGAACTCCATAAGCCAGTCGGTATCACCGTCCTTACTGAGTAAATAACGTGCTCCAACATACCAACCGGTGTTGTGAATGCCAATTCCGCCTGCAATCCCTTGTGGCAGCATGGTCTCTACCTCATTGTTCTCCAATTCCAGTTGTGCATTGGCATTCAACACCGAAACCAACATGAGTAAAAGACTAAAACCGAGGCGTTTCATTTGAAGGGGAAAGATACAAAACAACGAAGTACGCTTGGTTTTTCGTTTTTAGCGTGTTGATATTAACGTAATTAAGCTCCTTCTGGCCAAAAGGCTGGTTCACAACTCTTATTTTTCGGCATGAAGTGGCTTTGGATACTCTTTTTAGTTTTTGTGGAAACATTAGCTTCAGCTCAAATCACTGAGTGGAATACGCAGCAATCGCCGGATTACCGGCAGTTGCTTCAATTCTATCAGGGATTAGCCCAAAAACATCCGAAAACGGTAAAAATAGAGTCATTTGGAGAAACCGATGCCGGACTTCCTTTAACCTTAGTTAGCCTCACCAGTAGAAAACCGAATGCCTTAAGGCTGTTGGTGTTGAATGGCATTCATCCAGGTGAACCGGAAGGCATAGATGCGTGTACCCGGCTCGCGCACCAATGGGTTTCCGACCCTCGGTTTGCTTCATTGGGTGTGGAGGTCTGTATAGTTGCCGTATATAATATAGAAGGCATGTTGAATCGTAATGCCTTTTCCAGGGCCAACCAAAATGGTCCGGAAGCTTACGGATTCAGGGGTAACGGTCAGAATTTGGACCTCAACCGCGATATGATTAAAGCCGACAGCCGTAATGCAAGAACTTTAGCAAGGCTTTTCCAACGCTTTAACCCCGATGTTTTTGTGGACACACACACCAGCAATGGTGCTGACTATCCTGCAGTTATGACACTCATTGCTACACAAAGGGATAAACTCGGTGGACAACTCGCACAGGTACTCCATGATAGAATATGTCCGGATTTATACCGCCGAATTTCGGAAATGGTGCCTTATGTGAATTCGATAAAAGAAGTTCCTGATTCTGGAATTACAGCTTTTCTAGAATCGCCTCGTTTTACCACCGGATATGCTGCACTTCGTGGAACTATTGGGTTTGTAACCGAAACCCACATGCTCAAACCTTATCCAGAACGAGTTTTGGCTCAACAAGCATTCTTAGATACGTTGTTACAGGTGTTACCTGCATATAGCAAAGTCATTCGCTTGGCTCGGAAAGCTGATTCTTGGCTGAATGCCGTACCGAAAAAGGAAGTAGTTGGCTGGAAAGAAGACCTTAAACGCCGCGACAGTATTTTCTTCCATGGATATGAATCGGTTTATGAACCAAGTGTTATTGGCGATTATCCTCGGCTTCGTTACCAAAGGGATAAACCTTGGGCACGTTTTATTCCTTGGTATCCTTATGCTGTTGCCACAACAGAAGTAAGGGTTCCTCAAGCTTACATCGTTCCTAGAGCTTGGGAAAAAGTGAGAGTTCGATTAAACGACCACGGCATCCGATACCGAGAAGTTCGTAAGGACAGCTTAATTACCCTAAATTTTTACCGGATTCTGGACTATCAGAGCGGAACCAGGCCTTATGAAGGACACTACCTTCATAAGGAAGTGAAAGTGTCGGATAGTATTTATAGCTATACGTTACAGCCCGGCGATTGGATTATTCCGGTTCAACAACCACTGGGTAAATTGTTGGTGCATCTGTTGGAACCTCAAGCTACCGATAGTTACTTCAACTGGAACTTCTTTGATGCAATACTCCAACAAAAGGAGTATTTCTCGGATTATGTGTTTGAAGATCTGGCCGCTGAATTATTGAAAAGCCGCCCGGAATTGAATTCAGCTTTTCAAAAAGCATTTCCTCCCGGAAGAGAAAAAAGAAAAGACGGACAAGCAGTACTCTTATGGATTTACCGCAACAGTCCTTATTACGAAACAAGCCATTTACGGTATCCGGTGGGTCGGATTATGGGACAGCAATAACTACTCAGGATCGGAACTGGTATGATCTGCGACAATAACCCATTGTCCGGCCTTTTTCTCAACTAATAAGGTAAACCATCCGCCCAGTGATTTGTCCTTTCGGGTAAGTTCCCAGCGTCCCATTACCCAGGCATTTCGTGGAGAAAGCATTCTGATGTCAAGCTTTTGGAATTGCAGAGTTCCCATAGCCTCGGCGTCGGGATAGGATTTTTTGTAATTCTTAAACACTGGTTCCCACCCGTAAGAAGGCCCTCTTTTCCCGATGAAAAGTAATGAATCATTTTTCCAGTAGCCTGCCATAAAACCCTCAAGATTGCCTTTGTTCCACGCATTTTGCTGCAACATCATCACCTTGAGTACGGCAGAAGCATCCGATAAACCGGGACGTGTTTTTTGCCCACTGGCAACCGTAAATACACCGATAACTAAAACTACCAGTATCGAGAATTTCAATTTTAACCTTTTCATAATTCAGGATTTGGCTTGAATTTACGAAAAAAAACCCATCTTTGTAGGCTCAATTAAAGGCCTACCCTGCTTATGCGTAAAATTCTGTTTGTATTAGCTTTTTTCCTTCTTGGCATGAGTGGAGTTCATGCGCAGGCAGTTGGAGGCGGTTACACAGAATCTGCACCATCCGCACCGGTTTACTACGACACTGTCTATATCCACAAGCAAGCGCGTAAGTATGGCTTAGATCCGGTAAAAATCAAGAAACCCGCAATCTATCAGGCATTTACTGAATGGATTGGAATGCCTTACCGACTTGGTGGCAACAACATCTTTGGCATAGACTGTTCCCGGTTCGTTGCCTTAATCTATGAACAGGCTTTCAACGTAAAAATCACCGGCTCATCCCGCGATTTATTCCGCAAGGTTGTACCGGTTTCTGTTACTGACTTACAAGAGGGCGATTTGTTGTTTTTCGCTCGAAAAGGAGGCATTTTTCATGTTGGCATGTATCTGTCTGATGGCAAATTCATTCATGCTTCTACCTCGGAAGGAGTAAAAATCTCCGATTTAAAAGAGCCTTACTACAAACGATATTTTTATCGTGCCGGTCGTTTCCTCGGTTTGAGTGACGACCCTTCGGCACCGAATGAGTCTCGCTAAACAGCGCGGCTCTTTTTTTTGCCTACTCTTTCCGGAATTTGTTCGCGTTCAGTCTGATTGATTGCCATTTTCGCATTTCTCTTTTCCCTAATGGTTAATTGGGAAATGTTAATTGAGCTTCAAGTGCTAGAAACGAAAGTGCTGGCGTAGGTCAGTCGATGCTTCCCCCTTGCGATAGGTAATACTTGTTCGCAATTCTCAAGTCTTACAAGTAAATTAATCTTGTTCGCCTTGTTAATTAAAGTAGTCTCGATTTAGCATTAATTTTCACAAGCTGTTGCGCTGTAAATTCTTGTCGGGCAGTACACATAACATAATCTGAGAGAGCAGATTTTTGTTAAGCATATACGCAAAATCTATTTCCCGCGTCTTTCTCCCATCTTTGGGATATGAGAACAATAAAGTTCACATGGTTATTAATTTGGCTATTTGGAGCCTGGTCAGCCATGGCACAGGATGCCGCACAGGTAGCAATTGGGCAATGGAGGGTTCATTTGCCTTCGCTGAATGGAATCGGTCTTGCTGAGTCTGAAAACGGCATTTATCTTGGCACAGAAGAAATGTTGCTTTATTACGAACGGGAAACCGGCGAGATGGAGCGCATCACTCGCATCGAAGGATTAAGCGACCTCGGCATCAGCAGTATAAAGTATTCGGATGAGTACAAACTGTTGATTGTAGCCTACGATAACGGCAATGTTGATTTAGTGGACGACCGCTCCATGAAGCGGAAGTTCATCAATCTAAATGCGTTGAAGCTCCGCAACATGACCGGTCAAAAGCGCATCAATAAAATTCACATTAAGGCCAACATTGCCTACCTCGCTACCTCATTCGGCATTCTTGAATTAGACTTGGCACGCAAAGAATTCCGCAATACCATGCTGATTGGAGCAGGAGGAAGCAGGCTAAACGTTTGGAGTTTAGACCACGACGACCAACGATTGTATGCCGCCACCGACAGCGGAATCCTTTCAGCCCCTTTCTCTGCTGCAAACATGTCAGACTTCAACAACTGGACTCGATTTGAGCTTTTTGGAAGAACCCGGCTTTTTGAGGTGGCTTATTGGAACAATGAATTAATCACTGCCAATGGTGACTCGCTGATAGTTGCTCGAAATGGTCAAAGAGTCGCGTTTGGTTTTAACGAAGGCGGTAACTCTTTATACTCGCTTCAAGTTCATAAAGGCAAACTGTCAGCCGTCAATTACTACCGAGGTTTTGTTTTTGACACACTGTTTCAACTTCCTATTAAAACCCCCGGAGGATTAGTTGTTCAAAACCTTAAATCATGTATTTCTGACCGGTTTGGGGTAGTCTGGCTGGCAGATGCAGGAGAAGGGCTAATTCGCTTCAATGGATTTACCGCTCGTTATTTTCGGTTAACCGGCCCAAAGACAGCGAAGGTCTTCGAACTCAAAACCGGACAGAATCAGATACAATCGGTTACAGGAGGAGTTAATGATGCTTGGAATAATGCTTTTCTGTCGCCTATGGTTTCTTTTTACAAGAACGGTGAATGGAAAACATTAGGAAGAGATAATGTAACAAATCTGACAAGCACATTCGATTTTATCTGTTCGAGAGCCTCCGGGCGTTCGGGGCGAATGCTCGTGGGTAGTTGGAACACTGGAATGTATGAATTCGACGAACAGGGTATTACCCGTCAATGGTGGCCACTCAATAGCCAATTAGAGTTTCAAGCTGGTTCTGTTGACCCCATAACCGGAATTGGCTTATGCAGAATAAGTGCAATGGATTATTATCAGAACGAATTATATGTAGTGAATTATGGTGCTGAAAATCCAATTGCGATTCTTTCCCCCGATAGTACTTGGAGAAAAGTCCGAATTGGATCGTTGAATGAATTTATTGGCCTCACCATAGATAGCCGTGGACAAAAGTGGCTTAGAAACCGGCTTAGTAACGTGGTAGTGCTCAACAAAGCGAATAACGATTATCGCATTATAACCAACCAACCCGGCTTAGGCGGACTTCCAGACCCTACGGTTAACTGCGTTACTGAAGACTTGGAAGGTCAAGTTTGGGTAGGCACTAACAAAGGCCCGGCAGTGTTCTTCAATCCGGGCAATGTTTTCAGCAATAGCAATTACGACGCCCGTCAAATAAAAATTCAGCAAGGATTATTTGTTGGCTTTTTGTTGGGGAATGAAGTTGTTAACTGCATCACTGTTGATGGAGCCAACCGCAAGTGGTTTGGCACTAACAACGGTGCTTGGTTGATGTCGGCTGATGGACAAACCCAGATTAGGTACTTCAACAGCGAAAACAGCCCCCTGCTTTCGAATAATGTGCTTAGCATCGCCATCGACCCGCAATCAGGCGAAGTATTCTTTGGCACCGACCGTGGCATTATTTCCTATCGTTCTGATGCTACCGTTGGGGGAACAACCAACCAACAGGTGTTGGCATTTCCCAATCCGGTTGACGACCGCCATACCGGCCCTATTAGCATTCGCGGGCTTGTTCGCGATGCCTTAGTAAAAATCACCGATGTCAACGGCGTGTTGGTTTACCAAGGGAAAGCAAATGGCGGAACATTCGCCTGGAACGGCACAGACCCTTCTGGCGAAAAAGTTCGTTCAGGCGTGTATCTTGTTTTTAGCATGAATGCTCAGGGCGAAGAAACCCTCGCAACCAAAATTCTGGTTGTTCGCTGATGCTAGAAAAAACCGGTGCTGCTGTTCTGAGGTTAGTTTCTTATGGAGACACCAGCCAGATTGCGACTGTTTATAGCGAGTTGCATGGCATACAATCTTTCTTGCTAAAAGGGGTAAAAGGAAGAAAGAAAAAAGGAACACCTGCTTTATTTCCATTGATGCTGCTGCAGGTAGTCGTTTATCAGAAGCCAGGGGCGAGGCTTAGCACCGTATCCGATTTTCAGGCATCTCCACTACTCAGTGGCTTGTTATCGGATCCAAGGCGTATGTTGATGGCTCAGCTTATGGCAGAAGTGACTTACAAATCATTGAAAGCAGAGCATGCCGATGAATCTATGTATCGGTTTCTGGTAAAATCGGTTTTAGCACTGGATCAAGGGTCATTGTTTCCATCAGATCTGCCCTCTTGGATGATGGCATTGGCTGAAGAACTTGGCTTCGGCCCTTCGTGGACTGATGAAGGATGGTTTAACCTTACTACTGGCAGGATAGATAAACTCCGGGAACCCGGTGCACATTACGCCAAAGCCGGATTTTTAACTTCTACTGAATCGGAAACGAATTTTCCAGTTTCCGACTTGCGAGACGCAGTGCGCTATTTTCAACTTCATATCCCCGGATTTGGCTTACTGAAAAGTCTTGACATTCTGGCCGAGTTCAATACTTAACTTCGCACTATGGACCGCGCTGTTGAACTTCAAAACCTGATCCTACAGGTTCTCGAACGCTATAATCGTTATAATCAGCCTTCTGTGGACTTAAGTGCTGGTGCCGACACTTTGCTTTTTGGTTCGGGAGGAAGTTTGGACTCTATGGCTTTGGTCAGTATCGTGATAGAAATGGAAGAAGAACTAGAAAACGCTTACGGGGTTCAGTTGGTGCTTGCCGATCAAAAGGCTGTTAGTAGAAGTCTTAGTCCATTTTTAAGCGTACGTCGTTTTGCTGCTTATATCGATGAACTGCTTCCCCAATGAGTACATTGGCTATCACTGGGAGTAGCAAAGGGTTAGGGAAGGCGTTAGCCGAACACTACCTGAATCTGAGTTGGCAAGTGTTAGGCTGCAGCCGCCATCAGGCTGACTGGTCTCATCCACACTATTACCATCATTGCTGCGATGTGCAGTCGGAGCAGGAAGTCGTAAGCTGGTTCAGAAAGATGAAACATGATGGTTTTCTTCCGGAGGCTGTAATTCACAACGCCGGACAAGCGTCGATGAACCACAGCCTACTTACCGACGAGGCCACCTTCCGGCGACTTTGGGAAGTGAATACGTTATCTGCCTTTCTGGTTGGGCGTGAAGCCTCCAAACGATGGGTGAGAGAGAAAGTAGCAGGAAAGCTGATATTTATCTCTACCGTTGCCGTGCCTCTCGCGCTCGAAGGAGAAGCTGCTTATGTTGCAGCAAAAGCTGGTCTTGAAGGCTTGGCCATGAGCTGGGCCAACGAATTCAAGCCATTAAACATCAGCGTTAACGTTATTGGCCCTGGACCCATCGACACTGCCCTTTGGCGTTCGGTGCCTGCCGACTCTAAAGAAAAATTATTGCCAAGGTTAAAAGAACCCCGATTAACCACAAAAGAAGAAGTTGCTGCCGCCTGCGATTCTTTTCTACTCTCTGAAACTTGGCTTAGCGGCGAAAAAATCTACCTCAACCTATAATTCATGACGCTGGAGCTGCCTTCCTTCTTCTTTCTTCAGGAGAAACACCGCAGGCAACCTGCGGTAGTTAGCGGAAGTCATGTTTTTCTATATGAAGAACTTTTTGCTCTCGTTGATGAGTTTTCTGCTTTGTTAACCAAGTCAATGGTTCCTAAAGGAGCAGTAATAGGGCTATTTGGAGTACCGTCCGCAGACTTTCTTGCTGCTTTTATTGCTTTAGCAAGATATGAGGCAGTGATTGTTCCCATCGAAAAGGCCGAAGAAAAGCAGTTAGAAAACCGAATCCAACAAGCATCGGCTTCTTGGCTTCTATCCATAACCGATGAGTTTGAGGTTAAACTTAATTCTACTTCTCTTTCACCCAAAAGTCTGTCGGCTTACGAAGCGTTAAATGGAGAAGCAGGATTGGTGTTATTCAGCAGTGGGACGGTTGGTCAGCCAAAAGCTATTCTCCACGCTCTCAGAAAATTACTTAACGGCTACCTCGAAAGCAAGCCAAAACCAAGGAATTGGCTGTTGTTGCTGCTACTCGACCACATAGGAGGCTTACATACTTGGTTTTCTTGCTTGGCTCAACAAGCATGTTTAGTAATTCCGGAACATCGTACCCCAGAATCCGTAGCCCGATCTATAGAACAATTTCAGGTGGCGTTGTTACCCGCTACTCCCAGTTTTCTGGCCTTAATGCTGAGTCAGGAAATTCCCAAACACTATTCCCTGGAAAGTCTTCGGCTCATCACCTTTGGTACTGAGCCTATGAACCCAGCGTTGTTTTCAGCAGTCAAAAAAGCATTTCCGAACGTACGGTTTCTCCAAACTTTTGGCACTAGTGAAACAGGAATTTTGAAAACCGACTTTAGTAGAGACGGAAGCCTTGCACTAAACATCCGCGATGCCGGAACCGCTTGGCGTATTGTAGATGGCGAGCTTCAGCTTCGCAGCCCTCGGCTGTCGCTGGGGTATATGGGTCATGAAAATAGCCGATTTCTGGAGGATGGCTGGTACAAAACTGGCGATATGGCAGAAGTAGATCAACTGGGGCAAATTAAAATTCTTGGCAGGCAGGCCAGTGTTATCAACGTTGGAGGACTAAAGCTTATGCCTTCTGAAGTAGAAACCGTGCTTTATCAATATCCTGGAGTTATATACTGTAAAGTAGAAGCAGAACCCAATATGCTCACCGGACAAATTGTTGTGGCCTCATTAGCATTAGAAAATCAGGCTGAAAATCCTGAGTGGAAACAAGAAATACGTCAATTCTGCCTGTCAAAGTTAGAAAAGTACAAAGTTCCTGTTAAGTGGAGGTTAATCCATTCACTTCCGGAGATTAGCAACAGACTGAAGTCAATAAAATAAGCTAATCGCTTACTATCTTGCGACAAAGTGTTCAAAATGGATATTAAGAAGCTGGTTAATGACTTTCGTCCGGCCATCATGTTTCTCGTTAAGTTTCTTGGACTTTATGGTGGATTAAGCATTGCTTATACCAAAGGTTATTTAAGCTGGTTCAGCCCGAATGTAGATATCATGTCGGATTGGATTGCCCATCAAACCGCATTCGTCATGAATCTCTTCGGCATTGAAACAGCGGCCTATACTTGGCCCGGATTTGCAAGAACAGACCTATACATTTCAGGTAAAGCCGCAGTAAGTGTAGTAGAAGGCTGTAATGGAATGGCGGTAATGGCCTTGTTTGTTTCCTTTATTTTAGCCTTCTCCGGCGAGATAAAAGAAAAACTCAAGTTTATTGGCTGGGGTATTTTGTTCATACACGCAGTAAACATCATACGCATTTTTATGCTGGCGATTATCGCGAATCGTTTTGAACGTCACCTTTACTACATCCAGAAGCACTTTTTTACCACAATAATTTATGTAGCAGTCTTTTTCCTGTGGTATATCTGGGTAAACAAAGTGCTTAAAAAGGCTAAACAAGGGAATGCAGCATGAGCAAGTCGCAGCGTATCCTTCTTGGCTTAGGTTCTGTATTGCTGTTAGCGTTGATGTACCAGCTTCAGAATCTCAACTTTTTACGGGTGCTCACCGGAACGCCGTTTTCGGAGGCTACTGTTAAAGACAATGCAACACTAACCACAGCGCAATTCATCTTTAACAAATGCTTCAGATACATTTTCAATGATTTGGCTGGCATTGGGCTTATCTATGCTATCTTCAAAGAGAAACGATATACTCGTTTTGCCTTTCTGGTGATGGTTTTCGGATTTTTTATCCTCCTACCCATTTACTTGTTTCTCAGCTTAAATTTTTATGAACAGCTTACGGTAATCTTGCACTATTACCATCGTCTGGTGGTAAATCCAACGCTACTTATGCTGCTTATTCCGGCCTTTTTCTACCAACAGGCCCAGGAGAAGCATCCTGCTTAAGTCAAGGTTTGCCTTCATTAAGCTGGATAGCGATAGCCTCTAGCTGTTGAAACCATTCTTCCCCATACTTACGAATTAAAGGCGCTTTTAAGAACCGATAAACCGGCATTTTAAGCGCCTTTCCATTTTCACATGCCGGTGAGCAAATGTTCCATTCGTGATAATTGACTGCCTCGTAATGGGTATGTCGTTGAATCCGAATCGGATAAAGGTGGCATGAAATCGGTTTTTGGAAATCCGACATTCCGGCTTTCCAAGCTTTCTCTATTGCACAACTTAAAATGCTATTATCACGAACTGCAAACACACAGTCCCGTCCTTGAATGGTAGTTGTTACCGGTTGATCAAAGTCGTCTGGTTCAAAAAAGCTCTCTTGCTCCAATAACTTCCTACCTGCTTCTGTCATAAAAGGCTTTATGCCCTCCAGATTATCTTGAATACGTTGAAGTTCAGCTTCTTCTAAAGGAGCACCAAAATCACCTTCTTCGCAACAAGCTCCCTTACAACGCAGTAAATCGCAAACAAACTGCTCTTCTACCACCGCATTAGAAATAAGTGTCTGGTCTATAACAATCATAACTCAAAGTTAATGCTCCTCATTCTATGAGGGATACTCAGGTAATTCCAAAATAAATAGTTGAGGATGTCTAATTTTGCGTCGCTTATGAATCAATACCTTGATGTGCTGATTGCACAATGGGCAACCCCGTTTTACCTTGTTTTTATTCTTTTCGAGATTATTCTCAGTGCCCGCCATAATTTGCCTTACTACTCTGTCAAAGACACGTTGGTTAACGTCTGGCTGATGGCGCTCAACGGCGGCATCGACCTACTATTCCGTGTGGTTTACCTGAGTATTTTTCTCTATTTCTACCAGCTCCAATTGGTAACGCCTATTGCCATTCCGTGGATTTATTGGTTAGTGCTTCTGTTTGCCGAAGACTTCCTGTTCTATTGGTTGCACCGCATCGACCATTATTGCCGGTTATTTTGGGCGATACACGTTACCCACCACAGTTCGGAGCATTACAACCTGACCGTTGGCTTCCGTAGCTCTGTATTTCAGCCATTATACCGCTTTGTTTATTTCATCCCCATCGCTGCCCTAGGTTTTAAGCCGGAAGACATCATGCTGATGTACTCCATAACCCAGATTTGGGGCATTCTTATCCACACGCGTCATGTTGGCAAACTTGGATTCTTAGAATACTTTATGGCTACACCCTCTCATCACCGCGTACATCACGGGTCCAACGCTCGCTATTTAGACAAGAACATGGGCATGTTCCTTATCATTTGGGACAAAATGTTTGGCACTTTTCAGGAAGAAGTAGTAGAAGACACTGTCCGCTACGGGCTTACCACTCCATTAAACACCTATCATCCTATAAAAGTAGTGGTCCACGAATGGAAGAACATTGGGAAAGACGTGGTAAAAGCCCCGACTTGGAAAGACCGCTTCATGTATTTGTTCGGGCCTCCCGGCTGGAGCCACGACGGTAGCACTAAAACAAGTAAACAGCTCCGCAAAGAGCAAGGGCTCTAATGAACCATTTTTTTCGAGTATTGTTGAAAGCTTAGCATGATAACCATTTCCGAAAAGGCGGCAATAAAAATCCGCGACCTTCTTCAAGGCGACACCTACGACCAGAGTTATGGCGTACGTGTTTCCGTAGTAAGCGGAGGATGCTCCGGATTATCCTACAAAATGGACTTCGACAACCAACAACAGCCCACCGACGAAGTCTTTGAAGACAAAGGGCTAAAGATTATGTGCGACAGGAAGAGCTTCTTTTACCTTATCGGCACAGAGCTCGAATTCACGGAAGGGCTGAATGCCAAAGGCTTTCACTTCGTGAATCCCAATGCAGCACGAACCTGCGGTTGCGGTGAGAGTTTCTCACTATAGTTTAATTAAAAAATGGCAGCGATTAACCTGAAACGAGGTTTTTCGCTGCCATTTTGTGTTATTACTTGACTAAAATGTTATCCACTTTCAATGAAGTAGTGGAGCGTTTTTGTCTTTAGTAGCAATATAGTTTTTCCTCAAAACCCTTCCAAAAAATCCAAAGGACTTTTCAACTTTTCTTCGCCTCTTTTGGTGAGCAATGAATAGACTTCGGTGGTTTTGATGGAGGGTTGGCTGTGTAGTTCCGGAATAGTCTATAAATGTATCTCTTTGCATGCGCCGCTTACCGCTACTTAATGCAAAAGCCCCAGGCAAGATCGTTGTTCTGGGGCTTTTGGTTAGTGGGGCTTGAGGCTACTCGGAGGGATGTTAGTGGCTGGTATACTTTCTCTAATCGGTTGTTGGCTCATTTGTTTTTTCTTGTTCAACTACGTCCGCAAGTAGACCATTAACATCAACTTGATAACAGTCACTTCGTCCGTTGTCTAAAGAATAAAATTTAACTTTTAACTGTCCATAAATGTCAATGGTGAAAATCATTTTCATTTTCGCCTCACCTTGCGGTTTGGCTGGCAATCCTCTCAACATTACTCCGCCTTCTTGTCGGTTGGTACTTTGTTTAGGCATTTTTTTATTAACGTTTGCTACTTCATGGTCGCCATAATATAGAGTGCTTGAGCAAGAGGTTTGGTTGTCCTCACTGGTCAAAAGGATTTTGCTAATTGTAATTGGCATTATAGTTCCTTTCTCTACTCCAACCAAATATTTGTTCCCTTTAACTCCCGCACCAATGGAACATTTGAGTTTTCTTTTTTTGCTAAGATCAAGTTTAACAGCGGCTTCTTGAACTTTAATATTATTCGGTGATATTTTAAACGCTGCTTCAATTATCTCTGGTCGGTTAGTCGCTTTCGCTTCATAAATAATATCGTTTGCTAAATACTCTCTTGAACTTAGTCCATTAAATTCCTCAAGCTCAAAAGTTGTCAATCGTTGAACTTCGTCAACCTGTGTTAATAGGTCAGTCAATTTAAGAAACTCTTTACGAAAAGCCGAAACGGTCTCTTGCTCATCTTTAACTATCAAAATATTTTCACTATTCCTGTCTTCAGCATAATATGTCCAATTGTAAGAACCGTTAATCAATGTCTTGTTGTCAATAACACAAAATTTATTGTGCATAGGATTTTCTCCGTCAGAGAAAAAGAAATGTCCGCCAAGGTCTATGAATGACTGAAAGTTTAATCCCGCGTCACGATTGTTGATGTAGTCGTTGTGAATTATAAGGGATACTTTTTTACCTTCTCTTAATTTGTCGCACAACAAACCAAAAAGTTGCTGATTGGTAAACCAATAAACAGCAACAAAAATTTCTTCTGTCGCTTCGTCTAGCGTTTTAATAATCTGCTGTCGTATGTTACTGAAATGCGGAACTACCATATTTTATTTCTTGCTGTCAATTTGAAGTTGTACCGTTGTCCTAATAATAGCTGCTAACGTCGTTTTGCAGCTACCCGAAGGGCGGGACTTTTACCACAAAACGTGATTTGAAAAACTAATATTTGATTAACCACAAAACTGTCTTTGGAACACGAAACCCCGCCTTTTGGGTAGGTGCTGTTGGTGGTTCGGGCTTCTTTGTTTGTGATTTTTTCGTTCTCAAAAGTTTAATGTCCGAATATAAATAAATACTTGCAATCGTCATTGCTCCAAGTCCTGAAATAATTGTCCTTATTGTCAAAGGTTCCAAAACCATATAAACACCAAACACAATTAGAAAAATACAAAATGGATAAGCCAAAAGACGAATTGCAATTCTTTTGAAACTCCATTCATTGATTTCTTTTTCTTCTATGATTTCTGTTGGTCTATTTTCTAAAACGTCTGAAAGATTCTTATTAAATGTCCTAATGTTTTTTCGATTCCAACCATATGAAGCTATCGAACTCATGTGGTCTGGGTCGCAAATGCTATTAATTAAAATTCGGTTTTTGTCTCTAATGATTGTTACCATTTCTCCCCAACTTCCTGTCCAATTCCAAGCTCTAACCGCTCTGAAAAAAGTCTTGTTGTTACTTACTATTTTCCACTCCAAGTCTTTAACTGTTCGGTCAATTGCTTCTTGAAATTGCTCGTCTGTATATGTTATTTCAATTTCTTTAAAAATCAATTGTCTGTATTGAATTACTGTAAATATTACTGCAAGCCCTAAAAACGGTAATGAAGATTTGATTAGTTCGTTTGCTGTCCGAACACCTGTGTAAGTTTCTATCAAGTAGATTTCGATTAAACTCCAACCCGTCAATGAAACAATAAACAATAGAAGTAATGAAATTCCATAATGAGTTACCGTCTGAAAAAATGTCAATTTCAGTCGCTTGTTCTTTTTCATTATGATTATCCACTCACTTTTCATTGTTGGTGTCGTTTTTTTTGCCTGGCCGCCAACATCCTAATATGCGCACTCTTGTGGGATATAGGCCGTATGAGGATGTATCACGCAATGTGCATATTCCGCTCTATTGGGGATGTATCACGCATTGCGTATAGTTCGCTTTCATGCGAAGGTGGTCTATTGTGCACATTATTAGGGCGTTATCCATTTTAAATGAGGTAGAGGAGCGTTTTTTCTCTTGTTGCAATATCGTTTTTTCTCAAATCCCTTCAAAATATCCAAAGGGCTTTTCAACTTTTCTTCGCCTCTTATTGGTGAGTGGTGTATGGATTTTGGTGGTTTTGGTGGAGGCGAGGCCGTGTGGTTCCGGAATAGGTTGCAGCGGTATTGTTTCTTTGAATGCGTTTACTATTTCACTGCAAGTGCCGGGCAATACCGCGTAACGCAAAAGCCCCAGGCAAGAATTCTTGTTCTGGGGCATTTGGTTAGTGGGGGTGAGGTTAGTGGAGGGACTCTTAGAGGATGGCTGAATGGTCGTTTTGATCGTCTAAAAGTTTATTCAGTTCGTTCTCAAGTTGTTTTTTGTCCGGCAAGTAAAGCTGATATTTACTTATGAAAAGTTGGTTGCTTATACTCTCAGTCGCATACTCCACCAATACGTGGTCTTTTGCTGCTCCCAAAACTATTCCGATTGGTACGTTATCGCCTTCCGTGTTGACTTCTTTTTTGAAATAATTGAGATATAAGTTCATTTGTCCAACGTCTTGATGTGTTACTTCTCCACGTTTCAAGTCTATAAGAACAAAGCATTTTAGGATACGGTGATAGAAAACCAAGTCGACAAAAAAGTGTTTACCGCTGATTGATATTCGATATTGTCTTTTTTTCAAATGTAAAACCTTTGCCAAGTTCTAATAAAAAATGTTGAAGGTTTGAGATTAGTTTTTCTTCCAACGCACTTTCTAAGAATTGATGGCTCTCTGGTATATTCAAGAATTCTAAAACGTAAGGGTCCTTCAAAATGTCTTCTGCCTTCTGAATTTCTTGTCCCTGCTCGGAAAGTTCCAAAACACCTTTCTTGTCTTTACTTAATGCCAAACGATGAAACAGCATACTTGTCATTTGGCGTTTTAGTTCTCTTACGCTCCAATTCTCTTTCTCGGCTTGTTTCACGTAGAAGTTGATTTCAAGGGTATTGTCGGAACGTAAAATCTCAAAATAATGGCTCCAACCTAATACGTTAGACAGTGTCTCACTTTTCGGAAAAGTGAGATAAAGTTTTCGCATATAAAGCAAATTAGACCTGCTAAATCCCTTCCCGTAAAGCTGTGTCAGGTCTTTTGAAAGTTGTTCAAAAAGAAAAGTTCCATACTCGGCTTTTTCTTTTCCGCCTTGCTCAAATTCAACGATATGTCTGCCGATTAGCCAATAAGTCTGAACTAAAATGGTGTTAACAGACTTAGCAACTTGCTCTCGTCCTTTTTGCAGAAGGCCGCCAATTTGATTGATTAAGTCGTTATATTTTAATTGGTCAATATCCATTTCGTTAAAGGTGAAAATTTGATTATTAAAATGATCCTGTTACATTCATATTTCTATATCTGTGAGGTGTAGCTCTCTGCTTGAAGCCAACTTCAGTAATTGAAAATTCTCATATTACCTCTCTGTGGAGGGTTGTAATTCCAATTTTATGCTGATTTGCAGCAATCATTTTTCGACTGCTATTCATGGGGTTAATGCGGTTAAGTCAACAGAATAAACAAATGCATAAATGAAACGGACAGGACTATCTTTTTTTATCGCTTCCTCTAAAGAAGTAATCCGAGTTTGAAATCTATCCTTTGCTGCCAAATAAGCCATAATTCTGCTGCTTTATTTAAATACAAAATACAACGACTTCTCTTTTACGCCAATTCATTCACCGAAAAGAGGGTGAGTTTTTTCACAGCCTGACGTTTTGCAGCTACAAGAAGTTGGCGATTTCGGAGACGGAAACTGTCTGCCACCACTGAACTTGATACGAAGCACAAAGCTTCATTTAACCACTGAACCGCCAATTTCTTGTAGGTGCTGTTATCGGCTGCCCTTCTCTCTGTCTCAAGCTTTGTCGTCACCAATTTACTGAACATAGGTATTGATTTGCTTTAATTTTTGCTCTAAGTTCTTCAAGTTCCTTTTTAAGTTTACTAAGTTTAGTTTTGTCAATATCAATGTCTGCATGATATGTTGTTATATACTCCAATGCTCCAACTCTGCCAGCTAAAACTAGAAAATTCTTTTTGTCCTCATCCAAATTAAAATCTGTTGTTGCGATTGGGTCTGTGTCGATGACTACCACCTTATCAATGTTAGCGTCAACAATTTCAACTTCTTCTCCATCAATAGCAACATTTAATAACTCACCTAAAACCCAACCGCCTTTCTTTGCACCTGATTTTATGTAAAGTCCAATGAAAGGATTTTGATTGTTGTCTTCAACAAATCGTTTTAGCGGAAAGTTGTTTCGCATACCTCCATCATAAACTCTCACACCGTCAACTTGCTTGGGTGAAAAAAAATAAGGGATAGACATAGAACACCTTGCTGCGAAAGCAGCATGTGTTTCTTTTCTCTCGCCTTGTGAATCAAATACCAATGTTCCGTCTTTGATTCTACTTGCATAAACAGTTGTATGCGTTAGTAAGTCGCAAAGTTGGATTTCATTTAACTGGTTATTTATTTTCACTTTTAGAAGTTGACTTATCCATGTTTCAATATTGTCGCCAGGATAAAAGCCTTTCTTAGAGATAAAATTGACAATTGATTTTAAAAATGATGCGTCTTTAAAATCATTAAAATCTTTGTTGCTTAGTTCATTCAAAAGTTCCGTTGGCTTATATCCAGCTCCTAATAACACTGCTGCAATTGCACCTGCCGATGTTCCTGCAAATGCGTTAAACGAAAAGTGTTCTTCTAATTCAAGTAATGCGCCTGCAAATGCCAAACCTTTCACACCACCACCTTTTAAAATTATTGAAAACGGATGTTGGTTGCTTACAACCAATAACATTTTGGTAATTGCCTCATTAATATCATCTGTCAATTTAGGTTGAAGTATGTTTCGGCAATTATCACAAATGTGTCCTGAATCTAAGGAGAGTTTTATTTCGTGTTTGTTTTGCTTGAAATGGAAAATACAGTTTTTACTTTCTATGTCTGTGTGAGATTTTAAAGTTGGTTCTAAAAAACTTATGGCATATCTAACTAAGTAATATCTACAAAATCTTACTTTGTCGTGAACGAATTGGTCAAAGTCATTTGTTGTAAAAACTGCAAAGCCATTTGTTGCGGAGAATGTTCCGAAGATGTTGCTCCATCTCTCGGAAGAAAGAAATCCGTCAACAACAATAATAATAAAAGGTCGGTGTCCTTTTACCTCATTTTTATATTCTGTCAACCATTGAAAAGCATCCTCTGATTTATACTTCTCTCTTTTGTGAGAAAACAATTTGCCTCTTAATTTTTCAGAAGCTATTTCAAATCTAAATTCACTCTGAACTTTGTTTAGAGAATCACATGCTGCCTTTACGCTTTTTACAAGGTCTGGGCTTATGGTTAGTATTTCAATTTGGTAAGCCATGTCTGTTTAGTAAACAATTAGAAAAGGGTCTTCGTCATAAAGAGGCTTGTCAGTTTCTGCCTCTGTAACCTTTACTCCATATTTAAAATCTCCTTTTTCATCAGCAACATCTTCAGCCAACCTAATTATTCTATTTGGGTAGAAAGGAAAGAAATGTGGGTCATGTAATTGAACAAACTGTCGTTTCCAACCAAATGGTGTTTTATCAGAAAAATACAATGTGAATATTAGTCCTCTCCGTCTGAACTCAGGTGAGTCAAAATATTTATCCAAACCTACAATGTTCCATTGCACAATTGAATTAAGGGGGACTCTTGTTCTTTCTGGTATCTTCAAAAGCTTTTCTCGGTCTTCTGAAATTTCAATATTTATTTTAATCGTCTCTGCCATGTCAATTTATATAATTTAGTTTGTCAAAAATGAAATTGCTTGTTCCTTTTGTGTTAAAAAGTTCATGTCGGTTCTGTCGTCATAGGGTTGCCGATAACATCCTAATATGCGCACTATTGCGTGATATATGCCGTGTGGGGATGTATCACGCAATGCGCATATTCCGCTTTATTGGTGTGTATCACGCATTGCGCATATTTTGCTTTCATACAAAGGCGGCCTATTGTGTTCATTATTAGGATGTTATCCATTTTCAATAAGACAGAGGAGCGTTTTGTCTCTTGTTGCAATATCGTTTTTTCTCAAATCCCTTCAAAATATCCAAAGGGCTTTTCAACTTTTCTTCGCCTCTTATTGGTGAGTGGTGTATGGATTTTGGTGGTTTTGGTGGAGGCGAGGCCGTGTGTTTCTTGAATTGGTTGCTATTGTACTGAATCTTTGAATGCCTCTATTATTTCCCGACAGGCGTCACTCAACACCGTGTAATGCAAAAGCCCAAGTCAAGAATGCTTGTTCTGGGGCTTTTGGTTAGTGGGGTTTGTGGCTACTCGGATGAATGTTATGCGATGTTTTTCTATATCCCAATTTTGCTAAGAGCTTGGTCAATGTCGTAAATAATGTCTTCATAATTTTCAACACCAACGGAAAGTCTTACCATTTTTTCGGTTATAAACAATTCCTTTCTTAGTTGGACATCAACATCAACGTGAGTCATTGTTGCTGGGTGTTCTGCCAAACTTTCAGTGCTACCAAGACTTACTGCAAGTTTAATTAGTTTCAATTCGTTTAAAAATTTGAAGGCTTCCTTTTCAGAGCCTTTTACATCAAAAGAAATCATTCCGCCATTTGTAAGGCATTGGCGGTTCTTAATTTCAAATTGTTCTCCATTTTTTGCAGTTAAATTTCCAAGAAAATATACTTTTTCAACTGCTGGATGCTGATTTAAAAATTCAGCAACTTTGTTTGCATTAAATGCCTGTATATCCATTCTTGCCTTTAAGGTTTCTAAACTACGAAGCAAAAGCCACCCCGTATTTGGACTTGCCATATTACCAAGAAAAGTTCTTAGTCCCTTTACACGTTTAATTAAGTCACGAGAACCAAGGCAAGCACCCGCAATCACATCACTGTGTCCGCCAATATATTTTGTAGCAGAATACAGAACCAAATCTGCACCATGCTTTAATGGATGTTGCCACAATGGTCCCATATACGTATTGTCAACCGCCAGATAGATTTCTTTTTCTGGTGTTGAAAATTGCCGTACTATTTCTTTACTGCACTGAATATCAATCAAATCATTAGTCGGATTAGCTGGTGTTTCAATATAAATCAGGGCTAATTTATCAGCAAGTCCTGTTGCATTGATGATTTTGACGACATCTTCTCTTGTTTGCCCAACTCTAAATTCGGCTACATGGATATTAAATTTTGGTAGTATTTTTTTTATAAAGTGGTCGCTACCACCATACAATGGGCTACTTATTAAAAGCAAGTCTCCTGGCTTTAAGAATTCCAACAAAACGGTTGTGATGGCCGACATTCCGCTTTCAAATACGGCACAGTCTTCTGCTTCATCCCAAAGCGTAAGTCTGTTTTCTAAAATTTCAAGGTCTGGGTTGTTTATACGACTATAAATAAGTCCAAGTTCTTCGCCCTCATTTTTCTGCCGATGTCCATAAGCTACTTCAAAAAATGCTTTCCCTTCTTCTGCACTTTTAAATACAAAGGTTGATGTTTGGAATATAGGACATTTTATTGCCCCTTCGGATAGCTCAGGCTTGTAGCCGTATGACATCATTAAACTTTCTGGTTTCATTTTTTTATCCATTGTTGTTTTTTTATTGACCGTCGTCTGTTTTAAAATATCGCATAACATCCTAATATGCGCACTCTTGCGCGATACATGCCGCAGTGGTTGATAGCACCCATTGCTTAAAGTTTGCTTTCATGTGAGTGTGGTTATTGGGGATAAAAACGGCTCTTGGAGCGTTTTAAGGCGGTTTTTCTTCGATTTTGTTTGCTGATACTAAGATAGGTAAATTTTTATGGTCCCTCCAAGATGTCTAAGGGGCTTTTCAAGGTGGCTTCGCCTCTTTTGGTGCGATGCGTATAGACTTCGGTGGTTTTGGTCAAGGCGTGGCCGTGTGAGTTGTTGGATGTAACGCAGGTCGGTGCCGTTTTCTAATAGGGGGAGTGGCGAAGGTGTTCCGTGGGGTGTGGACGGCACTATAGGGGTTTACACCTGAGGCTTTTACGCTTTGCCGGAGGATGGCTTTGCGTTATAAATGGAACCATCATTATTGAATCCTCCCTCCACCGGACACGTCGGGCGTATTTCTGGGATGTTTCGATGGTGTGATAGGGCTCCTATCTTTTGGTATTCCACCTTTCCAGGGCTGGTTGGGCCGTTTTTTTAAGGGAGACACCATAAATGGATGTCTCTACTAGGTCG
This sequence comes from Chitinophaga pinensis, assembly GCA_943373175.1. Lineage (GTDB taxonomy): Bacteria > Bacteroidota > Bacteroidia > UBA7662 > JAIXUI01 > JAIXUI01. The sequence continues at coordinate 7,055 of CALSBM010000003.1, read as the reverse complement.
TTCTAACCATTGTTGTTCCCGCGACTGTCCGACATCTTCCCGCGACTGTCCGACTTGTTCCCGCGACTGTCCGACATGTTCCCGCGACTGTCCGACATGTTCCCGCGACTGTCCGACATGTTCCCGCGACTGGCCGACATGTTCCCGCGACTGGCCGACTTGTTCCCGCGACTGTCCGGGTTGTTCTTTCGATTGTCCGGGTTGTTCTTTCGACTGTCCGGGTTGTTCTTTCGGCTGTCCGGGTTGTTCTTTCGACTGTCCGGGTTGTTCTTTCGTGTGTCCGGGTTGTTTTTTCGACTGTCCGGGTTGTTCTTTCGTGTGTCCGGGTTGTTCCCGCGACCAATGTTTCCGTTCTATAAATCTTCGACCCTTTCAGGGTCGCAGAAACTGTGGACAACGATTCCTTTCTATAAACCTTTGACCCTTTCAGGGTCGGTTTTGATTCCATTAATCCCGAAGGGATTACAGGTTTATAGACCATGGTAAAACGCTGATAGTTCGACCCTTTCAGGTCGCAGAAACTGTGGAAAACGATTCCTTTCTATAAACCTTTGACCCTTTCAGGGTCGGTTTAGATTCCATTAATCCCGAAGGGATTACAGGTTTATAGACCATGGCAAAACGAATATTGTTCGACCCTTTCAGGGTCGCAGAAAACGAGGCTAATGTTTCCTTTCTATAAACCTTTGACCCTTTCAGGGTCGCAGAAGCCGCGACCAACGCTTCTATTCTATAAACCTATCACCCTTTCAGGGTAGGTATATTCTATTAATCCCGAAGGGATTTCAGGTTTATAGATCAAAGTAGGTGATGATTTCGTTCTACAAACCTATCAGCTATTCCGGGTCAGGCTCTTGCATCTGCTTTTAATGCGGCCAAAATGGTTGGCAATTGGGTTAGTATATTCTATTTTAAACTGCTTTTGCGATTGTGCATATCCTTATAAAAATTGACTCATTCTCCTTTATCGAAACTTCTCTACTTCTCACGTGCTATCATAAACCCGTTTTCTACTTTTTGAAACCCGACTTGTGGATAGTAATCCATCGCCAACGGAGCGGAGAGCAGCAAAAGCATCGCGCCCGAGCCAATACGTTCACGGGTTAGTTCAATAAGTTGTTTTCCAATTCCGCGTTTTTGGTAATCGGAGCGTACTGCCAAATCTGATAAATAACAACAGTAACTAAAGTCGGTAAGTGAACGAGCAATTCCTACCAGCACTGCTTCGTGCCAGGCGGTAACTACCAGGTTCGAATTCCGGTACATCGTCTCGATGCGTTCTTCATCCTGAACAGGTCGGTTGAGACCGGCACTTTTATAAAGTTCAATGATAAACCCGGTTTCGGGAACTTCATTTATTACGTAGCGAATGTTCATTGTCCACCTTTTTAGGATTCTAAGACGAATCGTGCTCAAATAAATTGCCTTATAGAAGCACTCGAAACAAAAAGGCCAACTACCGCCTTCTTCCCCAATTATTTCCTTTGCATTACTCTGCCTTACGCTACCACGCTACCATTTTTGGCTCCGTTTTGTGGCTGCATCAGCTTGAGGCTGCCATCTGAATCTTCGGCCATCAACAGCATACCGTGGGAGTCGATTCCTTTGAGGGCGCGAGGTGCAAGATTGGCCAAAACCAGTACTTGCTGGCCAATCAGGCTTTCCGGGCTGTAGTGCTCTGCAATTCCACTCACAATTACTCGCTGGTCAACACCGGTATCCACTAACAACTTAAGCAGTTTCTTGGTTTTCGCTACTTTCTCGGCTTCGAGGATAGTGCCGACCCGTAAATCCATGCGTGCAAAGTCGTCGTACTGAATGGTCTCTTTCAGTGGGTTGGCCGGTGCTTCTTGCTGTGCGGCTTCCATAGCTGCTTTGCGTAGTTGCAGTTTGTCAACTTGTTGCTGAATGGTGCTGTCTTCTACCTTAGAAAACAGTAACCCGGGAGTACCGAGTTGGTGACCTTCAGCGAGTTGAAAGGCAATTCCGGCATTTGCCCACGATAAGGGCTGGTGGTTGAGCATTTCTGCCAACTTACGTGCAGTAAACGGCAGAAAAGGCTCCATCAGGCTGTTGAGCGAGGCGCAAAGTTGTAGCGCAACATGCAGAATAGAAGCCACCGCAGCTTCGTCGGTTTTAATCAGTTTCCAAGGTTCAGCGTCGGCGAGGTATTTATTGCCGAGCCGCGCTAGGTTCATCAATTCGCCCAATGCTTCTCGGAACCGATACTGCTCCAAAGCTTCGCCAATGGCATAAGGAAACCCGCTCATAGCCTGAAGCACGGCCTGATCTTCAGTGGAAAGGTTACCGGCTGCGGGCACTTTCCCACCGAAATATTTCTGGGTAAGTACCAACACTCGGTTGACGAAGTTGCCCAGAATGGCCACCAGCTCATTATTGTTTCTGGCCTGAAAATCGGCCCAGGTGAAGTCGTTGTCTTTGGTTTCCGGCATGGCCGAGCATAAAGCGTAGCGAAGCACGTCTTGCTGGCCGGGGAATTCTTCTAAGTATTCGTGCAACCAAACCGCCCAATCGCGGGAAGTAGAGATTTTATCGCCTTCCAAGTTCATGAATTCCATAGCCGGAACGTTGTCGGCTAAGGCAAAACCGCCGTGGGTCATGAGCATAGCTGGGAAGATGAGGCAGTGAAATACGATGTTGTCTTTCCCGATGAAGTGAACAATCTGGGTTTTATCGTCCATCCAGTACGGTTCCCAGTTTTTTCCCTGCTCCTGGGCCCATTCCTGGGTGAAGGTGATGTACCCGATGGGGGCATCGAACCAAACATAAAGCACTTTCCCGTCGGCCTCTTCTAAGGGGACTTTTACGCCCCAGTCAAGGTCGCGGGTCATCGCACGAGGCTGGAGTCCTTGCTTCAACCAAGAGCGGCATTGTCCACTCACATTGCTTTTCCATTCCGGATGGGAGGCAATATAGGTTTCGAGGGCAGGCTGTAGTTGGTTCAGTGGGAGCGACCAGTTGCGGGTTTTCCGTAGTTCAGGTGCGCTTCCGCTGAGTGTTGACTTGGGATTGATGAGTTCTTGAGGACTAAGTGTGCTGCCACAACGTTCGCACTGGTCGCCATAAGCATTTTCGTTGGAGCAATTCGGGCATGTGCCGGTAATGTAGCGGTCGGCAAGGAACTGTCCTGCTTCGGCATCGAAGTATTGCTCACTAACTTCCTCCGTAAAAGTTCCTTGTTCATAGAGTTTCAGGAAGAAGTCTGAAGCCACCTGATGATGGTGGGGCGAGCTGGTTCGGGAGTAAATGTCGAAGCTGATGCCGAAATCCTCGAACGATTGCTTAATCATGCCGTAGTAATGATCGACCACTTCCTGAGGCGTTTTTCCTTCCTTGCGGGCTTTCAGGGTGATGGGCACCCCGTGTTCATCGGTTCCTGAGATAAAAGCGACGTCTTTGCCACAGGCGCGGAGGTAGCGAACGTAGATGTCGGCGGGAAGGTAACAGCCGGCCAAATGACCAATATGAATCGGACCGTTGGCGTAAATGAGCGCCGCGGTCACGGTATAGCGTTCGGGTGAAAGCATGCGCAAATATGCGAAATCGGGGGGCTAAAGGGGAAAGGATTGCCGAATTAGGCAGCTTTTGCTGCTGCTTTCCGGCTTAATCGCTGTTTCAGCCAAGCATTTCCGAACAAGGTGAGCAAGATAATTCCGGCTCCGCCGTAGAAGGCCGGACTCATGTGTTCACTTTGCCCGAAGATGAAATAAGCAAGGATAATCCCGTAAACAGGCTCAAGGTTGATCGTAAGCACCATCGTATAAGGCGACAAATGCTTCAGTAATTGCACACTGGTGATGAAGGCATAGGCGGTACAAACGGTGCCGAGCAACAATAGCCAAAGGGTATCGGAGTTGGATAGCCGGAAAAAGTCGATTGAGAATCCTCCTGTAAACAAAAGGAATATGCTGATGCCTCCCCAACCGCCCCAGAGTTCGTAAAAGGAGATTTGTTCGGGTGGAAGTCGTTTGCTGAGCTGTCCATTCACGACAGAAAAGAATGCGGAAAGAAATGCTGAAAACAACGCGGTGAAAATTCCGGCTGAGTATTGGGTTTCTACCTTAAAAATCAATCCCAATCCAGCCATGGAGAGCAATCCGAGGAGCATTTCGTACCAAACCGGCTTGCGTTTATGCCAAATAGGCTCGATGAGGCTAACGAAAAAAGCCCCAGAGGAAAAGCAGGCTAAGGTCACGGAGATGTTGGAGATTTTAATCGCGTGGTAGAAAGTGATCCAGTGTAGGGCGATGATAAGGCCGGCACCAACAAGGAGTAAGACATCGCGGAAGCGCAGTCGAAAAGGGATTTTTTTCCACCATAACCAAGCGCCAACCCCAATACCGGCTATAAGGACGCGCCACCAGACTAAGGGCACTGCCGTGAGCGTAATCAGTTTGCCCAAAATAGCCGTGAATCCCCAAATGAAAACTATCCAATGAAGCCGCGCCAATGCGCCTTTATATCCGTATTCAGCCATTTATGAGGGGAGTTATTTTGGAGCTAAGCGTACCATGATGATGGCAACTATCCCGAAGACGATGTTGGGAATCCAGGCGGCAAGCAAAGGAGGAAGGTCTGCCTGTGTGGCGAAAATCATGGTAAAGCGCATCATCACCACATAAACGAAGCTAATGCCAATGCCAATTCCAAGTTGAACGCCCATGCCGCCGCGGGCTTTCTTGGAGGAAACAGAAACACCAATGAGCGTAAGGATGAAGGTAGAAAAGGGTATGGCAATACGTCCATACTTTTCTAAAAGGAAAGGCGTGACCTGGCCGGTGGCTTTAAGTTCTTGCCAAACGATGTAGCGTTCGAGTTCGGCGTTGTTCATCAGACTCACGTCTTCTACCAACGGACGCTCAAAGTCGTCGGGCTTAAAGCCGAAGATGGTGTCCACGTAAGAAGCTTCATAAAGTCGCTCCTTCCCTCCTTCCATGCTGCGGATGTAATAGTTCTCGATACGCCAACAGCGTTTCTCCCGATTCCAACTGAGGCGTTCAGCCATAAGCTTCTTCACCAACTGACCATCAACAATTCGCTCCACCGAAAGGCGGAAGCCTACAGAATCGATGTTGGAATAGCTTTCTAGAAAGATGTAGGTTACTTTGTTAGTCTGAAAATGGATGTTCCGCTTGTTGAAGATGAATTTGTCTCGGATGTACTTATTCTCGAAGGCAATGCGACGGGCATTGGCGGGCGGGAGTATCCAACCGGTAAAGGTATAAGAAAGCAAAGCGAGGATAAATGCTCCAAACATGTACGGCCTCAGCATCCGATAAAACGACACCCCTCCGCTCATGATGGCTACAATTTCGCTCTTCAAGGTCATTTTAGAAGTGAAGAAAATCACCGCAATGAAGACAAAAAGCGGACTTAGTAAAGTAGCGTAATACGGGATGAAGTTGAGGTAATAGTCGAGCGCGATTTCCGAGAAAGGAGCATGTTTTTCAATCATGTCGTCGATTTTCTCTGAGACATCAAAGACCACAATGATGGCCGAAAGCACGGCAATGGCGAAGAAAAAGGTGCCCAGAAATTTCTGGAGAATATATCGGTCGAGGAGTTTCAAGCGGTCAAAAATACGAAAGTCGGCGGGCAGTGGTAATTTCACCCTATGAACCGACTGTTGTTTTGTGTTTTCGGCTTGTTGTGCATTCTAAATGCTACTGCACAACTGAATCTCACCCTCACGGTACCAGGGAATACGCCGGTTTTAGATAGTGTATATGTCGCCGGATCTTTTAACGGATGGAATGCCGGTTCAGCGGCTCATCGTCTAATCCGACAAACTAATGGCACTTACACCATCACCCTGCCGCAGGGTAGCGGTACTATGCAGTTCAAGTTCACTCGCGGAAACTGGCAGAAGGTAGAATCAACAGCTAACGGCCAGAATGTGGGCAACCGCAGTTATACCTGGACCTCCGGGCCAGCCAATCTTGCACTTTCTGTAGCCGGTTGGTTAGATTTGACCGGAGGCGGAGGTAGCAGCTCAACCGCGAACGCTCAGGTGAGTATCCTCAGCAACAATTTCGCGATGCCGCAGCTTAATCGGGCCCGTAGAATTTGGCTATACCTTCCTCCAGATTACCAGACCCAGCCGCAGAAACGCTATCCCGTGATTTATATGCACGATGGTCAGAATCTCTTCGACCAAACCACCTCTTTCAGTGGAGAATGGCAGGTCGATGAAACCCTTACCGCTCTGCATCAAAACGGCAACTACGGAGCCATAGTCATCGGCATTGATAACGGCGGATCGCAGCGTTTGAACGAGTATTCACCCTGGGTGAATGCGCAGTACGGCGGAGGACAGGGTGCGGCTTATGTGGACTTTCTGGTAAATACGCTGAAACCGTATGTCGATTCGGCTTATCGTACCAATAGTGGCCCTGAGAATACGGTGGTAATGGGGAGTTCCATGGGCGGGCTTATCAGTCTGTATGCCCATTTGCGGGAGCCGCAGGTTTTTGGGAAGGCGGGGATTTTTTCTCCAGCGTTCTGGTTTTCCAATAACTCATGGCTTCAGCCACGCACTTCTCCTTATCGCTCAGGCAATAAATTATACTTGCTCACTGGTGGCTCGGAAGGCAACAATCCACAAGCGCAAGTAGCCGACGTAGTGCGCATGCGCGACAGTTTGCAAATCGCTTCCGGCTATCCGGTTTCTGGATTGCAATATGTTATGCGTCCGGCAGGACAGCATACGGAATCGTTCTGGCGAGCGGAGTTTGGGGCTGCTTACCAGTGGTTGATGGCTCAGACCTTAATTACAACGTTGAATGTGAGCAAAGTGCAACCGGAAGTATGGCCGAACCCGTCGTCCCGAGAGTTTCGGTTTTCCGCAGCCTTGTCAAGTGATAGTGTAGAAGGGATAATTTACAGCATTGACGGGCGAAAAATCAAAACCGTCACCCTACGCGCCAACAGCAGTTTTCAGCTCCAAGGCGTTCCAGCCGGGTTGTATATCCTTGTCTTCGATGACGGGGGTGACCGCTTCAGAATTAGCTTGCAGAAGCAGTGAGGGGGGGGCT
>CALSBM010000002.1:0-97630 GCA_943373175.1 Chitinophaga pinensis | reverse complement strand
TGCCAGAAAAGGTGTTGAAAAATCCAACAGGCAAGCCGGTTGCCGGATTTTTAGCACTGAACTGAAAACCGTAGTTATGGTTTACGCCGTTTAAGCGAACTTTTACCTGATAGGTTTGCCCACGGAACATGGTTTGAACCGGCAAACTGTATTGGCTAAATGACGCAATCAAGTTTGGAGCTTGATGGATGGGTTGTCCGGTATGACACGAGGTGCAATTCCCTTCACCCGGTGCTCCGGAATGTCCGGCTGGTGCACCGGCGATGTTCGTTTTGGCCGAATAATGAAAAAGGATAATGAGAGCTAAAAAGCAGATAGAGGGTAGTTTGTGTTTCATTAGAGTAGAATTTTCATAAAATTATATTCGGATACTGAGAAAAAGAAATAAAAAAAGTGACCCCGGTTAAAAGGTCACTTTTTTTCTGTTAATGGGCGATTAGTGAGTTACAACAACTTTAATTCGCTGGTTAAGGTAGTTTAACATGTAAAGTCCAGAGGGGAGGTTTTCAATTTGAATACGAATCCGATTGCTGGTTTCTTGAATCATTACCGGTGATAATTTCCGCCCGTTTAGGTCAAACATCGCCAATTGTTCAGTTTCCATTGGATTACTTCCTTCTAATACAAACGACTCACGTGCCGGATTGGGATAAAGCATTGCTCCGTTTCCAATTTCTTGAACCGAAGTTCCAACGAAGGCCAAAGTATCGGATATTGGTGAAGCACAGGTTCCGTTACTTACCAGCACCCAATATTGCCCATTTTGAGCAGGGAGGTATTTCTGTCCTGTGGCATTGGGGATAGCACCTTGGCCAAGCCTATACCACTGATTGCCGGTAGTGCTGCTCGAAACGAGGGTGTCGAGTACACGCGTAACGGTTGGCTTAGCGGGAGTTGTCAACATGGAAAAAGGGGCACTAGGCTGACTGAGCCAAATTGGCTGTGTTGAGCGGAACCTCATTCGGTAATTAGAGGAAGGTGTTAAGCCGGCAGGGAAAACAGCACCAATGCTTGGAGGGATAATGGTGACTACCGAGGAGTGCACAATAATTGGGCTGGCCGGGAACTGACCGGAAGCGTCGCTAAGCTCTACGCTTAATACGTTGCCTTGATCGAAATCGCCTCCACTGATTGGCACTGGGCCGGACACGTTAGAAGGGGAACAAACGCTTACCGGATTAAATCCAGTAACGGTAGGGAAGAGGGTGTCGATGTTGGAATACAGAAAACGTGTGGGACAATTAGCGTTAGAAGCTCTGGCATAATAGGTTCCAAAAACGCCCGGGGTAAAGTTTGTACCGGCAGCATTCGGTACGATAGTACCATTTTTAAACCATTGGTAAGTGTGGTTAGGTGCGGGATTGGTGATGCTGTACGAATTAGTAAATCGGAAAATTATCGGGGCAACTAATTGGCTAATGGCAATTTGTCGGTTATTGGACGTTACAACCGGATTGGTAGAAACAACACGCAAAAGGTAGTTGCCGGTTGTGATAGCACCAAGCGCAGCAGTAAACATCAGGTTATTTCCACCGGTACCAGAAATGGTTGAAAGGGGCGTGGTATTGGTGAAATTTCCGAAATTGTCGGACATCTGAAGCTGAAAAACGTTGTTGCTATTGAATGTTCCAGTGGTAGAAAATTCGAAACTAATTTGCCCACTATCGCAGGCGGAAGTAGTAACAGTATTGGGTGTAATGTTAGCCTGAACGACAGTTGCTTCAGGGAAATTGAATGACCGAAGGTAGGTTACATCGCCGCTGTTCTGACCATTCTGATTTGCGCGCAAGCCTGATGAATAGAACGTTATGTTCCCGAAACCTGCAGTTGCAGGAGCTGTCCAGTTAAAGGACCAACTCCGTCCTTGGCCGGTAGTAGAGGTTGTTCCTTGACTGTTCTGATTGATGTAAGCACCGTTGATGGCAGTACCTGTACCGGCGGAAAAAGTTCCGGCGGGCAGGTTATTAGATGGATTTCTTGCCGCCATCTGAAATCCAAAACGTGGGCCTGAAGTGGTGATGGTGAACGTAAGGTTGTATGTCTGGCCGGCTGTTATGCTCGTTACTGGAGTTCCACTTTGTGTTACGGTGAGGGAAAGTTCAGGTGCATTAGTTTGTGCAGTTCCTGAATGACAGGAAGTACAGTTGCCTCCTCCCGGTGCTCCTACGTTGTTTTGTTGCGGCCCACCTGAATTGGTGTAACTTTCTTTAACTACCAGTATAATCAGCAAGAAACTGATTAAAAGTGAAGTCTTTTTCATGTCATTTTTTTGTGAAGATATAGACTCTTTTCAATCTCAATACAAAGTGGGATGTTAATGGTTTTCGATGCTTTATTAACATCAAGAAGTTTTAACATGATGAATTATAAATAGATAGGAATGCAGATTGAATAATCAGTTACTTGATAACAAAACAGCTATATGAAGTATTAATTGAAGGGCTGAAATTGGTCTTGCGTATTCAATTGTTAAATAAGAAACACAACGATCTAAAACAGAAAAAGCTGCCCATTTAGGCAGCTTTTCCTGTAGAAATGATTGTTATAATTAGTGAGCTAAAACTTGTTTCACAAGGTCAGCGGCTTCTTGAAGTTTTACAGCAGGAAGGATTTTCAAGCCGGAAGCATCGAGAATAGCTTTCGCTTCTTCTGCATTGGTTCCTTGAAGACGGACGATAATCGGAACGCGGATATCCCCGATTTGCTTGTAAGCATCAACAATTCCATTGGCTACGCGATCGCAACGAACAATACCTCCGAAAATATTAATGAGGATTGCTTTAACATTTGGGTCTTTGAGGATGATGCGGAAGCCATTCGCTACGGTTTCTGCATTAGCAGTACCTCCAACATCAAGGAAGTTAGCGGGCTCGCCACCGGAAAGTTTGATAATGTCCATGGTGGCCATGGCAAGACCTGCTCCGTTTACCATACAGCCTACGTTTCCATCGAGTTTTACGTAGTTTAGGTTAAACTGACCAGCTTCAACTTCTGTTGGGTCTTCTTCAAGCAGGTCACGAAGTTCTTTCAGGTCTTTATGACGGTAAAGTGCATTGTCATCAAGGTTTACCTTGGCGTCAACGGCGATGATTTTATCGTCTGAAGTTTTAAGAACCGGGTTGATTTCGAAAAGTGCAGCATCAATCTTCTCGTAAGCTTTGTAAAGGTTAGTAACAAAGGTTACCATTTCCTTGTAGGCATTACCGGAAAGCCCCAGTTTAAAAGCAATTTTACGTGCCTGAAAACCTTGAAGTCCAACGGTTGGGTCTATTTCTTCCTTGAAAATAAGATGAGGAGTTTTTTCTGCTACTTCCTCGATGTCCATCCCGCCTTGGGTTGAATAAACGATGATGTTTCGGCCAGTAGCGCGATTGAGCAATACACTGACGTAGAATTCAGCATGTTGAGATGGCCCAGGGTAATAAACATCCTGAGTAATCAAAACTTTATGCACTTTTTTACCTTCAGGCCCTGTTTGTGGCGTGATAAGTTGCATACCAATGATGGCTTTCGACTTCTCGGTTACCTCATCGAGCGATTTGGCCAACTTCACACCACCGCCTTTTCCGCGGCCACCGGCATGAATTTGGGCTTTAACGACCCACCAGTTGGTGCCAGTTAGTTTGTTCAGTTCTTTAGCCGCTTCAACCGCTTCCTCTGGGTTAGAGGCTACGATGCCTTCCTGGATTGCTACACCGAAGCCTTTAAGGATGTTTTTTGCCTGATATTCGTGGATATTCATGATCGCTTTTTTCGCGAGCCAAAAGTAAGCCTTAAGCCTCGTTTTATCAATTATGTGATAATTTTCCTTTGAAGAAAAACTTTTTTATTAAAGTTTGAACTTCATTAACGAACCATTATTTTTGCACCCGTTTCACGGAGATTGTAGCTCAGTTGGTTAGAGCGCCAGATTGTGGTTCTGGAGGTCGCGGGTTCGAGACCCGTCTATCTCCCTTAAATAAGGGTGCCTTAATCAGGGTACCCTTTTTATTTTTGACTTATGCGCTCAGAACACTTAGATGACCTTAAAAGCCGTACCGATGATTTATTCCGCTTCTTGGGAATAGAATCCAAAAAGGCCGCCATTGATGAAGTTGATACTGTCTCTCAGGCCCCAGGTTTCTGGGATAATCCTTCTGAGGCCGAAAAAACGTTGCGCTCAGTTAAAACTGCAAAAGTTTGGGTTTCAGATTACCAGGAATTGGAAACTCAGGTTGATGAATTAACGTTAGCGCTTGAGTTTTATGAATTAGGGGAGATGGAGGAACAAGAATTGGAAGAAAACTACCAGAAAACCCTCAAAATGGTTGAAGAACTGGAGTTTAGAAACATGCTTAGTTCCGAAGAAGACCAGATGAGTGCGGTACTCACTATCAACTCCGGCGCTGGCGGTACCGAAAGCCAAGATTGGGCGCAAATCCTCATGCGAATGTACCTCATGTGGGGTGAAAGCCATGGATATAAAATCCGCGAACTCGATCTTCAATACGGTGACGATGCCGGGATAAAATCTGTCGCGCTCGAATTTGAAGGTGATTTTTCTTACGGTTACCTCAAAGGAGAGAATGGTGTTCACCGACTCGTTCGTATTTCTCCCTTCGATTCCAATGCAAGGAGACACACGTCTTTCGCCTCAGTATTTGCCTATCCTCTGGTGGATGATAACATTGAGATTGAAATCATCCAGAGTGATATTACTTGGGAAACCTACCGCTCTGGTGGTGCCGGTGGCCAGAATGTAAACAAAGTTGAAACCGCTGTTCGTTTGCGTCATGCTCCTTCCGGAATTATTGTTGAATGCCAGCAGGAGCGTTCCCAATTGCTCAACAAGGAGAAGGCATTGAAGATGTTGAAGTCTCAGCTTTATGAGCTCGAAATACGCAAGCGCAACGAAGAGCGAGATAAGGTAGAAAGCGGAAAGAAAAAGATTGAATGGGGTTCTCAGATTCGTTCTTATGTCTTGCATCCTTATAAGATGGTCAAGGACTTAAGAACCAATGTAGAAACTTCAGATGCACAGGGTGTTTTGGATGGTGATCTTGATCCCTTTATCAAAGCATTTCTGATGGAATTTTCCGGAAATAAAGGATAATTTTCCTTTATGATTTTGTTAGGTAAAATCGTAAGCTGGCTGTTTACTCCTGTTACGTTTCTGGTCATCTTCACGTTAGTTTCTTGGTTCAAGCGACGGTTACCCTCGTCGGGGAAATGGTGGACAGCAACTGTGGTTTTATGGGTATTCTTCACCAATCCCATGATCATCAATTGGGTATTTCGTTGGTGGGAAGGGCGTCCGGCACCTTTGAATACGTTAACTACTGAGTATGAGGCGGCAATATTGTTAACTGGTTTTCTGGAAACTCCTGAAATATATGACCGCCCGTTTCTGTCGGATGATGGTGACCGATTGATGCAAACTGTTAACCTGTTCCGAGCCGGAAAGGTCAAAAATATTCTCATTTCTGGCGGAAAAGTTTTCGAATCCGAAGGTCCTTCAGAACCTGAGTTAGTACGAAGCTGGTTGTTGGAAGAGGGAATACCCGATTCCTGTATCTGGGTTGAAAACTATTCCAGAAATACGTTTCAAAGTGCACAGGAAGTTTGGAAAATGATAAAAGAGAAACCGGGCATGTCTCAGAGAAACTTTTTGCTTGTGACCTCAGCCTATCACATGAGACGATCCGTAGCCATGTTCCGGAAAACACCATTGAAATTCATGCCCTGGTCGGCATCATTTAAATCCTTGAAGCTCACTTGGCACCCAACTAAATGGCTTATCCCGTCACCTACTGCACTCTTTCAATGGTATATACTTTCTAAAGAATGGATAGGATTGACGGTTTACTCCCTTAAATCCTGACGGGCTTCGTATTTTAGCCCGGCATGAAATCAAAATGGATTCCGAAGTTGACGGTCTTTATGACCGTTGTTACGGCACTGCTTCACGTATTGCAATACGAAGGTGTATTAGGGCTTTATGAGCCGGTCTTAATGACCAGCCGTTGGAGCTTGTTGGTATTAATCGTTTTGTATGGCTGGCAAAAGCAATCGTTAACTACTTGGATTTTTATCGCTATGCTACTGGGCATTGAGATAGGGTATGATTTTAAGGAAATCGCACTTCATGCGAATATTCTCAGCAAAATATTTCTAAAGCTGATAAAGACCATCATTACTCCATTGCTTTTTGGAACCCTTGTAGTTGGAATTGCCGGGCATTCTAACATGGCTCAGGTTGGCCGGATGGGTTGGAAATCATTGGTGTATTTCGAAATCGTAACGACCATTGCTTTGTTTGTAGGCCTTGCTGCCATTAATTTAAGTGAAGCCGGCGTTGGAGTTGATGCTGGTTTGATGAGCAAAGGCGGAATACCAACCGTAGCTAAGCAATCTGCTGAAGAAGTTATACTGCACATCTTCCCGGAAAATTTTGCTAAATCTTTCGCTGAAGGCCAGGTACTTCAAGTAGTCGTATTCAGCATTCTGTTTGGCATTGCTATGGCACTTTTGCCGGAAGATAAGAAACGTCCGATGTTGGAATTCAGCGAAAGCTTGTCTGAAGTCATGTTCAAGTTTACCGGTTTGGTGATGTATGCTGCTCCTTTTGGGGTTGCAGGTGCGATAGCTTACACCGTTGCAAGCATGGGACTTGGGATATTATCCAACCTTTTTCTTCTCTTGGCCACTTTGTACCTAGCATTGATTGCCTTTATTCTGCTGGTTTTAGTCCCCATTATGTTGTTGCTGAAGATTCCTATCCGTGGATTTGCAAAGGCAGTAACGGATCCTGTTTCACTAGCGTTTGCTACGGCTTCTTCAGAAGCGGCTTTGCCTAAGGCGATGGAGAAAATGATTGCTTTTGGTGTTCCTAAGAAAGTTGTTGCTTTTGTTATGCCAACAGGATATTCGTTTAACCTGGATGGAACAACGCTTTATCTATCGCTTGCTTCTGTTTTTGTAGCCCAGGCAGCAGGTATTCACTTAAGCCTTAGTCAACAATTGATTATGGTGTTCACTCTGATGCTCACTTCTAAAGGAGTTGCAGGTGTACCACGGGCTTCTTTGGTAATACTTCTTGCTACGGTCGCTTCTTTCAATCTTCCTGAATGGCCTGTCTATATTATACTGGGTATTGATACTTTGATGGACATGGCGCGGACATCGGTGAATGTGATTGGGAATTGCCTTGCTTCTGTGGTTATTGCTAAATGGGAAGGAGAATTCAATCCTCCACAAGAGTAAATGGCATACCGGTTTACTGTAACAGAGCTTAACCAGCACGTAAAAAACTTGTTGGAATCTGCTCCTTTTTTTCAAGGTCTTGAGGTTAGTGGTGAACTGTCCGATTATAAGCAACATACTTCCGGACACCGTTACTTCAGTATTAAGGACGAAACAGGTCAGTTAGCATGTGTGATGTTTCGTGGGCAGCGTTTGGACTTCACTCCGAAAAATGGTGATAAAGTATTGGTTACTGCTGATTTAACGGTTTATGCTGCACGGGGTGTTTACCAATTGCAGGTAAGCAGTATGAAGAAAGAAGGGATGGGAACGTTATTCCAACGGTTTATTGAACTTAGGGATAAACTTGCCAAAGAAGGATTATTTGATGAGTCGAAAAAACGAAGCTGGCCTCGTTACCCAAGAACTATTGGAGTTGTGACTTCTGCTACCGGAGCTGTCATTGAAGATATTCAGACTACTCTTTCCCGCCGACATCCTTTCACCCGCTTACTTCTGTCTCCGGCCTTGGTGCAAGGAACGGAAGCGCCGGCAAGTTTAATTGCAGCACTACGGTTATTGGAAGCGGTAGAAGAGGTTGATTTAATTATTATCGGCAGGGGAGGAGGTTCAATGGAAGACTTGTGGTGCTTTAATGATGAAACCCTTGTACGCGCAGTATCAAATTGTTCAAAACCTGTTATCGCAGCCATTGGCCATGAAACAGATTTTACACTTACAGATTTTGCTGCCGACCAGCGTGCGCCAACTCCGACAGCAGCAGCAGAAATGGCTGCCGCAGATTTGCAGGAGGTTAAGGCATGGCTGGAAGAAGTCGGAACACTCATCACAAGGAAAATCGAAAACAGGTTTTTACAGCAAGGGCAATGGCTCGATGACATGGAAGAACGATTATCCTTAAGAGTAGAAGGCCGATTGAAAATAATCAGACAACTTTTAGATAGTCAGGAAACGCTGTTGAAAGCGTCGCATTTCGAAACCATTTTAGAACGAGGATATACCTTAACACTTAAAGAAGGCAAAGTTTTGAGCTCCTCTTCTTCGGTTCAGCAAGGTGATAAATTGACTACTCGTTTTTTTGATGGTGAAGTAAAAAGCGATGTAATTATTGGTTAGCTTTTTTTCTTACATGAAGACCGTGTAACCACCCGAAGAATGGAGCAAAATCTTTTTCATCTTCTGTTAGTGTTCCTTTCAATGGAACCCATTTAATTCCTGCCTGCTTTATTCTGAGTTCATCGCACCCCATCCAACCTAATCTTAATTCTACCTTACGTTGGGTTTTTAGTTTCGAAAGCCATTCATGGAAGTTCTTGTTTTCCTTGTATTGCCGATTAGCAAACCGGACGTGTATAATGAACAAATTTACAGAGATTAGCACCAGTAGGAAGTAGCTAATAATCCCGGGGCGCTTTCGATTGGAAGAGTGCCAAAGTATCAACAAAGGGGCAAACCAAAGCTGAGGGATGTAGCGCGCCATCCAGTTCTGCTCTAACCAAAAAACAGGAGAGATTAATATTATCAATAAGGCCCAACCCGGAAAGGTTATTTTTTTCTGTAGGGTCAGAATAAGTAGTAATAGAAGACTGAATGCAACGATTTCCTGAAAGAATGGAACAAAACTATTCAGCTCAGGTGCGGCCATATCATAATTGCCTAAATCTTTAGGTATTTGAAAGAACGGTCTTCTTTCACTGCTCATTGGCGATCTTACAAAAGCTGGTTCAGCAATATTGGATTTATAAAACCGCTCTAACCTGTTTGTATTATAAAAATCTTTAGGATAACAGGCTTCTGATACATTTTTATATACATTTCCTTCGCCCAGTAAAGGATAAAATACGTTGCCTTTCTCTTGATAATTCCTCACATAAGTGGGGTAGCCCAAACCTCCGATGCCCAGTAACCCAAACAACAAAATGGAAATAATGAACATGCCGGGAGATAATTGAGCTATCCACATTTGGCGAAACGTCCATGCTCCTCCAATTAACATTACATACATCAACCCCGTGAACTTGAGATTAGCTATGTAAACGGCTAATAAGAGCAGGAATAGTCCCAATGAGCGAGAGCTAGATTTTTCGGCTTGATACATTCCAAACATCAACAGCAACAGACCGGATGCTAACTCTCCGTCTATATAATGACTAAACATCAGGTTAATGGAAACCGGATTAAATACAGCACAAACGATTAATAGTGCTTTCATCCACCGGTTTCTCGATTCCTGAAAAGCAATCGTTAACCCTGCGCCCAACGCTCCGAGAATTATTAACACTTGGTTGATTTTTCCAAGATCCTGTACTTCAAACAACTTTACCCAAGATGCTGAAGCAAACCATGAAGCTTTAGCATAATGATTAACATACAACTCTCCATTTGGGTAACTATCGTTGGGTACGTTTTCAAAGTAAGGATTCCAACCATGCTGTACCAAGTAGTTGATGGCTTTAAGGTGATACCAATTGCCATCGTAACTTAAATCGAACGTCCATGTTGCCAATGGATACAATGCCGTTATGGAAACAGCCGTAAGGATGATTCCGGCAGGTAAAAGCACAGTCGGGCATTTGCAGGCAGTTTTTGCGCCTATCAGATGAAATACTCCCCACCCAATAGCACCGCTGATGAAGGTAAACTTACTGAGGTAACCCACCCAAGCCAGCCATACGGCACTTGATAACGATTGAAAAACCGGAAAACAACCCAAACTAAAGAACCACCAAAACAGTAGAGATAGGGCCGGTTCTTGTTGGACTATCAGTGGAGTCAAAATGGGCTTCCGCTGCATGCTGCGCAAAAGTACAGTTTTCGCCTTTCCCTCGAAGTAAAGTTGAGGCTGTTATCTTTGAACTATGCAATTCCGTATTGAAGAGAAGCTCAAGCGTATCCGTCAGATTTCTGATATGCTTCAGCAGGAACAGACCGACTTAGACCAGGCGTTGGTGCTTTACAATGAATCGTTAACGCTTATTCAGGAATGCAGGACAGCTTTAGACCAGGCAAGCCTCGAATTTGAAGTGCTAAAAAAGCAAAAAAACGAAAATGGAGCTTCCTGATTGGTATCAGGGAATTGGGCTTGCAAACCATAATGCTCATTTACTTACTGCCTGCGTCCGTCAGCTTTTAAAGGACATAGAATGTTCAGGGTTGTCTTTTGAGTGGGAAGAAAATGCAGATCAGGATCTTGCGATGTTGCATCCTCGATTAAGCTCATTCTTAGAAGTCCTTCAAAGAAGTTCTAAGGACGAGTTTCAACGATTAATGTACCGAATCGATATAGCCGAGCCGGCATTAAAAGCACTATTTAGAGCGCATGATTCGGTGAAATCAACTGCCGAAGCACTTGCCTCTATGGTTCTCAAAAGAGAAATGCAAAAAGTAATGATTAGAGAATACCTGAGTGGCAATAGAAGCGATGAGCCTAAGGCATAAGGCTCTGTCCTGAAAGCACTTTATAAAGGATTATTCCACCACCGATCACAAGTACTGCACCTGAAAAATGATTGATGCTTAATAACACTTTGGCATTCAACACATTTTGAAGCCTTTTTGCAATATAAGCCTTAGCTAAGTCTGTGCTAAATACAACGCCTAACGCTCCTGCGAAAAACAGCGGGACTTCATTTGGTTCGAAAACACTGTTTACCCAACTCACATTTCCTAACCAGTAAGTTATCGCAAAGGGGTTCAACGTATTAAGTAGAAACCCTTTGAGTAGCGGTCCGCCTTTTCTGAATTTACTATCGTCGGCAGGTTTAACTTCAATTCTTCTTTTCAGCAGCATACTAATGCCGTAAATAGCCATAAATGCACTACCCACTAAGCCTAAATACTTCATGAAAATGGGGTTATGAAATAAGCTTACTAATCCGAAGTAAGAGACCGCAATGCAAAAGCCATCGCTAAGCAATATCCCCAGCGCCATAAAGGCACCTGCTGAAAACCCTTTGGTAATGCTGGTTTGCATAAGGGCGAAAAAAACTGGCCCTCCCAGCATCAATGCTACTAGAAAACCAAAAATGATACCTTGAAAGAGGGCGTCCAAAACTTAGACGGCAATTTGCTTGGAAGCGAGGAATGACTTCCATTCCTGGATGAACGACTTATTGAGTACTCTAGGAAACTTATGCTGACCACCCATTTTACCTTTGCTTTCCAACCAATCGAAGAATACTTGATTGGGTAAAACAACAACAGAAACCTCCTCTAATGCATGATTACGTTCAGTGGCATAATCATCATTAATTTCCTTAAGTCGCTCGTCAATGGCTTTAGCAAGAGTTTCCGAATCCGTTGAATCGTCGCAACCTATGTACCACCGGTGCCCGAATAAGTTGTTTTCAGTAGTGAATCCTTCCGTAGTAAATTCTTTGATTTTCAGGTTAAAACGCTCGCTAACATGGTGAATAGCATTGTTCATATTATCCACAGAAAGATGCTCTCCACATAGCGATAGGAAATGTTTGGTTCTTCCGCAGATTCTGATTTCACTGTGCTTTAAAGAAGTGAATTGAATGACATCGCCAATTATATAACGATATGCGCCGGCACAAGAGGTAAGCAATAACGAATATGGCTTGTTTTCCTCAACCTGCCCAATATGAATCGCTCTTGCATTTTCTTTCACATTACCGTCCTCGTCAAAATTCTCTTCATTGAAGGGGATAAATTCATAATAAATGCCATTGTTGAGAATTAGCTTCATTCCGGTTCTTTCTGATCGGGCATCGTAGGCGATGAAACCCTCAGAAGCAAGGTAGGTTTCGAAGTAAATCAAGGGATGGTCTAACAAACGCTCGAAGCCCTGTTTGTAAGGTTCAAAACTTACCCCACCATGCGCATACACATTAAGATTTGGCCATAACTCATGAATATTCTTTAAGTTATAGCGTTCAATTATCCTTTCTATGATGATTTGCAACCATGCGGGTACACCCGCAATAATCCAGATATCCCAATCTTTTGCGTTTTCTACAATGCTTTCAATTTTCTCTTCCCAATCTTTAACCTTAGCGATTTGCTTGCCCGGTTTGTAGAAGCGCTGAAACCAAAAGGGGATTTTACTGCCATTAATTCCACTCAAATCACCGGAAAAGTAAGAACCGTTGAAGTTTAGGTGTGTAGTTCCACCCACCATGAGAATTCCTTTTTCGAAAAGATTGGAAGGCAGGTTGTAATGGGCTAAAGTATAAATTTGTTTGAAGCTGGCTCTGCGCATAGCCTTAATCATATCCTCTGTAACCGGGATATACTTGGAGGATGCTTCTGAAGTCCCGGAACTCAAGGCAAAATAGCGAGTAACTCCCGGCCAGGTAACGTTAGGGACAGAATCAAGCTGTTTGTGCCACCAGGCTTTGTAGATGGAGTTGTAATCGTAAATAGGCAGGCTTCCACTGTAAGCTTTCAGGATATCCGGGCTTTTAAGGATATCGTCGAAGTGAAAATACTCACCTATCTGTGTTTTTTCGGCTGTTTTGAGGAGTTTTCTCAGGACAAGTCGCTGTTGTTGTTCGGCGTCGAACAACTGAAAACTCAGCGCAGTTCTGAGTTTAAGACTTTTCTGAAATATTGTTCCTAATAGCACTCTTCGTCCTTATTGATTTTTGCGAAAATACAGGAATATTAAATTAGAATGTGCCCATCTATTAGATTTGTACAAGTACCGACTATGAAAGGAATAATTCTCGCCGGAGGTTCCGGGACCCGCTTGCACCCCATCACTCTTGCCATGAGCAAGCAACTGATGCCGGTTTACGACAAACCCATGATTTATTATCCCCTGTCTATCTTGATGATGGCCAACATTCGGGATATTCTTATCATATCAACCCCACACGATTTACCTCACTTCCGAAGGTTGTTGGGAGACGGTAGTCGTTTGGGAATGAATTTCGACTATGTAGAACAGCACGTTCCCAACGGACTTGCACAAGCTTTTGTCTTGGGTGAGCAATTCATTGGAGGAGACAAAGCAGCACTCATTCTCGGAGACAATATTTTTTATGGTTCCGGTATGCAAAAATTGTTGCTGGATAATAATAACCCTGATGGGGGTGTTGTCTTCGCCTATCACGTATCAGATCCCGAGCGGTATGGTGTCGTTGAGTTTGATGAGCAGAACAAGGCTATTTTAATCGAAGAGAAGCCCTTAAAGCCTAAATCGAATTACGCTGTTCCTGGGTTGTATTTCTATGATAATGAGGTGGTAGAAATCGCAAAAAATCTACAGCCATCGGCTCGCGGAGAATACGAAATCACCGATGTCAATAAACATTATCTTGAAAGAGGTAAGTTGAAAGTGGGCATTCTTAGTCGTGGTACTGCTTGGTTGGATACCGGAACTGTACCTTCCTTGATGCAAGCCGGAGAGTTTGTTCGTGTTATCGAAGAGCGCCAGGGCCTGAAGATTGGTTGCATCGAAGAAATTGCCTGGAATATGGGCTTCATCAATACAGAGCAATTAGCAGCTTTGGCTGAACCGCTGATGAAAAGCGGTTATGGACAGTACCTTATGAATCAAATTAAACGATAATGGCCAGAATTCTGGTTACCGGTGGTTGTGGATTTATTGGTTCTCATACTGTCGTTGATTTGGTAGAAGCCGGGCATGAAGTCATCAGCTTAGATAACTATTCCAATTCCTACCCTTGGATTGAAGACCGAATTGTTGAGTTAATAGGAAGAGAACGTTTTGAACACCATGAAGTTGACTTAAGGGATTACAACCAACTTTCAGAGTTGCTCAGTCGATGTAAGGCCATAGACGGAGTTATTCACTTCGCTGCTTTCAAAAGTGTTGCTGAATCAGTTAAAAATCCATTGAAATACTTCGACAACAACCTTATTGGGCTCAATAATGTGCTTAGGGCATGCGATGAGTTTTCGATTCCCTACTTAGTTTTTTCTTCTTCTTGTACAGTTTATGGCAACCCACCCGAATTGCCTGTTACCGAAAACACCCCACTGCCTGAGCCGGAATCGCCCTATGGGAGAACTAAACGAATGGGCGAAGATATCCTGAAAGATTATGTTAATGCTTCTTCCACTCATGTGGTTTCGCTTCGTTATTTCAATCCGGTAGGCGCTCATCCTTCGATTCGTATCGGGGAGTTGCCTATTGGTGTTCCTTCTTATTTAGTTCCGTATATCACTCAGACAGCCATTGGGTTACGGGAGAAGCTAACCATTTTCGGAGGCGATTATCCCACCAGAGACGGCAGTTGTATTCGCGATTTTATTCATGTCTGCGACATTGCCTCAGCGCATACTCAGGCTTTGGAATTTATGTTAAATAAGCGTTACACTTCACAACTTGAAGTCTTCAACCTGGGTACAGGTAACGGAGTTACGGTGAAGGAGGCCGTTCAGTCGTTCCTGAAAGTTTCAGGTGTAGCACTGAATTACGAAATCGGCCCAAGGCGCGATGGAGATGTTGTTGCCATCTATGCAGATAATACCCGCGCTAAGGAAGTGTTGGGCTGGATTCCGCAGCGTACTCTCGACGAAATGATGGACTCTTCCTGGAAGTGGGAGCTATCCCTTAAAGAAATGAACGATCAACTGATTCGATAATTCGGAATTATGTCAGCTACCCTGATTTTAGATGCGCAAAAAGTAGAGCAGAAGATACTTCGCTTAGCGTGGCAAATTTTTGAGAAACATGCTTCTGAGAAGAAAATCTTCCTCTTTGGGATTAAAAATCGGGGCTTTCAGTTAGCAGAAATGCTAGCAGAAAAGCTAAGATCTATTTCAGACCTTGAGGTAGAAGTTGGCTTTATCCGCATTAATAAACGAAATCCGGTTCATGACGATATTACCTTATCGCATGAACCGGAACACTGGCAACATTTACCCTTAGTTCTCGTTGACGATGTCGCCAATTCAGGCCAAACGCTGATGTATGCACTTAAGCCTTTTATGGGTGTACTGATACAGCAATTACATATTGCAGTTTTGGTTGACCGTGCACACAAAAAATTTCCTGTTAGTCCTGATTTTGTAGGATTATCGTTATCCACCACGTTACAAGAACATATTGAACTTCGGATGGACGAAGGCCAGGTTTATCTGAAGTAAGCGCTAATTTTCTTCGATAGCCTGAAGAAAGGCTTTTAGCATTAGTTGAGAGCCGCGGGCTCCTGAGATTCCCCACTTTCGGTTTATTACCATCATGGGCACTCCTTGTATTCCAAGAATGCGTGCTTCTTGGAAATCGTTTTCCAGTTCCTCTTGTAAGCTTTCACGAGAATTTTCGAAATCCTCCCACGACAAATTGCTTTTTTCTGCTATCGATTTCAGGACTAAGGAATTATCAATTTTTTTCCCATCCGTAAAATAGGCTTGAAATAGCAGGGAATACACTTCAGTAGCATTTCCATTTTGCCTTGCATATTTTAGAAGCTGGTGCCCATAGATGGAATTGGCAGGTACAGCATTTTCTAAATTAAATTGCAACCCTTCCTGAGCAGCCATTTTAGTAGCTTGCTCCATAGCATCAGTAGCCCATTCAAGGCTTTGGTTCTTGGTGCGAGCCAGGTGGTTGGCGAGGGTTTCCCCTGGCACAGTTTGCAGGTTTGGGTTGAGAAGGAATCCCTTCCAAGTTATCTCATATACAGTGTCTTTAGGTAATTGCTTCAATGCTGAATTGAGCTGTTGCAGCCCGATGTAGCAAAATGGACAAACAATGTCGGACCAGATTTCAATCCGAAGTTTAGGATTCATCATTTGGATGGCTAAGATTATTGCGAGGTAAAGCGTTGATGATTAAACCGGTAAATCTTCTTAGTGTTTTCCCATGTTTACAAATTTCTTATAGATTTGCAACATGAGAAAATTGTATCTTTTTGCTCTAAGCCTCTCTTTGCTGGTATTTATTTCCTGCCAAAAGGCTGAAATTTTCGCACCAGTAACAAATAATGATCAAGAAATTCCAGATCCTGATTCAAGAACTGCGAGTTTATCGTTAACAGAAGGGTTTGAATCAGGAACTAAAACGTCTTATGCTTCGGCTTCAGTGTCTTTAGCTTCAGGAAGTTGGACCTTAGCTGATGCCTTGATTGGAACTTCAGCTTCTGATCGAAAATCCGGATTGGCCTCGGCAAGAATGGTGAACTCCGGTACTATCACCATGAATTTCAACTTGACGAATGGAGCTTCTGCCATTAGCATTCAGTCGGCAGTTTACGGAAGCGATGCAAGTTCTTCCTACGAACTTTGGTCTTCATCCAATAGCGGCAGCTCTTGGACTAAGGTTGGGAATACAGTTTCTGTTGTAGGAACTTCACTCACCACTTCCAACTTTTCTCTTAATGTTACCGGAAATGTTCGCTTTCAAATTCGCAAAGTCAGCGGTGGCTCAGCAAGAATTAATATCGACAATGTTCAGGTGACAAGTAACTCAGGAAGCACCACTCCAACACGTGACAACAACCTTGGAATGGGAAATCCAAGCGGTGCAACCAATGCTATATCAAATGCGAATAACTATCTCATGGATAAGCAGATGTATAGTCTTTCCTACAACCGCTCAAGAAATATCCCAAACTGGGTTAGCTGGCACTTAAGTCCAGTTTGGAAAGGTAACGCTCCTCGTTCTACTTCATTTACTTCTGATAATACTCTTCCAACAGGTTGGAATAGAGTTACAACCGGTAATTATACCAACTCTGGTTTCGACCGCGGCCACATGTGTCCTTCAGAAGACCGTGATTTCAGTTCTGCTGAGAATCAGGTCACTTTCACCATGACTAACGTTATTCCACAAGCGCCAACCAACAACCAGCAAACCTGGAGATTGTTAGAAGAGTATTGCCGCACCTTGATGAATGCTGGTAATGAACTTTACATTGTTTGTGGTGGACGCGGAAACGGCGGTTCAGGATCGAATGGTGGAACTACTAACTGGATTTCTTCTAATACCATCGCAGTTCCTGCTTCAGTATGGAAAGTAATCATCGTTCTTCCTACAGGTTCCAACGATGCAGCCCGTGTAACGAGTTCAACTCGTGTAATTGCAGTTAACGTTCCTAACACTCAATCAGTAAACCCTTCCAACTGGGGTCAGTACCGTGTTAGTGTTGATGCACTCGAAAGCTTGCTTGGTTACGATTTCTTATCCAATGTTCCAGTTTCGATTCAGTCTGCAATTGAGGCAAACGTGGACAACGGCCCAACTCAGTAACGCTTATTATTGCTCAATCAAGGGCGGAAAACAGGGAAAATCCACTGTTTTCCGCCTTTTTTTATGACAGCTATGCCAGCTATTCCATTCGGGAGCTGAATTGCAGTCGCTGAATCCAAGTTGATTTGAGACTCGATTAGTTGCCCATTTGTATTGAATACAGAAAATGATTCAACATGCTCCTTTAACCAAAGTTGCCCGTTTGTCCAATTAAACGGATTTTCATTTGGAGCTTCGTTGTTGTTGACCGGGACTCGGATAAGGTGTAAAGAAAATCGTTGATTAGCTCCGGCAGTACTTCGTTTTTGGATTGCTTGCCCGGCTGCAAAGAATTGCTGCAGTAACGAATCATACAACCAGACCTGCCAGCCTGTTTCCAGTTGCTCTGTTTCGATTTCTATCGTTAAACTATCGGAGTAAATCGGTTTGATGTGCAAAGGAATTACAAGCGATTGCGAGACGGTTGGATAAAGAAGTGCTTGAGCAGGATTGTTCAAAGCACCGAAAGAAAGTGCATCACCTTCTGGAAAGGGTGGTAAAGGAATGGTGTCATTCAGCCAACCTTGCTTAGTTTGAACCGCAAGCATTTGCCGGATTCTTTTCCCTAACCGAATACTCAACTTGATGCGGTGCTGGTATTTGTTTTGAGTCCGAAGAAGGGTACTTGTTGGAGTTGAGTTAGGTTTTTCAGCGGATTGAAATCGAATGATTCCCGGGGACTTTCGGTGAACAAGGCCGGCTTGAAATGGAGCCAATACCGATAGGTTAGGGTTCGACAAGCTGTCGGCAAGTGTAATTGACGATGATTGATATAGCCAACCCGGCGCTATTAATCCTCCCCATCTCCAAATGCCCGAATAAAGGCCAGTGGAATGAAATTGTAAAGAGTCCGTTAAGGCAATTGGTTGAAGAAATGGATTGGAAAGCGTCTTCCAGCCTATCATCGTGTCTGGCTTTTCAATGAATACCGGAAGATTGGTTCCACTGATTAATATGGAGTCTCTTGCACTTTGCAGTAATCCGGCAGGGCCACATTGCAGCAACCATGCTTCATGCGGTGCTCGGTTAAGGCTGTCTGTGCTTTTCTGTTCGATTCTGCTTTTTTGAGCCAATGACAGCCAAGTAGCATTACTAGAATTTGATACCAACCCTCTGATTTTAGGTTGAAGGGTGTCCAGCACATTCAACCTGTTGCCCCACTTTTGAGTATGCAACGACCAAGGAAAACCCAGTAACCTCCATCCAGATGTTTGATAAGGATGAGGATAAACAGCCTGAATGGGCATTTTTATGGATTGAGAATCTGAAGTCCAAAAAGCTCCATTGTTTCCTAACCGTAAAGTGTCATTGCCATCACCCCGAAGTTGACTGCCTGCCTCCATTATCACGCTTCCACCCACCATTACGTTGTTGTTGAATTGCTTCACTTTTCCTTGAACCAACATGTTTTGAACGAGCGGAATTCGCACGGTTTGCGTGTCTTGACCGATAAGCATTATCGTGTCTGGGATGCTGTAAAAGGCGTTGGGGAACTCAATATTTCCCTTTACGGTTAGTTTCGAAGGAATTTGCTTGTATCCATTTCCAGAAAAACTGAGGTGATGAAAGTTCAGGGAATCGATTTGTTGTTGACCTGAAGGGAATAAGTATTGAATTCGGCTTCCGCTCGAAAGGGTAATAGTAGGAGCTCCCAGCATAGGCTGAAAAAACCCTTTTAGGCCGCCAGAATGACTGCAAGTGACGGCTCCCGATACGTCTAATGAAAGTGGTGAGGCATTCGAAATTAGTGAACTTGAATCTTCAATGGACCAGTTGCAGCCACTATCCACCAATAGGGTACAGCCGGGAAGCAAAAGCAGGGTGTCCCGTTTGTTAGTTTGTACTTTGCCAGTTCCAAAATTCAAATTCGGATAGGTTTTCCCCTTTCGAAGAATTGTTGCTGCAGCGCCAACTGAAAAAATTCCAACAGTTGCCGATGGGTTGATTTCCCAATGCCCCCCACAATCGGGTTGAATTCCACTTCCATTAAGTTCAAAGTATGACAGAGAATCTAATTTCAAACTGGTAGCAACTCCTCCGAGTTTCCAGCTTTCCTGCTTTAAACGAACCCCTGTGCCTATTTCAACCCGCTGTGGAGGAATGGTGAGAGAGCTACTAAGGGTTTTTTCACCTGTTCCTTGAAATTTTAAAATTCCATATACTCTGCCTCCTCTCAGTTTTTGATTTCCTAAACCATTAAGTATTAATGCGGCACTTGAATCTATTTGATAAGTGGCGGCGATTCCACTTAAGCCAGGCAACGGATCACTACCTACTTTCGAAAGCCACAACTGGCTTTGCGGAAGCATCTGAAGAAGGCCTGTTCCGCTTAAATCATGAGTATCTGCATTCAAAATAGCTCCATTTTCTAACGTAAGCCTTCCACTGCCTTTAATTTGAAGTCCACTCAGCAACTTTAAGCTTCCACCTGATTTTATCCGTACTCGATTTACAGTTTCCGATTGATGAAACCCTTCCACTTTAAGTTCCGCTCTTGGGTGAGTGAATACTAATTCAGATTGTCCTTCTGTAAATCCATTTCCCGAAGTTGTGCTCACATACATACTACGTCCTATCGTTATCGTATAGATGTCAGCATCGAGACGGGTGTAGTTACCTCGGATACTTAAATCTCCATTTATCAAGATATTGCCAGCAAGTGTTTTCACTCCAGTATTCCCCAATGTCAGACGTGGGTAGTTGGATAAAGGTGAAACCGTTTGCGTACCACCGACATAAAGGACATGTGCAGAATCCGAGAATAGTAAGTTTTGAATATTGCACCGTAATTGCCCGGATTGTGAGCCAGCTAATCCCTCATTTCCCAGCGTTTCAATCCTTCCGTTTACTCGAATCATGCTGTGCGAAGGGAAATGCAGAAGTCTGTTGTCGTTTAACACCAATGAGGCGTTTTCGTTGATTTGGCACAGTGAATCAATGTGAGTGCCTGAAAACCCGGAGCCTAACTCCCATCGACTGTTTCTACCTATTATTAATGAGCTTAATTGTTTGTTTGTTGAATCGGGCCAATCAAGTGTGCCTGATGAGGAGTCCGGTAAAATGAGATGGATATTTCCTTGATGGAGTAGCTTTACCCGGCTTCCTGAAGGCCAAAACTGCCTCAGAGAACGTGATTTTAGCTTCAACTTAACATTGGCTTGAAGCTCCCCACGGGAGAAAAGCAAAGGACTTCCCTCTAAAATAATAGTAGCTGTATCCGTTTCTAAGGTACTTCCAGTTTCCATAACCCATTGCTTCCAACCACTGTTTCCGGAACGTTTAAGTCTGAGGGGCTGGTTTAACTTCAGCGTACACCCTCTTTTGACAATTAGTTGATCAAACATGCAGTTTCCAATCAGAAAGGAAGTACTATCTCCAGCCCAGGTGATACTTCCCGTTGCAGTGGTTGAATCATAAGCCTGAAGAGATTCCTTGATAACCCATTTTCCGCTCAGCCGTCGGTTTCTTTTTCCAACGTGCATCAAATGTTTGAGGATAAGGGTGTCCCCAGAAGAGCTAAATTCTAAATCATTGTTGCCATTCGAGATGATGGTGTCAGGAAGTTGAACCGATGGAATATTCAGTTTGAAATTTCCAAACGTAACCAACTTGGATGCTTGGAAAAATACGGGTTTAGCACTGGTTACGAGGAGGCTACTGAAAGAAGTTTGTGCAATAAGGAAGGTGTCGGAAGGAAAGTATTCCCAATGAAAATGGTCGCCTTGAGCAACACGAATATCTTTGTTTCCAGTTAATCGAATTCGTGTACCAACAGGGCCGGTAATAAAATTGCCTCCTGTAGTATCATGAACTATCCAGAGTGCAGTATCATTAAACTCCCAAATATTTGGACTACCCATGGATGAAATTGGCGGCGCATTTCCAGCACTTCGCGGCCAACTTAATGAACGCCAACCTGATAAGAACGGAAGCATTAAGGTGTCTGGCACTCCGGAGTTAACGCCAGTCCAATAGCCAGTTGGCAACCCGTTTACGGGATGGTAACGAAAGCGAAGATAAAACTGGGTAATGGGGTAGATAAAACCTTGGGCTGTTTGCCATTTAAGCATTCCTCCTTGTTGCAAACCGGGTGGGACAACCCAAATAAGCGTGTCGCCAAAAAGTTGGGTGACTAATGCTTGCTGACGAAGACTAAGGTGTCCGCCGGATTGAAAGTATGGGGCTACCCACCGAATAGTGTCACCGGCAGAAGCAGAAACAACATGGTTAGAATCAGGGATATGCTGGGAGAAAGCCGGAATTAAGAGGGCTATATAGGCAAGAAAAGAAAGTAATAACTTACGCATAGTTTTAATTTTTGTCGAAGTTATTGTGATGTATGTACTTGTTTATCAGTGTTTAAAGATGTCAAAAAACTGTAAATCAAAAGTTCTGTAAGAAGTCTGATGTTGCTTTAAAAATTGTCAATTAAATTGTCCACAATGAGAGGACATTGGTGCTTCCTGTTGCTGTGCATGGCCTTGCCCCCTCTTGTCTGTGCTGGTGTTCTGGAGGACAACCTCCAACGCATCAGACACTTTACCAAGTTAGACGGGCTTTCCCATAACGCAGTATTTTGTATAGCTCAGGATCAAAGAGGAATAATTTGGGCAGGAACCAAAAGTGGTTTAAACTGTTACGACGGGTATCGATTTAGAGTATTCCGAAATCTTCAACCGGAAGGCCCTGTTTGGAATAATCATATTGAAGCACTGAGTCCTTGGGGAGATTCCATCATGCTCGTGGGCCATAGAGGAGGGCTTTCGATGGTAAATGTTTACACCTTAAAATGGCGGCATATACTGCTACCTAAGCCGCTTAATAGTGAAAACATAAAAAGAGTTTTTTCAGTGAAGCCGCTTGATAAATTCCGAGTATTTATTAGCGGTGGTATGGGGGTTTATTTATATGATTCCCGAAAGCCAAAAGTTGTAAAATTAATATCGGATGTTATTGCTAATCGATTCCTGATTACCAATTCAGGCGATTACCATTATTTCAGCGCTTTTTATGGTCTTTATCAGTTAAATAAATTAACATTAAAAGTCGATAAAATATATCTTAACCCAGTTGAACCAGTTCAAGGACCTATCGCACAATTAAAGGATGGACGAATACTTTCCGGTGGTTGGGCTAATGGATTAATTGTGTGGAATCCATTTACTAAGCAAATTGAAAAAATTAAATTGAAGTGTTTGAATGGAAGTTTGAACGAAAAATTTGTTTCCTTTCAATTTGCCGCATTAACCGATGGTAGAATTGCCATTACTTCTTTTGGAAATGGCGTTTTGATTGTTAATCCTGAAGATTGGACGGCTACAATACTTAAATCGGCTGATCCTAAATACCGCATTCCATTTTTTATAGAGAATTATGGGTTATTGGTGGATAATCAAGGACTTCTTTGGGTATCTACAGACAAAGGATTATCCGTGATTTCCACTAAACGGCATTTTCTTAAACGAATTCCAATTCATTATATCTCTAAATTCCCAGAAATACCGGACTATTATCAGATGATGGTGCTGAACTCGGATTGGTTACTTGGAAATGGTTATAGCGGTGTTTATGCCATCTCCCGTAATAATGGGAAATGTTGGCTTCTTAACAACCATTATCGCATAACAGATGGAGCGGTGTTTAACTGCTTTAGAATAAAAGAAAATGAGGTACTGCTTACGGGATATATGGGTATTGCTAAGTTAAAAGTCAAGTACTCGAATGCAGATACGGTCGTATTTCATGAACCTGAATGCCGCTATCCGCAATTAAAATCTTTTCAAGTTCTTCAACTTGATTCTATGCGCTACGTTTTAGGCACTGTAGGACACCAAGTGATGTATTATCATTGGGGAAAAGATAGTCTAGTATTTCGCACCGCCAAAGAGTTGAACCTTCCATCAATAAATTTTTCTGGAGGAGGAGTTGGAACGAGGGCCATTTGGTTCAATATACATCATAACGGATTGGGTCAACTCGATACGAATACGCTTTCGTGGAAGTCAATTCGTTTTCCGGGAGATTACAACCGATCTTCTTATGACATGCCAACGTTATCGGCAGTTCGGGAAATGCCAAATGGTAATTTATGGGTTGGTACGGAAGAATCGGGCGTGTGGTTTCTTGATGGCCATTCTAAAAAGTGGATACATCTTGTTAATAACCAGGAAGTTCCCCACAATCGTGTTATTAATATTTTCCCTGATTCTTTTCTCAATGTTTGGATCCAAACCAACACCGGGTTTCTCGTGTACCTCAAACAGAAGCTGGATGCTTTAAAACAATTAAACGTATTCGATGGCATTGAAGACGAAGAAAATACGTCGAATGCCATTATCGATAAAAATGAATTAGTTTTTATTGACCCTAAATTTATTTACACTCTTTCAATTCCAGAATTCTTTAAAAAGAAATCAGCACCTGTTGCCTCTATTGCTGCAATTAGAATGAATGGTAAAGAAATAAATGCTCCAATTGATGCTAATTATACACTTCAGACTAGCGCGAATACTTTAGAACTAGATCTTACTTCCGGAGTTTTAATTGATGCTACTAAAATCAGGTATTCCTATCGCTTTGTTAACAAGAGCAACGAGTGGCAAAGCATCACGGAAGGCCGAACCATCACGTTATCATACTTGCCTCCAGGCAAGTATCAGTTAGAGTTTGCAGGTCAATACGAAAGTGAGCCAAAGGGAAAATCAAGTTTCATTACGATTGAAGTTAAAGCACCTTTCTATACTACCTGGTGGTTCCTGTTAGGATCAACGTTGTTTCTTGGAAGCATAGTTTATTCTTACTGGAGAATCAAGATGAAGAGAAAAAAGGAGCTGGAAAAAGTCCGCCAGCGGATAGCCTCTGATTTGCACGATGACCTTGGAGCAACGTTATCGAGTGTGAATATTCTAACAGAACTGGCGAAAAGAAAGCCGGAAAATGCCTCAGAGTTGCTAAATAGAATCGGAAACAGCACCCAAGAAATGATGGAACGGGTTTCTGACATCGTCTGGTCCATTAAGCCCACAAACGATGCACTCCCGGAACTTGTGGCAAGAATGAGGGAATTTGCAGCTCAGACGTTGGAAGCTATGGGCATTGAACTCACTTTTAAGGTTACCGGCGACCTACAACAAGCTGCGATACCCATGGATACTCGTCAGCATTTATACCTCCTCTTTAAGGAAATTGTAAACAATGCTGCTAAACATTCTGCTGCCACTGAAATGAGTATCGCCCTCAGGGTAGATTCGAAATCTATTGCGATTGACTTATCAGACAATGGCTGCGGATTCGATTTGCAAAAAGTAAGAAAAGGAGGAAACGGTGTGAGCAACATTCATCAACGTGCTGCACAAATTCAAGCAGAATGTGAACTTCATTCTAAACCCGGATTGGGAACTCATTGGAAATTAAGATTTAAACTGCCAAGTTGATGGGGATATTCACATAAAAATGTGATTGTATCCTGAAAAAAATTGGCGGTCATTTGAATAATGGATCAACCACTCAGGCTATTAGTTTACGAGGATAATCCTGACTTGCGTTTGAGCCTTAGTCAGCTCTTCTCTCTAAGTGAAGACTTTAACCTCGTAGGAATGTTTGAAAATGGTGAACATGTTGAAAAGGCTATAGGGTCTCTGTTTCCTGATGTCATCCTCATGGACATTGACATGCCAGTACTTAATGGGTTAGATACGCTCACTAAGGTGAAATCCATCAAACCTGAGCTTCCCGTTATCATGTACACCGTTTTTGATGATAATGACCATCTTTTTGAAGCATTGAAGCGCGGCGCTAATGGTTATCTGCTCAAGAAAACAACCCCGACAAGGCTTTTATCGGCAATAGTCGATATTAGAAACGGCGAAGTTCCGATGAGTGCAGCAATAGCTCAGAAAGTACTTAAGTTTTTTTCAGAACAGCAGTCGCCAACGCCACAATACGGGTTAACTGCGAGAGAAAGGCAATTGCTAAAATTGTTGGTAGATGGCTTTTCCTATAAAATGATTGCAGCCGAATTACTCATCAGCATTGATACTGTTAGAAGCCATATCAAGAAAATTTACGAAAAACTCAATGTTCACTCAGTCTCTGAAGCGGTATCTAAAGCAATACGTCAAAAATTAGTATAGGTATTTCAAAAAATTACAAACTTTTCATCCAACACTTGTTGAACTTTATCATTTGAGAAATGTCACAGTGGTATGAAGAAGGTTATTCTGTTTTTACTCCTTGTATTCGGTTGTAATAAGGGCTTCTCACAGGCTCTTTACTTCCCACCCATAACTGGAAATCAGTGGGATACTGTCAATCCTTCATCAGTTAATTGGTGTTGGACGTGCTTAGATACCGTTGACCGATATCTAACTTCAAAA
This sequence comes from Chitinophaga pinensis, assembly GCA_943373175.1. Taxonomy (GTDB): domain Bacteria; phylum Bacteroidota; class Bacteroidia; order UBA7662; family JAIXUI01; genus JAIXUI01. The sequence continues at coordinate 71,788 of CALSBM010000002.1, read as the reverse complement.
AACACTAAAGGCTTTCTGATTCTAAAAGATGGCAAAATTGCCTGGGAGCGTTATTATGGAACATTTACCAAAGACAGTCTTTGGTATTGGGCTTCTGCCGGCAAAACCCTGACAGCCATGTTAATTGGCATCGCCCAGGAAAAGGGGCTATTAAGCATTCAACAAAAAACGTCTCAGTACCTTGGTCAAGGCTGGACTAACCTTTCGCTCCCTAGAGAAGACAGCATCACCATTCGGCACCAGCTTACCATGACCACCGGTCTCGACGACGGTGTTCCAGATGATAACTGCACAGTAGATTCCTGCTTGATTTATAAAGCACCGGCAGGAACTCGTTGGGCGTATCATAACGCTCCATACCTGCTACTACAGTCGGTTTTGGACTCTTGTTCTCCACTCAACTTAGCACAATTAACCAACCAATGGGTGAAGTTCAGAATTGGCATGTCTGGCCTTTGGTATGATGGTATATATTACAGCAGGTTAAGGGATATTGCCCGTTTCGGATTGTTGAATCTGGCTCAAGGAAACTGGAATGGCCAAGCTATTTTAGGCGATACTGCCTATTTCCGGCAGATGACCACGCCTTCACAAACCTTAAATCGCTCGTATGGGTATCTCTGGTGGCTCAACGGGCAGCCTAACCACATGCTTCCTCTTACCCAAATACTTTATTCAGGCCAGTTAGTCCCTAACGCACCACCGGATATGATGGCAGCTTTAGGAAAAAACGATCAGAAAATCTATGTGGTTCCTTCCATGAACTTGGTCGTGGTTCGTTTGGGTGAATCTTCAGGGCAATCCATGCTCGCTCTTTCTTCTTTTGATAACGCCTTATGGGGATTGTTGAAGCAAGTTTTCCAACCTCAGGTTTCAACTCACAACCCAAGAATCGATCAGCCATTTATCAGTTGCCGGTTGGGCGCAGACGGCAGTATATCATGGCATTTCCCGGATAATTGGCTTAATGAAACAATAGAAATAGTAGATCTTCAAGGAAGAAGGCTCAAAACTCAGCTTGTAGTGAAAAACTACTTTAACCAATCCGATTGGGGTCTTACACCAGGCATGTACCTGATTCGTTGTAAACAGTCAATCGGAAAAATTATCCTCCCTTGAAGTTAATACTGCGCTTACTTTTTTCTCTGTGGTTTTGTTTCAATTGCAAGCAAGCATCATCGCAAACCCGGCTTTACACAGATATGCAGGGAAATCTGTATGAAATTAAACCCGATAACGAAATCATCCGGTTAGATACGTCGGGGAAAGTTATCGCGAATTGGCGAGACCGAAACTTGGGTAGAATTTCTTCCTTTGACTTGCTTAACCCATTAAAGCCCCTTGCGTTTTACCCGGAAACTTCAACCCTTGCCGAATTCGATAACAACCTTTACCCGGTTAGTCAGAGGGTAATTGAAGAAGCCCGCAGTGCATCAAATCCTTTGTTTTGCAGAAGTGCCGATAACAGGATTTGGTTCTTCGACGACCGTACCTTATGTTTTCGTAAATACGAAGCAGAAGGCATGCAAAATTGGGAAGGGCCCAGGTTAAACCAGCATTTTCCGTCCGGATTTCAAGCATTTGATTTAATCGAACACCAAAGAAAACTTTACCTGCTCATTTATCAGCAAGGAGTTTGGGTCTTCGATTTTTACGGGGCATTTATTCGGAAAATCCCTATGGAAGGCGTTACAGACATCGCACTAAATGCCCATGATTTGTGGATGCTAACTTCTGAAAAACTCATTCAATGGAACATGAAGTCGCTTAAAGCAAGAGAGTGGCCCTTGGATGCCAGCCAAATACCTGAATCTATTGCACCTTCTTCCAGTGGGATATACTTTCTCCGCCAGGGAAGAGTAACTTTGTGGCCGCTGAGCTCAAACTGATGCTGGATAAATTAGAAGCAATAAAACAACGCTGGGAAGAGGTAGGCCAAATGCTCCTCGAACCCGATGTGTTCGAGGATATGCGCCGATATGCGCGCCTTAATAAGGAATACAAGGATCTGGAAAAGATTGTGGACGCCTATCATACTTACCGCAAACTGACCGATAGCATTATCAACAGTCAGCGGATGTTGCAGGAAGAAAAAGATCCTGAAATGATAGAAATGGCCAAGGCCGAACTCGATGAACTTATTCCACAGAAAGAACCTATGGAAGAAGCCATCCGGTTTATGCTCATTCCACAGGACCCTGAAGACAGCCGCAACGCCATTCTCGAAATCCGTGCTGGTACCGGAGGCGACGAAGCCGCACTTTTTGCCGGTGACCTCTACCGTATGTACATGCGGTATTGCGAAAACAAAGGTTGGAAGGTTGAATTGGTGGATGAAAATGAAGGTACCGCTGGTGGTTATAAAGAAGTAGTGCTGAACATTATTGGTGAAGACGTTTATGGTATCCTAAAATACGAGTCTGGAGTACATCGCGTTCAACGTGTACCAGATACGGAAACTCAGGGGCGTGTGCATACTTCAGCAGCTTCTATAGTAGTTCTTCCGGAAGCCGATGAGTTAGAAGTCACTATTAACCCGGCTGATATTGAATTGCAAACTGCTCGCTCTGGTGGTGCCGGCGGCCAGAATGTCAATAAGGTAGAAACTAAAGTGATGTTGACTCACAAACCCTCTGGAATTGTAGTTACCTGCCAGGTTGAACGCTCTCAAATTGGCAACCGCGAACGTGCTATGCAAATGTTGCGTACCCGCCTGTACGAGCAAGAACTCAATAAACGACAAGAAGAAGTCGCAAGAAGGCGGAAAACCATGGTTTCTTCCGGAGACCGTTCTGCTAAAATCCGCACTTACAACTTCCCGCAGTCCCGCGTTACCGATCACCGAATAGGTGTAACCTTGTACAACCTCTCCCAAGTACTTGATGGGGATTTACAAGGGTTCCTTGATGCACTACAACTCGCAGAAAACGCAGAAAGACTTAAAGAAGGCGTAGAAGGATAGCCATGAAGCCATTGTTCTTTATGGGACGAAGCCTACTTCCCGGACAGGCTCTGGCTTTTGCAACAGAACAACTCGAAACTGACGTTCTTTCAGACCATGAGCGCGCTTTTTGGTCGCTCATACAGCAATGGTTTAATCCGGCATGCCGCGCCTTTTCCTTACAAACATCTGGCTCAACCGGTTCGCCTAAGTCGATTAGCTTTTCTAGAAATTGGGTTGAAGAAGCTGCAAACGCGCAAATCTTAGCGCTTAATTCTTATCCAATCGATCATGCCTGGCTGGCTCTGCCTGTTGATCGAGCCGGTGGTTTCATGTTAGTGATTCGAGCACTGCTTGCAGGTTGGAACATCAGTCTGTTAACTAACCGGCTTGATCCCCTGTTAGAGCTTTCGGAAGAGGCAAAACAAGAGCGAAATGTAGTGCTTTCACTTTTGCCCGCGCAGGCAGTTGCTTGTTTGAACAGCGGAAGCATCAACGAAGCAGGAAATTGCTTCAGTCTAATACTTTTAGGTGGAGCAAATGTTTCCGAGTCGCTGGGTCAGCAATTGAATGCTGTGTTGCCTTGTGCAATGCTGCAAACGTACGGGATGACCGAAAGCCTCAGTTTTGTAGCATTAAAGACGTTAGAGGATTCGCATTTTACGCTGATATCGCCCTATAAGGCAAAGGAAGAAGCAGATACCAGCTTAACCATCAGCCTACCTGCCTACTGGACCGGACTGACAGAAAATGAGCACTTCTACCTTCCAACCAATGACAGTGTAGAATTGGATGTTTCAAATCAAGACAGGTTTAAGGTTCTGGGGCGTCTCGACAACCTCATCAACAGCGGTGGGCTAAAACTACTACCAGAGCAGTTAGAGAATGATTTGAGTAACTTGATACAGGATACTCAAATCACCTTCGCGATTGTTGGAGTTCCTCACGAAAAATGGGGAGAACGCCCGGTGTGGGTTTTTCAGGAACCTCTTCCCGATGAAGCGTTATGGAAAGGTTGGCTTTCACAAACCATTAGCCGGAATCGTCCTGTTGCAATTGCCTCAATTCCGGCTTTTCCTCTTTCAGAAGCGGGTAAGCTGAAAAGGTCAATACTTAAAGCCTCCATATTAGAACATCAAAAGCTCATTTGGCTTTAACTCAAAGCAAAGCGAAAAATTTATTGACTAAAGAGTAATCTTGGTTCAGAAAAGAACGCATACTCACTTTTGATCGGAGTTTACTTATCTATTTCCTACTAAAAAATTTAAAGGTTGATTTTTCAGAACAGCCGCCTGTGAATAGCTTCTCACCAAAATCCACAGGCGGAGATAGATCAGTTTATTATTACCAAGCCTTAAAAAGCAAATGTTCCAAACGAAACATCACCATATTCGGTCCCATGCGCCTAACATTGGCATCTAATTCAAACCGATAGGCTAAATCAAGGCGTGTTTGCGAATTAAAAATGAATTGAATTGCCGGCTGTAAATCTAACCAGTGCCCGTTTTGAATAGGATGCAGGCCAATAACTCCTTCATAGCCACTGTTCCAGCCTCCCAGCATTTCAGCGTAGAGATTGACATTAGTTTTCTTAAAGCTGGAACTGTATTTCAAAGGATAAGCTAATCCACCAATCGAAAGGCTACCTGTGATGGTATTCCCTTGGTCAAATCCGGATTCACGCTGTGTGTAATAGACATTGCTCCATCCAATAGTGGTTGAAAAGGCCACTTTATGGATAAGCTGAGTTAAAGTTCCACCCAAACTTATTCCACTATGATCTCCTGAAAAATTAAGGTCGCTCAAATGCTGCGGATTCAGCGAATGGCTGTAACGTGCCCAAAGTGCACCACGTAAATGACGATGTACCCGGTCTTTGCTAAAAAGTCGGTATTGCATCCCTAATTGCACTCCCTCAAACTGTGTTTTCAATTGATAGTAATCGGAAAAGCTAAAAGCGCCCATCACCATCAGTTTCTTGGTAAGTCCTGCTCTAACTTCAGCCTGATAACGTCCCATAATTCGCGAAGGAGACTCCATACCCTTGTAATTGAGGCGGAAACCTAATGACTTGGCTGGCATATTTGAAGCTGGGTCAGTGGCTACATAAAGCTCCTGACACCAGCCGTTTGTTCCTGTCAATAAAAAAATCGACAGGAACAACATGCGTAAATAGCGCATCAGAGCGTAACGTGATAAATTCTACCCGAAGGTTGATCCCCGGAATGGCAGCAAGCAGCCATTTTTCCTGTTTTATAGCAACCATAATCGGTCTTGTTAGAATAAACCAAGAATTGAGAATCTTCAACAAAGTGTTTGTCAATGAATTGAAGATTAACAACTCCTTCAACCGTTTTACCGGCTGAATTTACAAAGTGATACCAACGCTGACCTATTTTAAGATGCTGATCCTTTTCAATGGAAACCTTGGGCATGGAAACCGCTATGGTTAAACCGGCAATTGCAAAGCCGGCATCTTCAACTTCTTTCGAAATTAAGTCCGGATCAACTGCTACATCCGTTTTGAATTGCAGAATAAATTTCGCTTTCGCCAAGTCAGTTTCAATTGACTTTACAAATGGGAGTGACAAGAGTGCTTTATACGTGGACTTCTGACACATAGAACAGGTAAGTCCGGAAATTTGAAGGGTTGCTGAGGTCATGGTTTGGGCTTGGCTGCTCAGTACAGCTAAAAAGAGCATGATGCTCAAAAAAAGATTTTTCATTGGTTGGGTTTTAAATGGAGAAAACGGGTTGAACATGTTCAACAGTAAGCACAAGACATCGCACGATAACTTCGTGCAGAATAATCAAGGCTAATTTCTCCAGTTAGCGACCCAAGAAAGGAAATGATGGAGGTTCTTATATAAGGGAGGACCTCGCTCCCAAAAGTGTGTAACTCGTTCAGCTTTTTGAACTAACCAAAGCGAGTAGGAGGGTGGAAGTACTGATTTCAATACTTGAAACCAAGGACTGAAACAAACGGAAGTAGCCGGAGAGTGGTCGTGATTAACCTCAGATTGAGTTACCTCTGTGCTACAACAATCATCCTCAGTATCAGAACAACTGCCACAGCCTGAATCAGAATTCAGACTTATTGAAGCCAGCTCGTCGGCACAGTAATGGCGCACAATGCTTACTCCGCTTACCGCAAGCAGATACGCCATTACTAAAACCAGACGGACTAACTTTTTCACCATGCAAAGGTAGAAAAACAAAGGCAGTAACCAGTTGATATTCTTTTAATTAGGAATTCGTTAACGAATTAGATCGTTCCAAATTAAAGCAGAAGCACCGAGCACTGCAGCATTTTTATCCTGCAATCCTGAAATTTGAAGCTTGACTTTATTCTTAAAAATGGGAAGTAGAAATTTTTCCATGTGAAGCAAAGTAGGTTGGAAAAGCAAATCCCTTGCATTCGCTAAGCCTCCAAAGAGGAAAATAGCTTCAGGGCTGGTAATGGCTATAGCTTCTGCCAGCTTCATACCCAAAATTCTCCCAGTATATTCAAATGCTTCAAGAGCGATTTTATCTCCTCTGATTGCAGCTTCTGTAATCATTTTTGCATCAAGTTCTTCGAAACTCACATTTCGCAATTCGCTGTCTGAAGTATAATCAGCCAAAAGTTTGAAAATGGTTCGTTTGATGCCTGTCGCAGAAACATAAGTTTCCAAACATCCTTTATTGCCACAACCACAATGCCGCCCGTTTACATTCACTATGGTATGCCCTAACTCACCAGCAAAACCATCGTGGCCATAAACCAATTGTCCATTAACTACAATTCCACTACCTAAGCCGGTACCCAAGGTGACCACGATGAAATCCTTCATGCCTTGAGCGGCGCCAAACGTCATTTCTCCAATAGCTGCTGCATTTGCATCGTTCGTTAAGGCGCAGGGAATACCGAAATGTTCACCAACGATTTTTCTAACTTCTACGACCTTTCCCCAGTTCAAATTAGGAGGGTTTTCAACGGTTCCTCGGTAAAAATTGGCGTTTGGTGCGCCAATCCCTATGCCGGCCAGCTCGTAATCTTCTTGATAACGTTTGCCCATCTCCTCCATCTTGCGGAATAATCGTGGCAGGTAGGAACTAGCATCCTGTTCACGATGTGTTGGGATAACTTCCTCGTTGAGTATATCGCCTATACGGTTAACAAGTCCAATGGAGGTATTGGTGCCTCCAATATCAACGCCGAAACAAAGTTGTTCTTTCATCTTAATTTTTATAGGAACGGAAGATAGTGCGTAGCCTCATGGAGATTACTCCGAGAACAGCTTCTTTTACTATGCCTTTCGACATTTTTGATTCCCCAACAGTACGGTCGGTGAAAATTATCGGTACTTCTTTAAGCGCAAATCCATGTTTCCAGGCAGTGTATTTCATTTCTATCTGAAAGGCGTAGCCTACAAACCGAATTTTATCAAACCGGATTTTTTCTAACACCTGTCTTTTATAGCAAATAAAACCGGCAGTAGCATCCATAATGGGCATCCTGGTGATAAACCGTACATAAACTGATGCAAAATAGGAGAGTAGTACCCTTGAGATAGGCCAATTAACCACATTAACGCCGGTTACATACCTCGAACCAATGGCTATATCTGCATCCTCCCGAAGGCAAGTGTGTTCAAGTTTAAGCAGATCGTCCGGATTATGGCTGAAATCTGCGTCGATTTCGTAGATAAGTTGATAAGAACGGGCAAGTGCCCACCTGAATCCGTGTATGTAAGCAGTCCCTAAGCCTTGTTTGCCGCTTCTGCTTTCAAGAAAAAGCTTTCCATGGAAATCCTGCTGAAGGGTTCTCACAATGTCGGCTGTGCCATCCGGCGAATTGTCATCCACCACCAGGATATGAAAGTGGTGGCCCAGAGCGAAAATCCTCCTGAGCATTGCTTCGATGTTCCCCTTTTCATTGTAGGTGGGGATTACCACCAGATTTCGACTCACCTTATTCTTTTGCCTTTTTTAATCTTTCCAGTCAACTGCAAAAATGTTGGTATCTCTTGTTCCTTTGTTATTACGGTTCGAAGAAAAAACCAGCTTTTTGCCATTAGGAGAAAACATAGGAAACGCATCGAACACCTTGTCATACGAAATTTGCTCCAATCCGGTTCCGTCTTCATTAATCATGAACAGGTTAAACTGAAATCCACGCTTACTCTTATGATTGGATGAAAAAATAATTTTCTTCCCTGACGGATGGAAGAAAGGAGCCCAATTGGCTTTGCCTAAGCGGGTTACCTGTTTTAGTTTACTTCCATCTAAGTTACAAGTGTAGATTTCCATACTAGTAGGAGCAACCAAACCTTCTTTAAGCAAGGCTTTGTACTCACTGATTTCAGAATCAGAAGTAGGCCGTGATGCTCTGAAAACAAGTCTTTTGGAGTCAGGCGAGAAGAAAGCACCTCCATCATAGCCAAGCCCCTTGGTCACCTGACGAAGATTTTTCCCATTGATGTCCATAGTCCATAATTCGAGGTCTCCACTTCGATCAGAAGTAAAAACTATTTTCTTCCCATCCGGCGATACAGTAGCCTCAGCATCGTATCCGGGATGGTTGGTCAATTTTTTTTGAACTTTGCCTTTCAAATTGGTTACTACAATATCAAAGCTTGGATAAATAGGCCACAGGTATTTGCCATCGGCTCTTCGCTGAGGCTCAGGCGGACAAGCTGCACCGCCTGCTTCGGTTGTAGCAAACAAAACAGATTTGTTTCCGGGCAAAAAATACGCACAAGTGGTTCTTCCTTTTCCGCTACTTAGCATAGAAGGAGCAATATCGGCAGGGGCGGGCGTTTCATCCTTGATGAGGAAAATCTGATCACATTGCACCCCCCATTGCTTATTGTTGGATTGAAAAATTAAATGCCTGCTATCAAAACTCCAGTACGCTTCGGCGTTGTCGCCTCCAGAGGTCAATTGGCGGATATTACTAAAGTGCTTTTCTTCTGGATACAACAAACTGTCGGATCCGTTAGTGGCGGGAGTAGAAGTTTTATTGATAGGCCCTGTTGTAAATGCAAATCCGTAAAAGGCTATCGGAATCAATAAGAGCCTTAGGTGTTTTTTCATGGCCACAAATCTATAAACCTACACGCTCCAACATGAGCATTTGCATCAAATTAAAGTGTTGAAACAGTCTGGCGAGAGAGTTTTTCCGGCATATTATTAACCTTCACGCTTTTATGCTCGGTTTCATCACCCTAATTTTGCCGCCTAATGAAGTTTACTTCTCTTTTTAAATGGATACCTGCTGCCATTCTGGCTGTTGGATTTTTCTCATGCAATTCCGGCCAGCCTAAAGATCAAAAGGAAGTAAGCGTTAATGATTCGCTTGCAGGAGATAGCATTCTTTTCCTCAATGATGAGTTGAAGGAACTGACTAGGGTCATCAATCAAAGCCCGGAGAATCCGGAAAATTACCATAACCGCGCGCTTGCGCTAATTAAAGTCCGTCAGTGGAAACGCGCACTATCTGATTTAGAGATAGCTTTTCGTTTCGACACACTCAATGCGGCTTACTTTACCACCTTGCACACCCTGAATGTCCGGCTTGGCGCTCCGGTTCAGGCAGAAAATGCTATAGATAAAGCACTTAAGATCAATCCTAAGTTTGCATTGGCTCACCTCCGCAAAGGAGAATGGTTGTATTATAATCGGAAGTACGAGTTAGCTTTTCAATCAATCAATCAAGGTCTTAAGCTCGATCCAACTATTGCAGAAGGGTATTATTGGAAGGGAATGATTTATCTCGAACAGAAGAATCCTGTTAAATCTATGTCGAGTTTTCAAACTGCCCTCGAACTCGACCCTTCGTATTACGAGGCATATCTCCAGTTAGGACTTTACTATTCGGCGAAAAAGGATACACTGGCAAGCCGCTATTTTCAAAATGCCATAAGAATGGACAGCACCCGAGACGAAGCGTGGTACTCCCTTGGTATGTGGTACCAAAGTAAGGGGGAGTTGGATCGAGCTGCAGACACTTACCGTGAACTGATTCGCTTTCAACCTACTCAGCCTTTGGCGTTGTTTAATTTGGGATATATAGCATTAGGACAAAATCAACTTGATGAGGCTATTCAATGGTTTTCCCGTTCTTGGGAAGCCAATAATTTATACGCAGATGCTCTGTTTAATCGCGGATATTGCTTTTTACTTAAAGGGGATAAAAGCAGAGCAAAACTTGACTTTCAAAAAACACTCGAAATAGATCCTAAACATGTACTGGCAAAAGCCAGGCTTTCTGAAATAAAATCATGATCACAATTACCCTTCCCGATGGCGCAAAACGCCAATATCCGGCTGGAACTTCTTCCCTTGATGTTGCCAAGAGCATCAGCGAAGGTTTAGCTCGTCGAATGCTGGCGGCTAAAGTCAATGGAGAAGTAAGAGATTTACTCCGCCCACTCTTAGAGGATTGCACCCTTGAACTTCTGTCATGGGAGCAAGAAGAAGCCAAAAGAACCTTCTGGCATTCTTCGGCTCACCTAATGGCAGAAGCACTCGAAGAACTTTATCCCGGAATAAAATTAGGCATTGGCCCATCCATTGAACGCGGATTTTACTACGATATCGATTTCGGAGATCATTCCTTTTCATCGGATGACTTCGAGCAAATCGAGGCTAAAATGATTGAACTCGCTGCTCAGGGTAACACTTATGAGCGCACTGAGGTGAGCAAAGCGGATGCTCTTCGTTATTTTACCGAAAAGGGCGACCCTTACAAGATTGAACTGATTCAGGACCTGACGGATGGCGATATAACCTTTTATCAACAGGGGCAGTTCGTGGATTTATGCAAAGGGCCACACATCCCGAACACTTCGTCCATTAAAGCCGTAAAGTTGCTCAATACCGCCGGAGCATATTGGAGGGGCAATGAGAAAAACAAACAGCTAACACGCATTTACGCTGTAACATTTCCCGATAAAAAAGAACTCAAGGAATACCTTTATTTACTGGAAGAAGCTAAAAAACGTGACCATCGTAAGTTGGGTAAAGAACTTGAGCTTTTCGCATTTTCAGAAAAAGTAGGTATGGGTCTTCCATTATGGTTGCCCAAAGGAGCTATGATGCGGGAACGTCTGATAGCCTTCCTTCAAAAAGCACAGCTTAAAGCTGGTTACCTGCCGGTAGTAACCCCGCACATTGGTTCCAAGGAGTTGTATGTCACCTCCGGGCACTATGCGAAATATGGCAAAGACTCTTTCCAACCCATCCGAACTCCAGATGTGAACGAAGAGTATTTTCTGAAACCCATGAACTGCCCGCATCATTGCGAAATATATAAAACGAGGCCTCGTTCTTACCGCGATTTGCCACTAAGGTTTGCTGAATTTGGAACTGTCTATCGGTATGAACAGAGTGGCGAGCTTCATGGACTAACCCGAGTCAGGGGTTTTACCCAAGACGATGCACATTTATTTTGCCGCCCTGATCAAGTGAAAGACGAGTTTATCAAGGTGATAGACCTCGTACTTTATGTTTTCAATGCACTGGGTTTTACTGAATTCACCGCTCAGATTTCGCTTAGAGATCCGGAGAATAAAGAGAAGTATATTGGTACTGATGAGGCTTGGGAGAAAGCCGAGCAGGCAATCATTGACGCTGTAGCTGAGCGTAACCTCACTACCACAACCGAATTGGGAGAAGCTGCATTTTATGGCCCTAAGCTCGATTTTATGGTCAAGGATGCGCTGGGAAGGAAATGGCAACTGGGCACCATTCAAGTGGACTACAACCTGCCGGAGCGATTTGAACTGGAATATACAGGGGCTGATAACCAGAAGCACCGTCCAGTGATGATACACCGGGCGCCTTTTGGATCGCTTGAGAGATTTACTGCAGTTTTAATTGAGCATTGCGCTGGAAAATTCCCGCTTTGGCTCGCTCCTGAACAATATGCTATTCTTTCAATCAGCGAAAAATTTAGGGATTATGCCGATGAAGTTTTAAAAGAGCTTATTAATCACGATATTCGCGGCTTCACTGACCATCGAGACGAGAAAATCGGAAGGAAAATTCGTGATGCGGAGATTCAAAAAGTGCCTCTCATGCTTATAATCGGTGAAAAAGAGCAAAGTGAACGAAGAGTATCGGTGCGAAAGCAGGGCGAGGGCGACCTCGGCTCTATGAGCATTTCGGAATTTGTTCAGTATGTTCGCGACTCAATAGAAAGGGAAATTAACAGAAATTGAAACCCAGACAGCCGGCCCGTGTGGTCAAACCGGAATACGAACTGCCCATAAACGAGCAGATTACCGCTACGGAAGTACGCCTTGTAGGCGAAAATGTAGAGAATGGTGTTTACTCGCTTGAAAAAGCAATTGCTATGGCCGACCAACAAGGTCTGGACTTAGTCACCATTACCGACAGAGCACTTCCTCCGGTCTGTAGAATAGTCGATTTCTCTAAATTTCTTTACGAAAAACGTAAGAAGGAAAAGGAAATAAAGGCCAATACGGTAAAAACTGTAGTGAAGGAAATTCGCTTCGGCCCTAATACCGATGAGCACGACTTTAACTTCAAACTTAAACATGCTGAGACTTTCCTCACTGAGGGAGCAAAAGTTAAAGCATACGTTCATTTCAGAGGACGAGCAATCGTATTTAAAGAGCGTGGTGAGCTTCTGTTGCTTCAGTTTGCACAAAAACTTGAAGAAATAGGAAAACTTGAACAAATGCCTAAGCTCGAAGGTAAACGAATGCACATCTTCATCTCTCCTAAATCATTGAAAACCAAGTAATTCTACGGATATGCCCAAGATGAAAACCAATTCCGGTGCTAAAAAGCGTTTCGCGCTTACCGGAACAGGCAAAATCAAGCGTAAACACGCTTACCACAGTCACATCCTGACTAAAAAATCAACTAAGCGCAAGCGCAACCTCGTTCGCACTGCTATGGTTCACCACACGCAGGAAGATAATGTTAAACGTTTGCTCGCAATCGGAAAATAAACCCTTAAATTTTTAGAAGATGCCCAGATCCGTCAACCACGTGGCTTCCCGCCGTCGCAGAAAAAAAATCATGCGCCTTGCCAAAGGCTATTGGGGAGCACGTTCTAAAGTGTACACGGTCGCCAAAAATGCCGTTGAAAAGGCAGGCGTTTACGCTTACCGTGACCGCAAAACCAAAAAACGTCACTTCCGTACTCTTTGGATTGCCCGTATCAACGCAGGTGCTCGTCAAGAAGGTCTTTCTTATTCTCAACTGATGGGTAAAATCAATGAGAAACAACTGAAACTCAATCGTAAAGTCCTCGCTGACCTCGCCATGAATCACCCAGTTGCTTTTCAAACTGTAGTCAATACCGTTCGTTAATCGGTCAATACCTGCAACCTTTAGCCGCTTACAAATTCTTGTTAGCGGCTTTTTTTTGAAATTTACTCACGGTTTTTTGTTGAAGTTGCTAAACAAAAAGAGCCGTCTGAATTCCGGACGGCTCTTTTTTAATTAGCTATTCTGTCATTTGTTCATTTCTCTGAAATGCTGAAAGAACCATGGAATAGTCTCAATCCCTTTCAAGTAATTAAAAACGCCGTAGTGTTCGTTTGGCGAATGCAACGCATCCGAATCTAACCCAAAGCCCATAAGAACCGTTTTACATTTGAGCTCTTTTTCAAACAAGGCTACAATTGGGATACTTCCTCCACCACGAGTTGGAATAGGCTTCTTACCGAAGGTGGTTTCCATGGCTGCGGCGGCAGCTTTGAACGGAATAGAATCAGTTGGGGTTACCACTGGTTCTCCGCCATGGTGTGGGCGAACTTCTACCCGAACACTTTTTGGAGCAATTGCTTCGAAGTGCTTTTTGAACTTTGCTGTTATTTCGTCAGAAGATTGGTTAGGCACTAACCGCATGGAGATTTTCGCAAACGCTTTGGATGGAAGTACCGTCTTGGAACCTTCTCCGGTATAACCTCCCCAGATTCCGTTGACATCAAGAGTAGGTCGTATAGAAGTGCGTTCAATGGTAGAAAAACCAGCTTCTCCCTGAACATCAGCAATATTCAAATCAGTTTTATAGTCAACTTCTGAAAAGGGTATCTGCGCCATAGCGTTCCGGTCGTCCACACTAACGTCTGCAACTTCATCATAAAAACCGGGGATGGTAATATGATTGTTTTCATCGGTTAGTGAAGCAATCATTTTACATAATGTGTTGATGGGATTAGCCACTGCACCTCCATATACACCTGAATGTAAATCTCGGTTTGGGCCGGTAACTTCTACTTCCAAATAAGAAAGACCACGAAGTCCAACATCAATAGAGGGGACATCGTTGGCAACCATGCTGGTATCGGAAATCAGAATTACATCAGCCTTCAGCTTCTCTTTGTTTTCACGGCAGAAGTTCCCAAGATTGTCAGAGCCAACTTCCTCTTCACCTTCAATCATCATCTTGACATTGCATGGAAGCGAATGAGTAGAAAGCATGAATTCCACAGCCTTTACGTGCATGTAAAATTGCCCTTTGTCATCGGCTGCTCCACGAGCGTAGATTTTGCCATCTTTCAAAGTAGGCTCAAAAGGTGGTGAGTGCCAAAGCTCGAAAGGCTCAGCGGGCTGAACATCGTAATGACCGTAAATCAAAACAGTTGGCAGGGAAGTATCCAAGATTTTTTCACCATACACAACAGGAAAGCCTGGCGTCGGGCAAATTTCCACTTCGTCAAGTCCAGCACTTTTCATGGCTTCAGCAACAAATTCAGCACAACGGAAAACGTCGTCGCGGTAGGCTGGATTTGCGCTTACAGAAGGGATGCGAAGCAGGGCATAGAGCTCATCCAGAAATCGATCCTGGTTAGCAGCGATATACGCGTTGACATGTTTCATAGGAACTCAAATGTAACCAAAAATGAACTTGTAATAAGCCATAAAAGCACGAAAGCCACTCGGAAGTGGCTTTCATATCTTGGAGAAAGAGGAATTTAGCTTTTAGCTGGAGCGGCTTTGTCTTTAGAGCAACATCCACCTTTTTTAGCTTCTTTGCTGTCTGCGCATCCTTCAGTCTTGCCATCTTTCTTAGCAGCAGTTGCAGATGCTTTGTCAGAAGAGCTACACTCTTTTTTAGCGCCTTTTGTAGAAGCTGCTTTTTTGTCATCACAAGCGTTAGCATTGTTAAGACCGGCAAACAGAAAACCGGCAAGGGCAAGTGCAAAAAGTGATTTTTTCATTTTGTTAAGTTTACAACACAAATTTAATGAAAGAGAAGTTTAGATTTTATTTTTGTACGGCCTCAAAAGAGACGTTTTTTTCAATTTCTCCATAATTAACAAGCTTTTAACCATGTCTATACAAAAAGGCGACACCATCGTCATTACCGGTGCTAACAAAGGCATTGGCCTTGAAACCGCTAAAGCACTATTATTGAGCGGCTTTTCAGTGGTAAGTTGGAGCAGAAATGAACCAGAATTTCAACATCCAGCGCTTAAACATTTTAACTGTACTATTTCTGATTTTCATTCTGTTCAAGAGGTTTTTAAGCTAACGATGGAGCACTTGACTTACGGTAGAATTTATGGGTTGATAAATAATGCCGGTTTAGGGTGGTTTGGTAGGGTTGAAGAGCTACCAATCGAGCAATGGCATGAAATGTTTGATGTGAACGTACATGGATTGATGTACGCCATACGTTGCCTAGTCCCGGTAATGAAAGCTCAAGGAGCGGGACATATCATCAACATTGCTTCCATTGCTGGGAAAGATGGAGTTGTTCAGGGAAGTGGCTACAGCGCAACTAAATTTGCTGTTTCGGGAATCTCAAGCGCATTGTACAAGGAACTGAGAGAGTTTGGAATTAAAGTGAGTTGCGTTTATCCCGGTTCAGTAAATACAGCATTTTTCGACCGGGTCGAATCCATTACCGCACATCCTAATATGATGAATCCTGTAGAAGTAGGACAAATGCTTGATTGGATGATTAAGACTTCTACCAATTATTTACCAGTAGATATCGAAATACGTCCTTTAAAACCGCGTGGTTAACGAAATTGCCCAGTTCGGGCAAAAAAGGACGTGCGAAATCTTTATAATTGTGAATTAATATCCGATAGATGAGAGAAATTCAGTTTCGTGAAGCATTGCGGGAAGCCCTTATTGAAGAAATGCGTCGTGATGAGCGCGTCTTTTTGATGGGCGAAGAAGTTGCAGAGTATAATGGTGCTTACAAAGTAAGCCAAGGAATGCTCGAAGAATTTGGCTCCCGCCGTGTTATCGATACGCCTATTGCTGAACTCGGTTTTGCGGGAATTGGAGTTGGTGCAGCGATGAACGGCCTTCGCCCGATAATTGAGTTTATGACGTTTAATTTTTCATTGGTCGCTATTGACCAAGTTATTAACTCCGCAGCGAAAATGTTGTCCATGTCTGGTGGGCAAATCAACATACCCATGGTGTTTCGTGGACCATCAGGCTCAGCAGGAACTTTAGCGGCACAACACAGTCAGGTTTTTGAAAGCTGGTACGCCAACTGCCCCGGCTTGAAAGTCGTTTCACCTTCTAACCCTGCAGACGCTAAGGGATTATTGAAAGCAGCCATTCGCGACGATGATCCGGTTATTTTCATGGAATCTGAACAGATGTATGGCGACAAAGGCTTAGTTCCTGATGGAGAGTACATCATCCCCATTGGGCTTGCAGATGTTGTACGCCAAGGCAACAATGTAACGTTGGTTTCTTACAATAAAATGATGAAAGTGACCCTTGCTGCTGCTGAAGCATTGGAAAAAGAGGGCATTTCTGCTGAAGTTATAGACTTGCGTACAATCCGCCCTCTCGACACTCGAACCATCATTGAATCAGTTAAAAAGACAAACAGAATTGTAGTTATCGACGAATCTTGGCCTTTTGCCAGCATTTCATCTGAGATAGCTTTCCGTGTTCAGAAAGATGCTTTTGATTACCTCGACGCTCCTGTACTTAGGGTTAATGGAACAGATGTTCCTATGCCTTATTCACTGCCTTTAGTGCAAGCTTATCTGCCAAGTGTAGAGAAGATTGTGAAGGCAGTTAAAGAAGTTATGTACGTCTCTAAATAGCGTTTTTAAATTTTTTCCCCACTCCCACCTAATCTGGTTCTATGAAAAAAGTGCTTCTCGCGGTTGATGACGAAAAGACCATTCTTAAATTACTTGAACTTTATTTTGGCAGCAGATACCAAGTAGTATCTAAAGCTAACGGAAAGGAAGCATTGGGTTGGTTGCAAGCTGGAAACATCCCGGATATCATTGTTGCAGATATTAATATGCCTGAAATCAACGGTATCGAGTTTATCCGACATGTTCGAACCAGTGGTCTTTTTAAGGAATTGCCCTTGATTACTTTATCAGGAAATGATTCTACTGCCGACAAAATTAAATGCTTGAGAGCAGGAGCCGATGACTACTTGGTCAAGCCCTTCAATCCGGAAGAGTTAGATGCTAGAATTGATAACATTTTCCGCCGCCTCAGGCTCTAATCATGTCTTCCAACACCTCAGATGAAAGCATGAAAACCATAGGACTTATTTGCCAGGATCCGGAAATCAACCACAATTTCACCGATAAATTCGGTAATGATTACCATGTTATTACGTTCAAAAGCGGTTTCGACTTTGTTGACGCTGTCAAACATGATCAATCCATAGACTTGGTTGTTTCCAAATGCAACCTTTACGATGTTAATGGATTGCCTTTGCTTAGAACTTTGCGCAATGAACATCTTTGGAAACTGCCTTTTGTATTGTTATTAGATGAAGTCAATCCAAGGGTTGCCTCTATTGCACTCAAAGAGGGACTCAATGATATTTATGAAAGCCTTCATGATACAGATGGGTTAAAACTCAGGTTTAATTACTTGATAGAAAACCCTCCGGCATTGAATGCCCATATTGATATTAAACACACGGATCAACTAAAGTATAAAATGCCGCTATCCAAACGCATTTTCGATGTATTGGTTTGCAGCGTTGCTTTGGTTTTTCTTCTTCCTTTATTTCTAATTGTTGCTATCGCCATACGATTTGAATCGAAAGGGCCTGTGTTTTACTATTCATTAAGAGTAGGTACTGGGTATCAGATTTTCAAATTCTACAAGTTTAGGTCTATGTTCACTGGCGCTGATGCCAAACTGAAAGAGCTTGCGCATTTAAACCAGTATAACAATGTGGTTGCAGAAACAGAGTCTGCCAGCCAAGGAACAATGTCTCTTTCGGGTGAATTAGATCTGCTCAATCCAGACTTGCTCTATATGGATGGTCAGATGGTTACGGAGGAAGAATACGCTAGAATCAAAAAGGCTAAGGCAGGGTCAGCTTTCGTGAAAATCAAGGATGATCCACGCATCACTAAAGTAGGGAAGTTCATCCGGAACACCAGTATTGATGAACTTCCTCAACTTTTCAATGTATTGAAAGGCGATATGTCATTAGTAGGAAATCGCCCATTGCCCTTGTACGAAGCTGAAAAAATTACAACTGACCAATTCTCGCTCAGGTTTCTCGCTCCGGCTGGAATTACTGGCCTTTGGCAGGTTATGAAAAGAGGAAAAGGAGAAATGTCAGAGGAGGAGCGCATGAGTCTGGATAATGATTATGCAAAAAATTACAGCTTTTGGCATGATATCAATCTGATTCTCAGAACGATTCCAGCACTTCTTCAAAAAGAGAACGTATAGTATGAAACTGAAGTGGCCTAACTATAGCTGCCTAATTCTGATTTTTTGGGCTTTATCTCCTCAGTTAAAGGCGCAAGTAAAAGATTCGTTACTATTAGAAAATGAGCTTGCCCTTTTTGGTGACATACAACAGGATCTTTCAGAACAATTACTGCCTCTTGATTCCATCGTAAAAATTGCGCTAAAGAATAGCCCTACCTTGAAGTTTAACGATGCCGTGATATCCAAAACCGAACAACAGATTAATGTTGATCGCTATTCATGGATGAATGGGATGATTCCGTTTGTGAATGTGACAGCAGGTAATCAGGATTTGATACTACAGTCTAATTCAGGGCTTGGACAGGCGCAGTCGTCGACTTTAAGTAATGGAGTCGCATTTGGATTAAACCTCAGATTACCTTTGTATGAAATCTTTGGCCGTCAAGCAAAAGTTAATGCTACCAAAATGGATTTGAAGGCTTCCAAATACAAGAAAGAAGAAGCAGAGTTAGTGTTGCGTCGTCAGATAATTATGGAGTACAACGATGTACTCGCCTTTTATCGGTTGATGAGGATTCATAACGATGCAACTCAGTCTTCTAAAATCAATTTGGTGCTCGCTGAAAAATCTTTTCGTGATGGAGTCTTAGACTTGGCATCTTATACTCAAATCATGCAAACGGTAACCATCAATGAAAATAACTTTGAAATGGCCAAACGCTCCTTCACTATTGCCTTCAATCAGTTGGAAACTACTGTTGGAGTATCCATTTCAAAGCTTAGAAAATAAACATTTGTAACCATGAGCTTGGTCGATTTTATTCGGATTATCATCAAAAACCTTAGATGGCTGGTGCTCTTTCCACTCACGCTGGCTCTGGTCGTATTCTTTTTCACTCGTAATGAGAAAAAGGAATATGTGTCAAACTGCCTGATGTACACAGGACTTGCTTCTGGTGTTTCAATTATGAGTACCGAAGAGACCCGGGTGGACTACTTTGCGGTAAATAACGCCTTCGATAACTTGATTGCAACCGTTAAGGCAAGGGAAACCATCGAAGAAGTAGCACTGAGGTTGTTAGCTCAACATTTAATGCTGAACCAACCTAAAGCAGAATTACTTTCTTCAGGTGGTTTCAGAGAGTTGCAAGAGATTATCCCTGCCCGTTTAAGAGATAAACTCGTAGATAAATACTCACTCGAAAATACCGTTGGCAATATTGTCAGGTATAAAAATGCCCATTACAAGAACGAAATCATTTCGCTCCTCAATTCCGACAACCCCACGTACGGAATTGCATCTATTACCAGAAACATGACTGTTGCACGTAAGCAAAGCTCCGATATGTTGGACTTAAGCTTCAAAGGAAATGACCCCGGTGTAACTCAGCAAACGTTGGTAACACTGGCTAATGTCTTTATGTCCAGGTATAAAAGGAATAAAGGCTCAGAAACAGAAAGTGTTGTAGGTTATTTCGCAGACCAGACTTCCAAAACATTCGGAAAACTGAAAGGTGCCGAGGATGAGTTGAGGGATTTTGGAATTAAAAATAAAATCATCAACTACGACGAGCAAACTAAGTATATAGCCGAAGCAAAGGAAGAACTTGAAAAGGAAATCTACCGTGAGAAAATGGAGATTGAGTCTGCTGAGGCTGCCCTTAAACGCCTCGAAGAAAAAATAGGCTCACGTAGTATGGTACTCATGAACACACAAAAGCTTATGGAAAAACGCTCCGAGCTTTCGAGTGCCAATTTTCTTCTTGCTAATGCGCGTATTGCCAATGAAAACCCTCAGGAAATTGCTAAACTGGTATCGAAAACTGAGCAGTTAAAAGAAGAAATCAGAAGGTTGGTTGATGAGTATTTTAGGTTAAACAACACCATTGAATCGGTGCCACGTCAAAACTTACTCAACCAATGGCTCGACAACATCCTCAATCTGGATGAAAGCAAAGCCAAAATGCGGGTTATTGAGAAAAGGAAAATCGAGTTTGACGGCATTTACAACCAATTTGCTCCTCTTGGTTCAACCTTAAATCGCCTCAATAGAAACGTTGATATCATTGAGAAGGAATACCTTCAGTTGCTCCATGGATTAAACATGGCGCAATTGCGTCAACAAAACATCGAGTTGTCTTCGAATCTTAAAATGGTGGATGCGCCATTCTTCCCACAGAAACCTGAGCCTTCTAAACGTCCGCTTTTGATTGTTGTATCGTTTATAGGCGGATTTGTATTGGCTCTTGGATTCTTTGTAACGGTCGAGTTCTTAGACAATACACTCAAATCAATCACTCGTGCAGAGCAGGCTACCGGCCTCAATATGTTGGGCGCTTTGCCTTTGATAGATCCCTCAGAGAAGTTAATTGACTTAGACTACTTGGAGGCTGCACTCATTGAGCACTCGCTTTCTAGTATAAAAATCGAATTTGGAAAAGTTGATAATCCTCAGCCTTACAATCTTTTGCTGCTTTTCTCTACTAAGACTGAAGTAGGTAAAACTTGGGTTGGAAGTAAACTCTTCAACAAATTCTCCGATATCATGGATGGAGTTTATTTCATTCACCCGATAACTGTCAATAACTACAAGAATTACCGCGATATAGAGCGTGTTTCCAATAACGACATCAGTTATGTCATTCACACCAACTTTGTTGATTACGCCTCCTTAAGCGATTTCCTACCAGATGACCACCCTGGATTAATTAATCCTAAACTAATCATCTTAGAGCTTCCGGCTTTGATTGATAACCCAATTCCTGTACAGATTGTTCGCCAAGCAACCCATTCTGTATTAATTGCTGCGGCCAATAAGGTTTGGACAGATTCTGATAATCATTCCCTGAACTTATTCCGCAAAGCAACCAACAACAACATTTCTTTGTTCCTCAATGTTGTTGCGCCTTATAAGCTAGAATCGGTATTCGGTGAAGTGCCTAAGAAGAGAAGCAGGTTAAGGAGAATTATCAAGAAGATTTTGACCCTTAGCTTCAATGAAAAAAGTTATACGCTGAGCTAATTCAGCAATTGATTCTTAACTAAGCCGGAAGAGCCTATGGTGTTCTTCCGGCTTTTTTTGTGCGTGCTGATAGCTCATCTTCTATCATTGCCGACTCAAGTAAGTACATGTTCAACATTTCAGCTTGTTGTTGTAACTCCTGAACACTGTTAAATACCCGGATTCCAATCTGCTTACGATTACCCATTGAAAGCCAGCCCTGATCGTTACTGAGTAAATGACCGTGAATAAAACCAACAGCAACCCCAGTAGTGATTCCTCCCCATGGAAGAGCAGAAGGCCAGAGGTAAACAAGATTTTTCTTCCTACGATAAAACGGCGCGTTGAAGTTCATTTTTATCGTACACTCAGGAAGTACCTCCGAAATGTATTGCATGAGCCATTCCATCATAAGAACCTGTTCTTCGGGAAGATGATTTAAAAGTTCATCCGGACTCTTGTAATTAACTTTTTGAATGCTACTCAAGGCTGTAGAATTAGTTTAGCAGAATAAGCAATTAGCTTGAATGATCATAAAAATAGCATCTGTTTGCCTGTGAAAATTGGAGGGCAATAATCTTTTTCTCTAAACTAATTGGTTATCAACGCTTCAAATTCTAATTCCGATTAAATTCTGGTTGCTGATTATATAGCTGTTTCTCCGTCAAGCACGTTTGCACGAATTATTGTAGCGTCTTTATTCAGTCAAAAAAATGACTCCTAATGGATTATAATAATGAATATCCACAATAGTAAAGGCCCTTTCGATTGACAAGGTTTCCGGTAGATTGACGCAAATTTCAAGACAACTGTTTGGGTGGTTTCCAACGCAGATCAGGTCTAATAAATGTATGAATCAGCACAATTCCGGGGGAAAAGTACCATGTAAAAAAGCTAGGAACGTTGCCATTGAATAGCTTTTTACGATAGTGAATATTCTTTTACGAAAAGACTTTATTGTAAGTTTTAGAAAGTAAACAACCAGCTAAAAATCAATAAGTTAAATGGATAAAGCGATATTCACAATGATAAAATAGCAATATCCGGGAGTGTTTAAAGTTGCCTTTTGTGTGATTAGGAAATTCTGATATTAGGTTAAATAGGACAATTTACGTGAGAAAAAAAAGCCGGGCTAACCCGGCTTTCCAATTATTCTAGTAGAACTTCTTACCCTTTTTTCGTTCACCAAAGGATGGTTTATCTGAGCGTGAGGAATCAGAGCGTTCACGGCTTTGGAAGTATCCACCTCCGCCACCGCTAGACTCGCCTTCAGTTCGTGGGGGGCGTTCACTAAACCCTTCCCGACTGCCCGAACCGCCGCCTTTGCTTTTGTTCATATTGCGGTCTGCATATTCTACCCGAATCCTGCGTCCATTAACTTTTAAGCCATGTATGGCATTAATCATTTGGTCTGCAAGGGAAGGATTGATTTCAACATGGGTATAAACTTCTCTAAGGTCAATTCTTCCCAGTTCAGTTTTACTGATGTTTGAAGCGTCAAGGGCAAACTGAAGGAAACTGGCCTTATAGAAGCCATCCTTAGAACCAATATTGAAGAAAATACGCACAAACTCATCGCCGCTGCTATTACTACGATCTTGATCTTGTTTTTTGCGGTCACGGCTATCGTGCAAGTTAAGATCAGGAGCGTTTTTATAGTAGGCAAGGAAACGGCTAAATTCAAGTGCAACTACTCTTTGAAGTAACTCTTCTTTGCTCATTTCCCGAAGCACATCTTCTACTTGTGGCAGGTAGCGCTCATACTCTCCATGATCCAAAGGAGTTTCCACTATTTTGGTAATGAAATGCATGAATTGGTTTTCGCAGACTTCTGTGCCGTTAGGAATAGGAAGTTTGTTGAACGGAACTTTTAGCATTCTTTCCAAATCGCGAATCCTATGCTGTTCTTTTTGATGAACAATAGAAAGACAAATACCGGAACGGCCTGCTCGGGCTGTACGCCCTGAACGGTGCGTGTAAACTTCGATATCGTCTGGTAAGGCGTAATTGATTACGTGAGTAATTCCTTCCACATCAATACCTCTCGCGGCAACGTCAGTAGCAATGAGCAATTGAAGGGATTTTTCACGAAAACGGGACATGACTTTGTCGCGTTGCTGCTGACTTAAGTCACCATGTAACGCATCAATATCGTATCCTTCCCGGATGAGCTTCTCAGTAATCTCCTGAGCGTCCATTTTAGTCCGAGTAAAGATGATTCCGTACATGCCAGGATGACTGTCAACAATACGTTTCAACACCTCATAACGATGCGCCTGAGTAGTAACAAAGTAGTTGTGCGTGATATTGGCGGCAGATTGGTTTTTCTTGCCAACGGTTATCTCTGCCGGTTCTGTCATATACTGAGCAGCAATGCGACGAACTTCATTCGGCATGGTGGCGGAAAACAACCAAGTAGATTTTTTTCCGGTAGTATTGCTGAGAATGTAGTCAAGGTCGTCGCGAAAGCCCATATTGAGCATTTCATCTGCCTCGTCGAGAACGGTAAAGGAAACAGTGTCGAGCTTAATAGCACCGCGATCGATGAGGTCGATTAAGCGACCAGGCGTAGCAACAACAATCTGAACACCATCACGCAGGGTGCGGATTTGGGGTTGAATGTTTGCGCCACCATAAACAGCACAAATACGCAATTGAGGCATGTGAGCCGAGTAGCGCTCTAAATCGGTAGAAATCTGAAGGCAAAGTTCGCGGGTAGGAGAGAGGATCAACCCTTGAACCTCACGGCGGCGGGTGTCAACAAGATGTAAAAGTGGAAGGCCGAAGGCAGCGGTTTTACCAGTACCTGTTTGTGCCAAACCAACAAAATCGGTAGTGGCTTGGAGAAGAATGGGGATAGCCTGTTCCTGAATAGGGGTGGGTTGTGTAAACCCGAGGTCTTCGATGGCGCTTAATAGCTCTTGGCGAAGTCCTAAGTCTGAAAATGAAGTCATTAAGAACGCTGTAGTGCGTGTGCAAAGGTACGTTTCCTTGGCCGTATTACCACAAAAGCAGTGTAATTATCGCTGAACGGCTGGATTTTGCGACGAAGAAGGGTTGTTTAACGCTTCCATAAACTCATAGTGCTCCAGGTCACTTGCCAGCTTAAAAGCAGTTTTTCCATTTTGATCAAGGTGGCTTAACGAGGTTCCGTAAGACAGTAACAGCCGTGCAACTTCCTGATGGTTTTGACTTGCTGCACAATGCAAGGCAGACATTCTACCCGGATTTACTGCGATAGCATTGGGGTTGGCGCCTCTTTCCAGAAGCAAACGAAGGGTAACGTCCTGTCCAAACCAAGCAGCTATCCCAATAAGCGGATAGCCATCTGGACTGAAGAGGTTGACCCAATCCGGATTTATATCAAGCTGGCGGCGCAAGTCACCTTCAAGACCGCATGCTACCAGTTCCCAAGGGCTGAAATGGCGGCGGTGGCGAATGATTACACCTGCCACCCAAGGCTGGCGTTCGTTCAGTGCGTGCATCAGCATGCTGGTGCCTAATGAGTCCTCGGCATGAACCCAGTCTGGGTGCTGAAACAGCAATTGATCTACCAGATCATCTCGACCCGCATTGATAGCTTTGGTTAGTGCTTCCACTTTCGAAAAATAAGAAAAATTCCCGGGTAAGTAATGAACCTGTTTTTCATAGGAAACTATCCGGGTATTAACTAAAAAAAGCCCACGGTGGGGTGGGCTTTTTTTAGTTAATTTCAGAAGTAGATTATTCTGCTACTACTTCAAATTTTAGAGTTGCTTTCACTTCACGGTGAAGATCCACCTCAGCCTCATAGCTGCCTACGTGCTTAATGTCGCCTTTGAAGGAAATCTTGCGGCGGTCAACCGCGATACCTTTTCCTGCAAGTGCCTCAGCAACCTGAACGTTGGTAACTGCTCCGAAAATCTTTCCAGACTCACCGGCTTTAGCACCGATATTGAGCGTGATAGAGTTGATTTTCTCAGCAATAACTTCGGCTTCTGCTTTGACTTTAGCTTGCTTGAATTCTGCCTGACGAACTTCTTCATTGCGCATTTTAAGATTGCTGTCATTAGCAATCACAGCAATGCCTTTTGGAATTAAGAAGTTGCGGCCATGTCCGTTCTTGACCTTAACAACGTCGTTCTTGTAGCCAAGACCCTTGTAATCTTCTTTCAGGATGATTTGCATGATGATAGTCCTCCCGATTATTATTTAAGAGCGTCTGCAACATAAGGCATCAGGGCAAGGTGGCGCGCACGCTTAACAGCCTGAGATACTTTGCGCTGATACTTAAGTGAAGTTCCGGTGATACGGCGTGGCAATAGTTTGCCTTGCTCGTTTACAAATTTCAGTAAGAAGACAGCGTCTTTGTAGTCAATGTACTTGATGCCATTTTTCTTGAAACGACAGTACTTCTTACGAATCTCCTCACGGGGAGACATTGCGGCAAATGGATTGTTAATCATGTTTTAGTTCTCCTCGTTTTGCGTTGGAACTTCCACTTTCTCTTTCTTTCCGTTGCGTCGGCTTTCATTGTAAATCACGGCATATTTGTCGAGAGCTACCGTTAAAAAGCGCATGATACGCTCATCGCGTTTCAATTCAATTTCAAATCGGCTAATTAAATCCGAATCTCCTTTGAACTCGATGAGGTGATAGAATCCGCTGGTCTTCTTTTGGATGGGATAAGCCAGCTTGCGTAGTCCCCAGTGATTCTGGAAGACAATTTCGGCACCGTTTTCCTTCAGTACCTGTTCAAACTTCCCTACCGTTTCTTTCACTTGTTCCTCGGTGAGGACCGGGGTCATGATGAATACGGTTTCGTACGGTTTAAGCATAATTTGCGTTAAAAAGGACTGCAAAGGTAGGTAATCAGACCTTATCAAGCAACCCTTATGGCAAATCCCATCTATTTCTTAAAGGGAGTTTTTCCATAGAGTCCACTTCAATGCTGTAGAACCCGAATTCTTCCGTCACTTTCCCTGAAATTCGGTAACAACCACTCCCTCGGAAAGGGTGCTTGCGGTAAGTATCCGGAAAGTGGACAGTATCAATCCAGTCGCCTTCAATGTCGAGGAAGGTGCCGAAGCCCATGATTTCCCGCGTGATGGTTCGAGTACTTTTAACCGTCACCAGATAGCCAAAAACAGTCACTGCCAACCCAGCTTTTGCCGGCAGTTGCTTCGCTCGCATCCCGTTGTCCTGCAAAGCGTCGGGCTGAATCAAAAGGAATGGACTACTGAGAGAGAAGCCGAATAGCTCAAGCTCATCAAAGGCAAGTGCAGTAGGGGTGTCGTCAAGCGGTGGAAGTTCAAATTGTTCAGCCGGTGTTTCGAACAAGGCTACAGGAATGTCTGCTGGCTGTGAATGCTGCTGACGTGCCAGCCCAAACAACTCCCAGTGCAGGTTTTGGCGACTCCGTCCGGTAAAGCGAAAGGCGCCAATTCGAACTAAAAGCCTTGTTTGATCGGTGGATAATCCGGTGCGTACCAGAAAGTCTTCTAGTGAGTGAAAGTCGCCGTGGCGCATTCTGGCTGCCATCATTTTTTCAACTGAAGCACTTTCGAATCCCTGCAAGTGGGTGAACCCCAGCCATAAAATCTGCCCTTCAAGCCGCGACAGCAATCCTGAATGGTTCACGCACGGCGCTTCCACCTGAGCACCTGCACGACGCGCTTCATGAACGTAATACTCGGTACGGTAGAATCCTCCGAAATTGTTGATGACGGCGGTCATGAATTCTAAAGGATAGTGCGCTTTCAGCCAAAGACTCTGAAAACTTTCTACTGCAAAGGAGGCTGAATGGCCTTTGGAGAAGGAATAGCTGGCAAAACTTTCGATCTGAAACCAGATTTCTTTACTGAGCACATCCGGATGGCCTTGCCGGCAACAGCCTTCGAAGAAGATTTCTCGCACCCTGGCAAACTCTTCACGGGAGCGGAACTTACCCGACATACCCCGACGGAGCACATCGGCATCGGCGAGGCTCATGCCAGCAAATTGATGGGCTACCCGGATTACATCTTCTTGATACACCATGATGCCGAAGGTGTCGGGCAGGAGTTTCATGAGTGCGGGGTGCGCCAGTTGCCGCCGTTCAGGCATCCGGAAGCGCAGGATGTACTCCTTCATCATGCCTGAGCGCGCCACGCCTGGCCGGATGATGGAGCTGGCGGCTACCAAATCAGGATATTCTTCCGCCCGCAGTTTTCGTAGCAACATGCGCATAGCCGGCGATTCTACATAAAAGCAGCCAAGCGTATGTCCTTCCCGGATGAGGGCCTTAATGGCGGGGTCTCGCTTGAAACCGATGATGTCGTGTACATCTACTTCTTCATTCCGGTTTTCCCGTATCAGGTCCACGGCTTCCCGTATGTGTCCGAGTCCCCGTTGGCTGAGGATGTCGAATTTGTACAATCCTAGGTCTTCGGCCTCAAGCATAGAGAATTGGGTCACCGGGAATCCCTTCGGGGGCCAGAAAGTGCCGGTGTAATAATGCATTGGTTTTTCAGAAATGAGCACACCACCTGCATGAATAGATAGGTGTGCCGGAGTATCGAGCAGGCGTTTGGCATAGCGTATCAGGGTTTTGGTGAGGGTGCTGTCGGCAGGTGGTGGTTCATGCAACCATCGTGGCAACTCTTCGATTTCTTGTCGTGGCAGGCCAAATACTTTACCCAGCTCACGCAAAACGCCCTGCTGTTGGTAGGTGGTATAGGTTCCGAGTAGCCTGACGTGTTCCTCTCCATACCGTTCAAATAGGTAGCGCAGGATATCGTCGCGGTCTTTCCAGGAGAAGTCGATGTCGAAGTCGGGGGGAGAGCTGCGGTTGGGGTTGATAAATCGCTCGAAGAAGAGGTCGAGTTCTAGCGGATCCACGTTGGTGATAAGCAAGCAATAGGCAACGATGCTGTTAGCTCCAGACCCTCGCCCGACGTAGAAGTAGCCTTTGCTGCGTGCAAAGCAGAGCATATCCCAGCAGATAAGGAAGTAGGAGGTAAAGCCCAGCGATTCAATGAGTTGAAGTTCATGGTTGAGGCGTTGCTGTACTTCGCCGGAGCAATGGCCATAGCGGCTAAATGCGCCGACTTCTGCTTCCTTACGGAGTAGTTCGCGGTCATAATTGGCATCTGAACCAAGGTGATGGCGGTTTTTTGGCTGACCAAATCCGAGGTTAAGTTGGCAGCTATCGAATAGGTAGCGGGTTCGGCGGAAGAGTTCCGGAGCTTTAGCTGCCGCTTCGCGAAGCTGTTCCGGTTCGGGCATAAGCCAGGAGCGAGGGGCGAGACTGCCGGGTTGCTGACGACTCAAGAGGATGTTCTGATCGATAGCGCGTAGAAGCCGATGAGTGTTGTAATCAGAAGGGCCGAGGCCTACAACAGGGTGAGCAAACACGAGACTGTCTTCGGGAAGGCCTTTACGCCTGATTTGCCAGTGGCGGAGTTCTTCGAGGTTAACACCCACAAACTCATTGGGCCTTAACCGCCAGCCGCCGTAGCTGCCTGTGGGATACACAACGCGAGCATGATGCAGGCCTTCGGCTCGCCGTCGCGGCATAGTGCCAGTTTTGAGTTGCTGCGACAGATGTCGGTTGATTTCAGCATAAGCTTCGGCATCCTGTGCTAAGGCCACGTAACGCAGTTGGCTGCCTTCAGCGAAGGTTACACCAACCGCAGGTTGAATGCCGTACTTAGGCGCCAGCCGTAAAAAGTCGGGAATGCCCGAGGTGTTGTTGAGGTCTGCCAGTGCCAGCCTTCGGTAGCCGCGCCGGGAGGCCTCTTCGAGCAGGCGCTCTACGGAGAGCGTGCCAAAGTTAAGGCTGAACCATGAGAAACAAGGGAATAGCATGTCAATATCGTTGACAAAATGTCGATTACAATATTGGCAATTTGGACGGGTTTAACAAGTGAGCGAGAAAGAAGCACTCAACTTATTTCATTGGCATTAAGCAGAGAGGAGCTACTGTTTTTGTATGCTTAAACTTTGGTGAAGCACTCAACCTTCGGATGCTAGCTCCCCCAATGTCTTCAGTACAGTCGAAGGATTCTTTCTTTCAAATTTACGTTTATCAAACAGGCAGAGAACTCTGGCCGCAACTAACTGAAAACAAAACGGGCTACTAACAGTAGCCCGTTTGGAAAGTTTTGAAACTTACGAATGCTATTTGAGGAGGGTTACTCGTCCTTCACGGAGGATAGCTTTTCCATTTAGGTCTGTAACTTCAATGACATAAGTATAGTTGCCTTCTGCCAGAGGGCCTCCGTTATGGTGTCGGCCATCCCAGCGAAGTCTATCAGGAGTTGAGCGGAAGACTTCATTGCCCCAACGATCGTAGATGCGGGTGTTGTAGGCAGTGAAGAAGGTTCCGATAGGCCCGAAGGTGTCGTTAAGATTATCATCGTTGGCAGTAAACACATTCGGAATCTGAATTCTAGCAGGTTGAATTACGCATACTTTATCGGAACGGGAAGTAGCGTCGAAGCCTCCGGTATTCTCAAAAGCTACAATCACATAACAAGCAGCCCCACTACTGTCTGGCAGTTGGTTGTCGGAATAGGAAAGTATAGCAGGCCCGGCAGGAAGAGCGGCTAAGTTGCTCCATGTTAAGCCGCCGTCGGAGGAGCGGAGTATTTCGTAACGTTCTGTACCTGCTTTAAACTCAGAGTAGGCATTCCAGGTCAAGACATTTTGTACAACAGCTTGGTCAGGGTCAATGGTGACTTCTAGATTAATGCTGCACCCTTGGTTGGAAGTATCTCCAATATTTCCACAGAAGTCGAAGGCGATAAGAGAGTAGCAGAAGCTGTTTTGTCCTTCGTTAAAGCTTAGACTATCGACGAATACAGAGTCAATGTTTCCGAATACATTGGTGAGCGGTGAAATTCGGTTACTTCCATTCTCTCGTTTCATTATTTGATAGAATTGCACATCGAAGCTGAGGGAAGGTTTCCAACGAAGAATAATACGGCTGTTGTTGGCAGAATCTACGCTTACACTGATAATCTCGGCAGGCTGCGGTGCTCTAGTATCGAAGGGACGAACGTTGCTGAAGTTAGACCATGAACGAGCCGAGTCTGCAAGCTGTGTTGCAACAATCGTATAACTGTATGTGGTGGTGCAGAACAGATTGGTATCGGTGTAAGTGGTCACCGCTCCTGAGACGCTTCCAACCTTCACATTATCTCTCCAGATTTCATACTCATTAACGGTCCAACCTGCGTAAGGAGTCCAGTTCAATATGGCGGATTCATTGCTTGGGGCAGTATTTAGGACTATAGTAGTATGATCTACACTTGGGGAAACACTGCGGTTGAAGCAAGAATCTATGACCTCAATTCTATAAGTATAGGTTTCCTGAACGGTATTAAGTACTGTATCTAACCAAGTAGTAACTAAACCAAGGTCAGCGACTTGGATGAATGTCCCCCCACTTGTACTGCGAGAAACAATGTACCTCATTGCATCGCGGGAAACGGAAGGCAACCAGTTGACCCGTACAGCACCGCGGGTGGTTGAGGTCTGTTCAACAGTAGCTTGATGTATTGCAGGTGCTAACGGAGGGATACTTTCGAACGCTTTGGCCGATGCAGTATCGGAGTAAGCAAATGCCTGGGTTGGTGGAACTACTGGGGTAATGTTAAGAGCAGTAACTCGATAATAATAAACGGTATCACAAAGGACTAGGGAGTCGTCATAAGTGATTTGTGTAGATGGGAAGTTTCCGAGACTCGCCCATGCGGTCCCAGCAGTTTTACGTTCAATCTTATACTCCAGTGTTTGGAAACCTGCATAAGGTGTCCAGCTTAGTGCGTTAGCACCGTTTACGGCAACTACCGTCAGGTTGGTTGAAACGTGTATTTCTGAAGAATCGGATTCGTTACTACAGCTATCGGTAGAGGTGACAAAGTAACGATAGGTGTTGTCGCTGGTATTTAAATTTTGATCTGTGTAAGAGAACGGTCCCGTTCCTGTATTGGCCACAAAGGTGAAACTGAACGGTCCGTTATTCGCTGAACGATAGATTCGAAAGCCATTGAGGTTGTCTTGTGAAGAACCCAAGTATTGAAGTGTGATTTCTCCAAGAACAGCATCTGTTCTGGTTACACTTGCCTCAAAGAGAACAGGTACATCCGGTGCAATGGTATCACGACCTATTACTTGAACAGTGTCAGATAAGCTGATATTTGTACCCCCGGATGCATCGGTTATGGTTTGCTGAATGAGGTAAGAGTAAGTCTGTCCGCAACGAATCAAGGTATCCGTAAAGGAAGTATCGGTAGGCAATAGGCCAGGAATTACGAAGTAAGGACCTCCGTTTACCGACTTTTGAAGTGCGAAGGAGGAAGGAGTACTTCCTACATAACGAGTCCAGAACAGGTTGGTTCGCAGGTTTCCATTATTGACTTGCAACAAGGTTGGACTATGAGCTGCTGCCGAGTCGCCTTCAAACCCACAGGAATCTATCACACGAACAGTGTAAAAGTTGCGTCCGGTTCTGGTATTAACATTAGTGTGGTTGAAGCTGGTTGGGGTAACCTGATTGAAGGTAGCAATCAGGTTCCAAGGGCCGTTAACCGAAACTGTACTATGATACAAACGATAACCTCTTGCAAGCGTATCAACCACAGGATTGTAGGGTGTCCATGCAACATACGCAGTTCCTGTTGTAGTTCCGGTTGCAATAACTGAAGAATAGACCATTGGCTTGGCAGCAGTAGTAGCAAACACAGCCGGCGCAATACAAGTACTATCAGAAACGGCATTAAGGGTTCCAACTAAGCTGTTGGCCTGAATGCGGTAACAATAAGCTGAAGTTACGTTTACGCCATTATCGGTGAAGAATGTATCGTTGGCTGATATGGTTGCGATAGGAGCGAATGGTCCATTGTTTTGTGAGCGAAGAACCTGGTAGTTAGCAAGGCCGCCCGGGAAGTAAGGGTATGCAGTCCAGTTCAATATTACCGCTGGCGAACATGCACCAGTTCGGCTGCTAAGGTTCATCGTTAAGTGAGACAAGGAAGGATCCGAACGGTTAGCAGAATTACATGAGTCAATTGCGATAATCTGATACTGATAACGTTGCCCCTGCGTGGCTGAAGGAACATTATCGGTATAGGAAGTCTGGTTGGTTACAGTAGTAATCAGGCTGAATGCACCACCCGAAACTGAACGCCAAACTTCATAACGATTTACATCAGGGCTGGGGCCTGCTTGCCATGAAACTTGAATAGTATTTGGACCTGTCACCGAAACTGATTGCAGTACTGCCCGATTAGGTTTTACTGTATCGAAGGGGGTACGCATTAAGGTATCGGAGACCGCAGAAAATCCAGTAATGAGGTTGGTTGCCCTTATTCGATAAGTTTGAGTAACGTTACAAGCCAAGGGCTGGTGCGTGAATGTTTGAATCCCCGAAGCAACCGAATCAATTACATTCCAATCACTACCTCCGGGCTGTTCAATGTAATACTTCCAGTTTTGAAATCCTGTGTATGGGCTCCAGTTCAAGGTATTGCTTTGGTTTCCGGCAACTCCATTCAATTGCATGCTACAATGCTCTTGGCTAAAGGCAGAACGGTTGAAAGCGCATGTATCAAGTGCCTGAATCCGAACACAATAGGAAGAATCGAGTGTATTGAGTCCGCTTAATGTATGGGTACCTACATTACCAACTGTTGCAACTAATGACCAACTTCCATTGATTGATTTCAGGAATATCTCATGGGTGCCTACTTGCAAATCTGCCGGATCCCAATTCACCACTAAACTTGAGTTATTGAGAGCGGTAAGATTTCGGATTACCGGTGCTACCGGTGGAATCGTATCAAATGGGATTCTCCTCAGTGTGTCGGAAAGACTGATAAATCCATCATTACTTAACGTTTTAATTCGATAGATAACTGGCTGATTGCATGGAAGGTTGGCGTGTATATAGAGGTTGGTTAGACCATTAACTGAATCAAGGGTCGTCCAAGTTGTTCCTGTTAATCTTTCAATGTAGTATTTATTGACACCCGAAAATCCTTCATAAGGCGTCCAGTTCAGGCTGTTCGAGAGGTTACCAGCAGTGCCACGAAGTTGAACTGTACTGTGGAATTGTGCAGTATCAGACCTGTTACCGCCGCAAGTGTCAAAGGCTGCAATGGCAAAACTATAAGTAGAATCCAGCGTGTTTAGTCCATTAATTTGAACAGAGTCGATTTTTCCGGTTTGAGTAAAGAAAGCCCATGGATTTCCAGAAGAGCGGTAGTAAATCCTGTAACCGGCAAGGTCACTTTCTGTATTAGGTTGCCACTTCAATAAAGCAGTGGTATTGGTTCTGATACTAGCCCAAAGAATCACAGGTTTAGCCGGCTTCACGGTGTCGAATGGAGTAGCCCAAGCAGTATCCGATAAGGTGATTCTGGTTCCACCAGCTTCATTTAGTGTTATGCGATAACGCTCGGTAACAGAACAGGGCAATGGGGTATGAAAATACTGAGTATCGGCACTAGGAAGAGTAGCTAAAGTACTCCAGTTAGTGCCATTCCAACTTTCCAGTATTTGACTGGATATGTTATATCCCCGGAACGCAGACCAGGAAATCCGGTTTTGAAGTTGTTGTGACTCAGCTTTTAATTGAACTACACAGAAGGTGTCTGAGGAAGTCGCATTAAGGCAACTATCCAACGTAACAACAACGTAACAAAGCTGGTCATTCAGAGTGTTTACGGTATCCAGATAGGTTAATGATTGTCCGGGTCCGGGATGAGCTACAAAATTGACGTGGCTGTAATTTCCTCCATTCACAGACCTGCGCACCGAATAGGCAAAGATGTCTAAGGAATCAGCAGTAATAAAATTGAGTTGAACCCTGTTGTCGTTTAGTACTGTTGCGTTCTGAAAAGTTGGAGCATTGGGAGGGAGAATATCCACTGCGCGTGTTTGAGCAGTATCTGAGAAACTGCTTTGTCCTAACGGTCCAATAGCTTCAACTTTATACGATACATCGCGATTACATGGTGCAGGGAATGCATTGTAAACGGTATCTGTCCCGGGAACGCTGTCAACCACAACCAATCCACTCGGATCAAAGCGATGTATGCGATATCGTTGAACTGGCCAACCAAGGTATGGTGTCCAGTTCATTCTATGCACCACCTGGCCGCCCTGAATGCTGAAGTCGATAGTTCTGTTTGTATCGGAGGGTGCTGAAGTATTGGTGCACGAGTCGGTCAGCGTGAGGTAGTACCGATGAACTTCAGTTTTTGTATTCAGGTTTTGATGAACGAAGCTAGTTTGAGTAGGCTGAATATTGGTTTGCAGCATAGTCATTGGACCGCTTCTTCCACTTGCATAATACAAAGTCAGGAAATTCGCTTGCTGCCCTGAGGGAATTCTCCAATTCAAAACTACTTCTCCATTACTTAAACCAGTTTGTGAAACACTTGCTGAACTTATTACTGGAGGTGAAGGAGGTCCTAATGTTAGGCAAAAGAAATTTGAGGCTGAGTTTGCTCCTGTACCAGTTTGAACTGCAATAATTTGATAGCAGAAGGATACTCCCAAAGGTAAACTAGCCTGACTAAATGCAGTAGTACTTCCAGTTACCTGAGCCTGAAGGATGTATGGGCCATTATTATCTGAGCGGTAAATTTCGTACCTGCTAATCCCTGAATTCCAACCCTGATATCCAGTCCAGGTGAGGTTCACAACCTTAGTGCAGCTATTTCCGGTTGCAGTAAGTCGAACAGTACAATCTGTATCTGAAGGGGCAGATGCGTTATTCTGACAACTGTCAAGTGCTACTAAATAATAACAATAACTAATAGGAGATGAGGTACTTGCGGTACTATCATACCAAATTACGTTAGCACCATTGCCTTGTTGGCGAAGAGTGTCAATTAATTGAAATGCTCCCCCTGATGATCGATAAACAAGATGCCGGTCAACATCTACTGAATTACTTGCATTAAAATCTAACCTAATACTTCCTGAACTGTAAACACTGATTTGGTTTATCGATGGAGCATTAGGCCGAACTGTATCAAAGGGAGTAATATTTATAATGTTAGACAAACTTGTTCTTGCACCTCCATTTTCAAGAGCCGTAATCCGATAGGTAAAAGTATTATTGCAAGGAGTATTGATAGAATCTGTATAGGAAAGGGATGTCGCACTTACACTGGCAACGTTGTTCCAAACACTACTTCCCGGATTTTGTCTTTCAATTTGATAACTACTTAAGTTGTATCCAACAAAGGCAGTCCAGCTAAGGTTGCTTCTGAGGTTTCCTGGTGAGCCAGTTAACGTTACGGCACAGAACGATGGACTATTGGGAGAATTGAGGTTAGAACAGCTATCAACAGCATTAACAAAAACACAGTTGTTCAGCGTTGTGTTGGCATTATACTGTGACAGAAAGATTCCGGGATTTCCACCTCTTACTATTGTATCAATAGAATTCGTTGCTGGTGATCCATTGACGCTGTTCCAAAGCCTGTGGCGGTTTACATCTACTGATGGACTTGCTTTCCATTCAACCTGAATAATTCCATTGGAAGGAACTGATACATTTAGAACTTGAGCAGCATCAGGAGGTATGGTATCAAAAGGAATAACGGCAATTTCATTCGAAAGACTCCCTAACCCTTTGCTACTTACACTTACAATTCGATAAGATTGAGATACATTACAAGGAAGATTAACACTGTCCACATAATTAGTTGCTATTCCTGATACAACTGCTAAAGGCAGCCAAGAAGTGCCAGAAAGTTTTTGAACTATTTGAGAATCAATATTGAAACCTTGATAAAGCGGCCAAGTTAGCGTTGCTCGTAATTGGCCGGCTGAACCCGACAATCGCACCGGGATGTGAATTAAACTGGAATCAGAACGATTGTTGGCACAGC
The DNA here is from genome assembly GCA_943373175.1 of Chitinophaga pinensis. Lineage (GTDB taxonomy): Bacteria > Bacteroidota > Bacteroidia > UBA7662 > JAIXUI01 > JAIXUI01. Next base: position 35,331 of record CALSBM010000002.1, on the reverse strand, counting down.
TATCTAAGGCAATTACTCGATAACGGTAAGTGTTAGTGCGCGTATTTATCCCTGTTTGAGTAAAGGATAAGGTGTCTGTAAATGGAGGGTTTATAGTCGAAATAACAGTCCAACTACCATTATTAAGACTGCCGAGTACCTGATAACGGTTTACATCTCCCGAAGAAGACTTTAAGAACGAGTAGGTAATAGAGGATGTGCTGTTAACCGTTGCCATTAACACATTCGGTGTTATCGGCCTCAAGGTGTCAAATGGAGTGACAACTACTTCATTCGAAAATGTACCTAAAGTATCTGCTGATTTCTCAGCAAGTAAGCGATAGCGATAGGGTTGGTTACAGGCCAGAGAGCCTGTGTCACGATATGAGGTTGCTAATGAATCAGTGAATCCGATGTCAGTCCAAGTAGTTCCGATTAATCGCTGAATTCTTTGACGCTTTAGGGTGTATCCAACGTATGGAGTCCATGAAAGCAATGCGCTTAAATTTCCAGGATTGCCAGATAAAAGTATAGGGCGTTGAATTGCGGAACTATCAGACCTGTTTTGGCTGCAGGTATCTACTGCCTGAATTCTATAAGAGTAAGTGTTTGCTCCTGTATTTATCCCTGTGTGCGAGAAAGTTTGTAATCCAGCTTGCGGATTCAGAATTTGACCAACCTGAGAATAAGGGCCATTGTTTACTGAAGCCAAAATCTGGTATCGATTCACATCTGCGTCGGCTACAGTAAAAAATGAAACTCTGTTTTGAGTTGCATTCCATACTGTGGCAGAATAGATAGCCGGAGTTTCTGGCCTTACCGTATCAAATGGGGCAATTATAATTTGACTGCTGTGAGAAGTAGTAGTATCACTTCCGTTGGCAAAGAATTTCACCCGATAGGTTTGAAGTTGGTTGCAAATCAGGGAAACGGAATCAATGTAAGATGAATCAGGAACATTTCCGACATGGGGAAGGGTTACCCAGTTGCTGCTTTGCAGTTTTTGTATTCTCCAAGTACTGAATGGGCGTCCTCTATAATTTGTCCAACTTAAATTTATTCTCAATTGTCCTGGTGAAGCATTTAACTGAGATATACAATGAGGAGCGGTTGTGTCGCTGTTTAATCCACAAATATCCGTCGCCAATACCCTATAACAAGTACTTATTCTTCCATTTGGGCTATCGAAATCTTGAATTACATGAGTTGAAGTTCTGTTGTTTGGTACAGAATTAATCAACACAAATGGCCCTCCGTTTATTGACCGCAAAAGTCGATAGGAGGCAACGTCGCTTGAATCAGAACTAGAAACTGTAATTTCCACCCTGCCGTTTCCTAATACATTCGCTACTAACAGCCCTGGGGCATTGGGTTTAACAGTATCAAAAAGAGAGTAGCCATTAGGAGTTATTGTTCCTATTTGGCAACCGGTGGTGTTTTCTATGTAAAAAATGCGATAACTAACGGAAGAAGTGCACCATTTATCGTTATAGACAGTATCAGTAGAAGGAATAGAGTCAATAGTATTAAAAACTCCACCATTAACACTTCTTTGAATTCTGATTTTAGCTATAAATGAAACAGGAAAAGTTGGTTTAGTCCAACGTAATTGTATCCGGTCAGCACTGTAGCGATTCCCAGTGAGGGTGATTGAAGTTACAATATTGGATGGCAACCCTTCTTCTTTACATTGATTTACAGAGATCATCCGATACTCATACCGTTGAGTTAATGCGTTATTAATTGAATTATCGGTGTATGAGCCAGTTGACCAATTATTTATTGAATCAATTTGAGTCCATGTACTACTGCCGAAAGCCCTTCTTTGCACACGAAATAGTTGGAAGTCCGTAATACTTCCAGGCGGTCTTGAATAATTGATTTTAATACTGTTATTACTAGCAACATCAATGCATTGAATAGAAGGTGGTTTTATAATGTCTTTAGGAGTAACTTTTACATAAACTGTTTTTTGTGTTGCATTACATTGATTGTCTCTAACTAAAATAGAGAAAAAATATGGAGCTACACGCGCATAGGAGCAAGAAGGAGTCCAACTGAAACTTCCTTGAACTACTTGCAATCCTGAGGCTGTTGGAAGGTTAGCATAAGGAGGTTGAAATCCTCCGGAGGCGTCAAAAATTTGCCCCTGTTTATCGATGATTACACTATCGCCTTCTGCATCAAAAACAAGAAAATTGAAGCTTAATGGGGTTCCAGCTTCTACAACAAAGCTATCGGGGATATTGGTGACAACAGGTGCAAAATTATTCGCACACCCTGCACCTACTAGAAATTGCAAATCCCGCCTTATAGATCCAAGATAAATAGTAGTGTCATTAAGGCGATCAACCCGATATTCTTTTACTTCTACTGCTATAACAAAGTTTCCTGCTTGGGTTGGCGTAACCGCGATTTCCCCGGTGTATGGGTTAATGGTCATTCCATTCAGGGAATTTATCTGGGTATTGGGAAACGAGTATCCGGGTAAATACTGAACACCTCCAAACCAGAAGGTCGTGTTGGGGTTCGCGTTGGGAGGTCTTGGATTATTCGCTAAACCAATAGGGGGAGGGCTATTGGGTACTCCACCGACAACACCGGCTGGAGCCCCACCTGCACCCGCACCCACACCGATTGAACCGTAGGGATGAGCAAAAGAGAATACCAGTGAATCGCCATCGGGGTCGAAACCATTGTGATTAAATCGGAATTCCCGGCCAACGCACATATACGGCAATGGTTTAGCGAGGAAACGAGGTGAGCTATTAGTAAAGGAATGAGGAGGAATATAACAATTCCAAATCATTCCATCTGGTCCCGACTGATTACCTCCATTGGTTGATATATTGTTTATGTTGGTGTTTCTTCTCCAAGAGTACATAGAAATGTGAAAGCCCGGATTTCCTGTGAGGTTGTTGGGTATTTCAATTATTCCCTCATACATTCCTTCCTGAATACAAACCGAAGAAGGATAGCTACAACCTGGTGCATATTGCCCTAATTGTACAAAAGATATCTGATTTAAATCAACTGTCTGTATTAGCGTGTTATTCAGGGCATTATAAACTCCAAAAGGGTATGAAATTTCTAATTGCGCACCGCCGCCATTACAATTTCTGTAAATGACGGCGGTTAGACGATAAAGGGATCTTGTCGGATCTCCGGGTTTAAGGCCTAAGTACGAGTAGTACATATCGCCTCCCATCATGTGGTTAGCGGTTGCCTTAAATCCGATAAAAGAAAATAGAATAACTGCGATTCCGGCAAAAAGCCTTTTTATCATCTGATTAGTTTCATTTTAAAATCTGAATTTTCGCTTTCATCACAGAAGCTTCATCTGAGAGTATCTCGAAAATGTATAGACCATTGTTTAAGCTATTGGTTTGAATCGGGAAACGGCTTAATCCATTATTTATCATTCCCACCGGAATGTTCAGCACCGTTCTTCCTGCCAGATCGCGAACAACTACCTGCAACCTGTGAGACCCTTGGATTTTCGCATCAATAAATACTTCATCGTTAGCAGGGTTAGGATAGCATTTAAACTCGTCTGCTACAACATCTGCCGTGCTTACAAAAGAATTGTAGGTGGCAGTTATGGTGTCATTACCTCTATTCACATCATTGGCGAGGTTGTGGTAAGCTGTAAGTGTAAGAGGGCCTGCAAGCACCGGACTCCAATTGGTCGAAAATGTGTGATCAAAAGTGCCATTTACCGCAATGCTACTGGTGATGTTGTTGGTCGCGATCATCAATCCACCTTCAACAAGGAACAAATCAAAGCCTGAAACAGCCTGATTTCCGATGTTCCTCAGTTTAACCGAAATGGGGGTTGGCCCGAAAATCGGAATGTTAGTTGGTGTATTGAAAGCAATCATTTCGAGGTTACGAACACTGGACATACTCACATTAACTGTATCGTAAGCCACACAGAATCCGTTACTAGCACTAACGATGTAAGTGGTGTTAACAGTTGGGTTAACATTCAAAGAACTTCCAGCACCAACCGGATTTCCTCCTACAGACCATACGAACGTTGCATTAAACTTGTTCAATCCATTGTTAAATGCTCCAATGGAAGAAACATCGTTAGCAGAACTTAATGCCCAATCAGGGGAAGAATTGGTGTCCCAGCCTTTTCTGATCATTGCTGCACGTCCACCGATGTTATTAACTGACCCACGAGAATCGAATGCAGTAACCCCACTGGTTGGTAAGAAAGTGTACGTATTGAAAGCGACTGCATCCATAATCGTTGTGCCCTGACGAAGAATTAACCCCCAAGCTCTATTTGCGGCAAATGGGTTAGCCGCCAGATTCAAGAAATACACTTTATTTACGGTGTCAGCAGTTCCTGTTTGGCTGCTTAAAACCAATACCTGGCCGGGCGCAAGAACTGCGGATGAGGGTAGTGTAAAAGTAAAAATGGCTAATGGACTGTTACCAACAGATTCAAGTACCCAACCACTCAGGTTCATTATCGCTGTTGAATTGTTGGCAATTTCTATGAATGAGGCCCCTACCGGAGTAGTAATTGCAGTCGGGAATGACCCTGCTGCCTGAGCACCTTGCCCGTTTGCAGCATAGTACACCTCAGAAATCACCACGCTACCAAGAGTAGGCAATGCAGATAAGGTAACCGTACCACCTGGAATGACCGTAGTATCGTTACTGGCTCTAACTGCCATCGGTGCCTTAATTATTCTAACCGGATTTAAGGAGTCGTTACTTGCCAAAATATCTACCGCACAACTAAGTTTGATTCCAACAGCAGCGTTGAATGTATTGATTTGAAGACCAGTAAGCGAAACTGAGGGAATTGTTACCCATGTAATAGAATTAGCAGCAAATGTTCCACTGTTAATTAAAAAAGTTGTAGGAGTTCCTCCAACAGTTGCAGTCAATGTAATTGGATTGATAGCTGCATTAAGTGTGCTTAATCCAATGTTTCTAATTCTAACTTCAACGTCAGCAAAAGTGCTGTTGTCGCAAGCTCCATTTCCTAAACGAATAGAATCTGGTGTTAAATCAACGAATGTAGTAGAAACGTTTACTAAAACAGTATCGCTGAATTGGCAGTTGTTGACCGTTAAGGTATAAACGTAGTTTGAAGTCGCAGAAGGGGTTACTTGAATAGTGTTAGATGTGCCAAGGCTTGTGGTATTGCCGAGTACTCTCCAGTGTGTGCTACCAGGAGTTGCAATTAATCCAGCATTTCTAGCACCGATTGTTGAAGGGAAGTTAGTTGTGTCGGCCCTCCAATTTGAGGAAGTATTATTATCAAATCCTGTTCGTTGTGCTCCTGCAAGGTTGGCAACGTTAATCGATCCACTCCAATCATCGGCAGTTACACCTGAAGCGACCGGGAAATTGAAGTTGTTCACTGCAAAAGCGTCGATAATTCTTGTTCCACGTCTTAAAACATAGCCAATAGCAGCTGTAGAGTTGATTGGATTGTTATTACCACCTCCAGTGAAGAAGTAACGACCAATAGTATCGTTGGTGCCTGTTCCCGCGATAACAGTAAATATAGAATCGGGAGGCAGAATTACCCCATTAGGGAAAGTATAGTTAACAGCGGTTCCAGGACCTGGGCCACCCCCTGCGGTTAATGCTTGGAATTGAAGCCCTGAGAGGGAAACTGGGTTAGGGCCAACATTAGTAAATTCGAATACATCTGGACCGCCAATTCCACCCCCTGTATTAATAGCTGGTGGGAAAGTAGCCTGAGTACCAGTATTGCCTCTAGACTGCATAACTTCAGAAATCACTATTCTCTCAAAGCTGGAAGAAGCTGTTAAGGTAGTAGTCACTCCCGGCCCTATCGTTTGATCAGTACCTGCATTAACCGAAATCAGTTCTGATAGTACTACTTCGGGGCCTTTAGTATTGTTGGAACTTACCAGGTCACCATTAACTATAATCAAGGAGCTTATTTGATATCGAACCGGAATCTGAGCGCCAGTAAGATCAATTCCAGAAAATTGAAACCAAATCGTGTCATTCAAAGCAAGTGTACCTGTGCTTCTGGTTAAAGTAGTTGGCACCCCATTGACATCGAGGATGGCAGTAACAGGGGAAGTGCTCATCGTTAAAGCACTGAACCCAACATTTTTTACTCTAACTCTTATAATTTCATTTGCCCCCAAAACACAGCTTGTTGGAAGTACAATACTATCAACAGCTAAATCAAGAAATGCGGTTGAAACAGTTACATTGAAAGTGTCTTTAACGGTACAATTAGTATCAACAGTAAACGCGACTTCATACTGAGTTGAAGTAGGGGTTGTAATAGTTAGCGTATCATTATTGGATAGCACCGTATTGTTACCCAAGTTTTTCCATTGATAACTTGCTAAACGAACTCCAACACCGGAATTATAGGCGAGAAGTGAAGTAGTTGTAGGCTGAGCATTGCTTAGCACCCAGTCGGATGGAGTATTAGAATCTGTCAATACATTACGTTGGACACCAGCAATGTTTCCTCCGATTGCCATCGTCCCGACAAAATCAGAGGCACTTATTCCCATAATAGAGGTTGGAACGATGTTGTTCGCGAGAAATGCATCTTGAATAGTACTATCAACATTAATTAATGCAACCCCAAATTGACCATTGGCATTGAAAAGATTGAAATTGTTTCCGGTGTAAAAAACTCGGTTAGCAAGGTTGTTTCCACCTGTTGCATAAATTGCAACCGCCGTTTGACCGGGAGGAACAATACTGCCAGCAGGGAAAACGAAGTTCAAATTCTGAGCGCCCCCACCTGGACCACCTCCAAAAATTAAATGTACTCTTAGGGTCATGCCAGATAAATCTGCGGGTACAGCCATAGTATTGGCAATTTCAACCATATCTGCATTTCCTCCCTGAGGTAGTGCTGCTGGCCAAATAGTTTGAGCGCCCGTTGAAGCCCGACTTACAAGGATTTCAGAGATTTTAAGCCCATTCCTTGAAATTTTCGCAATTCTGTTAAAGGCGCCACTTGTTGGAGGTACAGTGGTGTCGTTGCCTGCGTGTACGACGAATTCGCCATCGATAAATGATTTTAGAATAGAGCTTCTTGAATTACCACTATGGTCGATTGCTCTAGTTGAATAAATGACCTTGGTGCCTTTAATTCCTGCAGGTAAAATGCCCGTCCATTCGTTGTTTGCAAGCTGGTAGGTTAATGCAACACTGTTAGAAGTTGCTCCGTTGTCGATTGAATAGTCAAGATAAACGCTGTCAACCGTAAAGTTATCAGACCAAACTGACTGAATACTCCTTGCTGTAGGGTTGCATTGAGGAGTTATGGTATTCAAGCTTGCGAATACTGGTTTATTAGTATCTACAGATGAAGGAACTATTTCAATGGGGTAATCGTGAAAATCACCAAACGCTGTAGTATCGCATGGACCAACACCAGAAGTGGTGAAAATTCCTATTCTTAATCTTGAAATGCCTTGTGATGCGTTACTTGGTACAGTATAGTTAAGTCTTACAGTGGTAGTATCAGGGCCTGAACTAAGAATTTCTTCACCAGGATCAGACAAGTCACCATCCTTATTCCAATCTACCCAAGCTTTAAAATGAACAGGGACAGTTCCATTCACAAATCCCGGAGTAACACTCAGAATATTGTTTCTTGAACCTGGAATTACACGAGAAGATATATTACTAAAAAACTGATAGCCATTAGTAGTCGGGAACCCAAAGTTGCTCAAGCCAGTAAAAAGAACTTCCTGAATGTAAACCGGGACTGAATCTGTGCTAACCTGACAGTAGTCGATTACATTCACAACAATAGTATCGCGAACTATACAATTATTAGAGGCGGCATTAAGAAAGTAAGTTGTGGTTGTCGTTGGGCTTACCTGAACCGACCGTTCTGTGCTAAAGATTCCAACAGAGCTAGTGCGCGTCCAACTGTAGCTTGCATAATCACTAGTCATTCCAACATTGGTAGCTCCCAAGGAAGTAATGATTTGATTTGCGGTTGTGATAACCCAATCGGATGCGTTGTTAGTTTCGTTGATACGCTGAACGCCAGCTCTTTGGTTACTGCTAGGAATAGAACCCAACCAATCAGAAGCAGTAACACCTGATGCAACAGGGAAGTTAAAGCCGTTCATGGCCAAAACATCAACAATGTTTCCTACAGAATCTCTTAGAATAAACCCTACTGAATTAGCTGTTTGATACGCATTTGCAGGGCTTGTCATGCCAAAAATGCGATTATTGGCATCAGAGACAGTACCGCTGACAAAGAAGACAAAGCCGCCAGCCGGTATAATTGTGCCAGTAGGAATTACTGCACTATAGGTATTTACTCCTCCAGGCCCACCAGTTGTTATCCATTCCATGGTAAAACCGGAAACATTCAGCGGCTGGTCACTCACATTTTGAACCTCCATAAGTTCATCTGATGCGGTAAATCCAGCGAGGATAGAAGGATAAGTTGGTTGAAGCTGGTTAGCAAAAATCGCATTTCTCGAAAGCACCATTTCAGTAATCTTCAATCCCCGTACTTTGTTTACCTGAGGATCTAAAGTTACCGAAGCTCCTGCCGGAATGGTTTGATCTGGGCCTAGATTGATGGTTAATCCTCCATCGAGATAAGATAGAGCCGGAGGGGGAACAGTAATGTTACCTGCTGAGTCAACTGCTGTAACGGTGTATTGTATCGTTACTCCTGCTGTACCGGCAGGAATACTACCAGTGTACAGACCTGCATTGAGTGTCATGGCAACGGTATCCCAGTTAGTGCCGTTGTTTAAGGAATAAATCAATCTTGCATTGAGCACTCCCCGGTTATCCAGAATACGAGCAGTTACCGTTTTTGGAGCGGGATTACACAAACTAGCTACTTGACCTAGACTGTCAACTCTCGGTGGCAACAAATCCGCGAATGCTTCAATGCCAGTTAGCAACATGTTAGGTCTCAAGAATTGATTAACATCAGCTGAAAATGAAGGAGTAAGGCCTGAGCAATTTGTTGCATTATCACCTCTTAATACCATCGTGCTTCTGAAAGGCATGAGGGTGTTTTGTAGAATGGTGTTGTTGGCTGTAAAGCCCGTATTGTTAAAACACACTTCAACCAAGAGGTTTCCAGTAGTGTCCCATTGGAAGAGATTGTTAAAGAGATGATTATTCCATCCTGTATCGATTGCTACGCTTGAATTGGTATAGACGGTTTGAAATCCAGTTTGAAAAGTGTTTATAGAATCTGCATTAGTATTTTTCAAGCTGATACTAAAGTTGTTGTAAGCGATAGCTTGTCCCGGAGTTACTACATAAAAACTCAGCTCAGATAAAAGTGGACGGTTTAAATACGCTGTAAGCTCACTTTTGCGAATAAGGAACTGATGTTTTGCTCCCCAAAAGTTATTGCCGTAAACAGAAGGATATCCACCTGCTGCGTTGTTGGTGGTTCCGGTTCCAATTTGACCAATTACAGTCTGATACGTTTGCTGCGAAATTTCGTAATAGTAGTTGTCATTGGCTAAAGGAGTTCCAGAAGTAAAACCAAGATTCGGCGAGCCAAAGGCTTCAACATAATTGGTGTTGCTTACTTTAACCCCAACGGTTCCGGTTATGTTGGTTCCAGTGAATACTCTTTTATCGACAACATAAATTTTGTTAGTCGTTTCTTCCATCACAACGGAGAAATAAGCGTCGGTAGCATTGCCTGTTGCCATAGAACACCAATCAATCCAAAGCTGGCGGTTAGGAGCTGTTCCATAAACCTTACGGGTTACTACGTCATTGGTGCTTGTGCCGGTAGAAGGAGAATTTTCCCAATACACTGCAACAGACTTATCTGGGATTAAGTTAGAAGTAAAAGCACCTGCAACCGGACTAGAAAACACGCCTGCACGGCTAGTGTCGAAAGTCAGAATTCCGGTTGTTGATACAACGAACTCGCTAACCAACTGCCCTCCAAAACGAAAACTAAAAGGAATAGCTTGCTTAGCTGAGTATATCGGAAAAATCTGGTTTGGCCCTAAAACCTGGGTAAACCCATTTCCAGATGACCGGGATAAGGTATCAGAATCAGTATTGATTCCTCCCGGGTTACCGCCCGTTGTGGTTTGTGGGCTTACTTGGTAAACCACCAATTGTGCATGAGACCGCTGGCTCACCAGCATCGTCAGCATACAGATTGTAAAAAGGATTATTTTGTTCATGATTACTCCGTTATGGCTACTGCTCTTGAATTGTAAGATAAAGAAGCTCAATAAATGGTTTAATGAAGGTTAATTTAAAGATTTTAACAGCTCTGAAAAGACTAATTCCTTAATTCTATCGACACATTGAAAGGGCTATATCACTCTTTAAGGAGTTTCCAATACATGTCTCCACTAAGGCTATTAGTGGCCTTGATTAAGTAAAATCCAGAAGATAAATCCGAAATATTTAAAGTAATCCTTGAAAAATTATGATTTTCTTTAGAAAGGAGGGATTGTTCCCTAACTATTCTCCCAGAAGCATCCAGCATGGAGATATCCCAGTTATTGTTATTTCTGGTAGGAAACTCAACGATAACATAATCCTTTGCAGGGTTTGGATAAACGTTAAATGTTTCGAGTACTTCAACTTTGGAATTAACCTGTGAATTTACAAGCAGGTAAAAGGTATCGTTTCGAGCGTTTCTATCACCTTCAAGTTGAACAGCAGCCCTCAATCCCCGAAAGCCGGGTTGTGAAGCTATCCAAGGAAGCTTGAAACGATAAAGCAAACTGTCTCTGGGAGCAATAACTAAAGCAACCGTGTCCGTAGCGTAGAGGTTGTTATTGTCGTACAAACTGATCTTGAAAGTGTCGGTTGGCATTATTCCTTGATTGGAAAGCCAAACACCTATTTGAACGCTATCGTAAAAAAGTGAGTTAGAACTCTGAATAAACCGATTGATTTTGAGGTCTTTAAACAGGCTGTCTGCTTCTGCAGTGAAGGTATCGGTGAGCAGACACTGGTTAAACTCTGATTCAAAAATCCAGGTTTTAAGTCCTTGAAAGGTTGTGTTTAACTCACTACTGTTACTCATTCGACCAGAAGTTATCTCTTTCCAATAACTCCGAAAACGGTTAGTGTCGAGAACTGCGTTTCTTTTACCCATGTTGATATTTCTTCCAGAATTGGGGGAAGTCGATTCCCAATCTGAACCGAGATCAAGGTCTTTGGAGCGGGTTCGTTGTACCCCACTTACTAGTTCCGGAATTAATCTGCCATACATTCTTGACCCTGGCCAGTCTTCAGGAATTAATGGCTCATGGTCGTTGAGATAAACGGCATCTACAGCATAACCTGCAGGGTCAAATAAGGCCACAGCCATTCGATCATCATAATCCCAAATATCTGGTGGCGTTGTGGCAAAGTTGAAGGGAATCAACTTTGGTGGAAGCTGAAAGATGTAGGTGCCAGCAGTGAAAACCAAGGTTTCTCCGGGCTGTAGTATCCTTCCTTGAGGCACTTTAGCTTCGTAATAAACAGGACTAGCTGTTTTAATTACTTCAACCTTTAAACGATAACTTCCAATATCTTGAACTGTATCCGTGGTATTGGTTATTTCTATCATATCGGGACCCCAAAACAAAGAAGTTGAGGAGTCGGCATTGGCACGTGCACCTTGCAGTGCAGGGATTAATAGAATTTCAGAAATGAGAATGCCATTTTTAGTAACGCCACCGATTCTTTTCAAACTGCTTCCTGCAATTCCTACCGTATCATTTCCGGCATAAACCGAATCTATTCTGTTAGAAACAGCATCTTCTTTAGAAAAACTTTTATTACGATTGAAATCTATTGCTCCAGCCTGAAACATTAACAATTGCCCCGGATTTGGAGGTGTAAGATTAGCTATCCATTTCCAAGTCACTGAATCCCAGTTCGCAGGTAAACTACCTGTGAATGCTGAAGGCCAAAGTGTCCATTGATACCATACACTATCAACTCCTTCCGGGTCTGAAACATCGGTTGATAGAGAAATTGCTGAAGGAGCACAAGGATTATTGACCGATTTCTGCAAGGTTAGTGTTGGCGGGATAAGGTCTTCTGTTGGCTGGATAAATTGGACAACAACATCTTCATGAAATGATTGAAAAGGGCCGCAAGGCAAAGCAAGACTATCAATATCCAAAGCAATTCGCATTAATAAAGGCCCTGAGGACTGTCCAACAGGGACATATATCCTTCCAAAGGCAGTATCAGAAATACAGGATGATCTAAGAACTCGCTCAGACGAATCGCTGATTATTCCATCGCGATTTAAATCTAGCCAAACACTTACCCAGTGAGGCTGGTTAAGCGGAGTAGTAACTGCTCTGAATCGATATGGCCCTTTTCCGGCAACCAACACAACTCCACTGGTGGTGTTCAATGGTTTTGGGCCAAAAGGCTGTATCTGATTTTGAATAACTCCGCCTAAACGCCATTCTTTGATTTGAGGGGCAGTAGGGGTGCCACCAGGATTGCAATAAACAAGGGTATTCACTTGAATGGTATCCTGATAACTACAGTTGCCGAGGCTAATTTCTAATTGATAAATCTCAGGGTTTTGAATAATTATGGGCAATTCTCTTTCTCTGCTGATGATGTTTGAGGCTGTTCCCTTTCTCCAGAAGTAATTCGCAAAATCACGTAGCATACTTGGGTTGGTAAACCCAAAGGAGGTAGTATCCCTTCCAGTTGTGATAATGTTCCAATCAGAGGCATTATTGGTTTCATTAAGTCTGGAAATACCGGTGCTGTTGTTGGGAATAAAAATCTGACCATTCCAATCGCTCAGTCTTACTCCTGTATTCACATTAAAACTGAATCCATTAACTGCAACAGCATCTAATAGTTGATTGCTTGAATCTTTGAGGATAAACCCTGCTCGATCGGTAGAACTCATTAGGTTAGCGAAACTGCCCATGAAAAAGATTCTGTCGCTGTTCTGGTTGGGCAAAGATCCTGAGTAAACAAGAAGAACCTGGTTAGGGCCTGCGATAGTGCCTTGTGGGAAAGTGAAATTTAACCGAGGAACAGCAGGGTTACTAAGCAACCATTCTAATTGAAAACCGCTTACATCGATGGGGATGGGACTGACATTTTGTATTTCTATCACCTCATCAGCAGAAAAAACTGAAGGGGCATTCGGAGGAAAGGTGGTTTGAAGTTGGCTGCTGTAAGCAGGGCCACTGGAAAGGATCACTTCGGTTATTTTAAGTCCTTTTACACCATCTCGCTTAGGACTAAGTGTTTTGGGAGTGCCTTGTATTGCGGTAACATCAGGCCCAAGGGAAAAAACAGTTAAACCATCTGAAAATCCTTTAGCAGGCAAGGTATCAGAGCGGTTTCCGGAGCTGTCTATGGCTGCTGCGGTGTAGAGCCAAGGAATACCTGAAGATTGAGGGGGCAAAACGGCACGCCAGAAATCCCCAGTATCAGGAGACATGGGAATGCTGTCCCAACGGTTGGCATTGTATGCACGATGGAGCAGGTTCACTTTAATCGCGCCCCTATTATCCTGAACCTTTACCCTGATAACACGGGAAGAGGGCAAACAACTGTCTCCGGTGCTTGATAAGCTATCCAACCGAGGAGGAAGTAAATCCACATAAGGTTCTACACCCACTAACCTGAAATCAGGTCTAAAATCTGTTGAAACCGGATTGAAAGGAGAGTTAAAGAAGGGTAGCCCGCAAACCTGATTGTTATTTTGTGCTATCGCAATGCTTGAAAATGGGGAGTAAAAGCCACCTGTTACTCCTTGGCTGCTAAAGGGCTGTCCATTATTACCTGTAAAGCAAATTTCAACCAGCAGGTTTTGTGTGGTATCCCATTCAAAGGGCGATTGAAATACATGCTGATTCCAATCACTTCCAGTCTGATAAGAACCATTAATGAACACTTGCTGAGCATTCGCGACAAAGCCTTGAGATAAATTTTGAATGCTTACATTTTTTAGTTTGATAGAATAATTAGCATAAAATGGATTTTGAAAAGAATTGGCTCTGTGAAAAGAAAGACTGTTTAAAACCGGATAATCTTTTAAGGTTACCAGTTCTGATTTACTGATCAGGTATTGTTGCCGGCTACCTTGGAAATTGACCGAATAAGGATCGGGGAGGCTGCCAAAATTCAACGTTTGATTCTGGAAAACTTCCAGAGTATCGGCCCTGAGTTCTTTAGGCGCAAACCTTAAGAATGAGTTATCTGAGGCAGATGGACTGCCTGCTTGAAGGCTCAAGAAACCTCCTGGGACCTCCAAAAAAGTGGAAACATCTTTCTTTATACCCGCCCTAAACGGTTGAGGATTAAAAACAAAAGTTGTTCTATCCACCATAAAAACAGCGTTGGTGGTTTCTTCAAACACCAATGAAAACCATAGACCAGTACCACCATTGAGGTCAAAACGAGTCCAATCGATCCAATATTGACGATTAGGACTTTGTCCATACACTTTTCCATAAACCGCAGACTGGCTTCCCGTTCCCGCCGGAAATGGGAATGAGCCCCAAAAGGCTGCAATTGAGTTGTTGGGAAGGCTGTTGGTACTAAAAATTGAAGTGCTGGGAGAAGTAGGTGTGTTTGCCCGAGCTACATCAAACGTAACTACTCCCGTATGTGCAACGCAAAACTGAGCTTGAGGCTGACCATAAAATTTGAATGGAAAAGGAATGTTCCAAGCAGGGCTGAAAGTGGGAAGTGTGACTCCGGCACCTAAAAGTTGTTGAAATCCGTTGGCCGGTGTGCGGTCAATAGTATCAGAATCTGTGTTAATCCCTCCCGGATTGCTTCCTGAAGACGATAAGACTTGATACACCAAAGGCTGACTCTTCACTGTAAAGTTCAAGAAAAGCCAGCCCAAGAAGAATAAAAAGAACTTAATCCGCATACCCAAATATGCGGAATTAGGTTAATTAAAGGTTATAATCATTGAAAGCGAGAGGCACATTAACTTTTTCGTGCCAAGGCAAACCATACTCACCAAGGAGTTTCAGGAATGGGTCAGGGTTAAACTCTTCCACATTATAAACACCGGGCTTCATCCAATTTCCAGTAAGCATCATTAAGGCGCCAAGCATAGCAGGAACGCCAGTGGTGTAGGAAACGGCCTGAGCCCCTACTTCGCGGAAACAAGCGGCATGGTCACAGTTGTTCCAGATGTAGTAAGTTTTCTCCTGGCCATCCTTGATTCCTTTGATTTGGCAGCCAATGGAAGTTTCTCCTTTGTATCCTTCACCAAGAGACGAAGGTTCAGGAAGTACTGCCTTGAGAAACTCTAAAGGGACAATGTCCATTCCTTGAAACTTAATCGCTTTGATTCCGGTCATTCCTACATTTTCTAACACTCGTAAGTGCGTAATGTAGTTTTGGGAGAAGGTCATCCAGAAACGTGCACGTTTGAGATGTGGAATGTTGATGACTAACGATTCCAACTCTTCATGGTAAAGCAAATAGCTTTCTTTGTCGCCAATGTTGGGATAGTCAATCGGTTGATGAATTTCTAATGGTTGAGTTTCAATCCATTCTCCCATTTGCCAGTATCGACCGTTCTGGGTTATCTCCCGGATATTGATTTCTGGGTTAAAGTTGGTAGCGAACGCCTTTCCGTGGTCTCCGGCGTTGCAATCGATGATATCTAAGTAATGAATTTCATCGAAGTGATGCTTTAGTGCATGAGCGGTGAATATTCCGGAAACGCCGGGATCGAAACCACATCCAAGCAAAGCCATTAATCCGGCTTTTTCGAAGCGTTCACGATAAGCCCATTGCCAAGAGTACTCGAATTTAGCAACATCCTTGGGTTCGTAATTGGCTGTATCGAGGTAGTGGACACCCGTTTCAAGGCATGCATCCATGATGGTCAAATCTTGGTAAGGAAGTGCCACATTGATGACTAAAAACGGTTGAAAGTCGCGCATGAGAGCGACTAACGCCGGAACATTGTCGGCATCTACAGCCGCTGTTTTGATTTTATTGCCACCGATGGAAGCAGCAATCGCATCACATTTCGATTTAGTTCGGCTTGCCAACATGATGTCGGTAAATACATGGGAAGCCTGCGCACACTTGTGGGCAACTACACTGCCCACGCCACCTGCGCCAATAATCAATACTTTGCTCATAGTTGAATTCGGCACCAAGTTAGGAAATAGGTGCTAAGTAAACGATGAAGCTATTGTAACCTTATTGTCGGGATACTTGCCATTGATCCCTTCTAATGGCATAGATTCTCTCGTCTTCGATCAGATTGTTCTTGATTATGGTTCCTGCCAATTCTGCTTCTAAAACAAACCCTACCTTTTCAAGTACTCTGCATGAAGCACTGTTTCTGGCGAATGGCCTTGCAAAAATCCGATTTACCTCAAACTCCTTAAAGCCATAATCAACCATATACCTTACAGCTTGAGTTGCAATGCCCATTTTCCAATAGGGCTCTGCAATCCAGTATCCCAGTTCCATATTCAGCTTAAAAATATCGTTTTGAGGATGTAGTCCAATGCTACCAATCGCTTCCCCGTTTACATCAATGGCAAAGATTCTTAACGGTTCTGTGGACATCACCATTCCTAAAAAACCAATTGCATGATCTGCGGTGTAAGGATAAGGAAAGCCATCGGTCATGTTACCAGCTATTCTGGGATTATTGGCATATTGAATCAAATTCGGCTTGTCATGGAGAACCCAAGGACGAATGGTTAAATCAAGCATTTTCAAGAAAGTAAAAAAGTAATCAGTTTCCCCCTTTTTTCATGGGGAATTATTGTTGGAACAATTATCGTTTTTTCCACGATAGTATAGAACAATCTCAATAAATAAAATCGACCAAATGGATATTTTTATCCACACAATCCCTGTATAGTTATTCGTCCTTCATTCAGCGTCTATCTTTGGACAGCCTTCTTATGCGAATCATTCATACTGCCGACTGGCATCTTGGCAAAAAACTTTATGAGCAAGACCTGTTACCCGATCAGCGCCTGTTTTTAAACTGGTTACTTCAATACATACGTTCAGAATCTATTGAGCTGCTTTTAGTGTCAGGAGATGTTTTTGACCATGCCAACCCTTCCAGTGAAGCGAGAAATCTCTATTTTCAATTTTTAGCTGAACTCAATTCTACCGGTTGTCGAGCGGTTATTACTGGAGGAAATCACGATTCACCTGCCGTATTGAATGGCCCGAAAGAGTTGCTTCAACCTTTTGGCTTTCAGGTGGTTGGTTCATTGCCTTCCCACTATCAAGACGCTGTTTTCGCGTTTGATGATAACGCTTCCGGGAGTGAGGTTGTCATTCTGGCTGTACCATACCTCAGAGAATCAGAACTTAGGACTCCAGCATCCGGCTTGACAGCAGATGAACGAGCCGAAATTCTACGTCAAGGCATCGCTTCTGTTTATCAACAAATCGTGAACGAAGCGCTGATTCTCTACCCGGGCGCTACCTTAATTGCTATGGGGCATCTCTTTGCCGCAGGAAGCGCCCTTTCTGATTCAGAGAGGGATATTCAGATTGGCAATCTTGCTTCAATTGGAGCAGAGGCATTTCCAAAAAACATCAAATATGTCGCCTTAGGACATTTGCATCGTCCGCAGGAGGTTGGTGGGAATTCCAGAATTCGATATTCCGGTTCACCAATTTCTCTCTCTTTCAGCGAATATGAGGATCGTAAGGAAATAGTCAGAATTGATACAGATAACCGAATAGTCTATGTAAAGACCGTGCAGATTCCTGCTTTCAGAAAGCTAATCCGGGCATCGGGTTCTATGGTTGAAATAGAAGCCTCTCTGCGACCAGTGTTGCCAACCATTCATCAACTACCCGCGTGGGCAGAAGCTGAGTTGGTACTGGAGCAACCAAACCCGGCCTTAATTTCTGAGTTCGAAAATTGGGTAAATCAGTTTAAGCATCCGCACCTTAACATTATTCGACATCGCGTCAAGATTATGCAATCGGTTACATCTGGAAGGTGGTCAGAGACGCCCCATGTGAGGTTAGAAGACTTAAAACCAATAGATGTTTTTAGAAAACGACTCGACCAAACTTCTTTAACCGAGGAGGAACGCCTGTTGATGGAAACGGCCTTTAGGGATTTACTTGAAGAATGTCAGGAGGGCGAATAAGCATGAAAATCAGAAAGTTATTCATTCGAAACATTAATTCTCTGCTTGGAGATCACCGTATTGATTTCACCGTAGCACCATTAAATGAAAGCGGATTATTTGCAATCACCGGCCCCACCGGTTCAGGAAAGTCCACTCTACTAGATGCGCTGTGTTTGGCTTTATATGGAAAAATTCCACGGTTGGGAGATATCACTAAATCAACGGTTTCAGGTCAACAAGCATTATTAACCCGCCACACTTCCGAAGCAAGGGCAGAAGTGGAGTATGAATGCGAGAAAGGCGTTTTTCGAACCTGGTGGCAAATACAAGTAAATCGTAACGGCAATCTCAACGATTATGAGATGGGGGTGGAGTCGGTGAATCGCCATGAGGTAATCGCTTTAAAAAAGAGTGAAGTTCCTGATTTCAACATCAGAATGACGGGATTGAATTTCGATCAATTCAGCAAAGCGGTGTTACTTGCCCAAGGTGATTTTGCGCGCTTTTTAAAAGCTAGCAAACACGAGCGAACCCTGCTGCTTGAAACCATAACCGGTGCAGGGATTTATCGGAAATTAGGGCAAAAAGCATTTGAAAAAGGCAAAGTTTTGGCTGAGGAGCTTAAAAGCCTCGAATCTCAGCTCCAGTTAAACCAACAAGGGCTACTTGATGAATCGGCGTACGAAAGCGATTGCCGAGAGGAAGTGCGAAACATTCAGCGACAAGCGGATCTTACTCAACGTACCAACACGCTTCGAGAACAGCTAACCCTTAAAGAGCAAAATAAAGTGCTGGAAGAAGCACTTTTTCAGGCCGAAGCCCGAAACACTCAAACTGGAACTGATTTACAACGTTTTAGTTTGTTGTACGGCGAATCGCTCGGCCACTACCGGAAGCTGATTCCGCTGATGAACCTCATCAAGGAATGGCAATCGGCAACGGCGATGGCTAGGGAAAAAGAGCAAATGTTTGGCATGACTCGAAACCGCCTTCAAACGCTCCATTCCCAACAGGAAACAGTGGTGTTGGAGTGCCAAAGCTTGCTCAATAAGCCATTGACGTATGAAACTGCTTTTCAAGATATAGAGTCTTGGTACCAAGAGTGGGCAGGGCATAAACAGAAAGCCAATGATTTAAGGATTGAAATAAAGTCCCTCAGCCAACAGGCTATTCAGAGCCTCAGAGAGCTTCAAATTCCCTATCTCAATCTTAAAGTCCAGGAAATCAACGAGAAAGTTCTTCAGCATTTGGATGAACTTCAACATGAATTTGAACGATTAAAATCGCTTGAGCTAACTACCGATGCTGAAGCAGAATCGGCCTTAAAGAACGCTGAATTACTGCGTGAGCATATCCAATTCCGATTGGTTGCGGAAGAGAAGAAGTTCTGGTTTGAAGAGAAGATTCAGCAGCTTTTTGAAAAGAAAAGTGCACTGGAAGATAAACAGCAAACGCTTTTCGAACAGCAACGAACCCAGCAACATGAATTGGAACTGGTTACGGTTAAAGCAGAGGCGGCTACTCGGTTGTACGAACAGGAGCGTGTAATGGCAAGTCTTCTGGAACATCGGCATAAGCTTAAGCCAGGAGAGCCTTGTCCACTATGTGGTGCCATGGAGCATCCCTTTGTTGAGGAATACGTGGACAGAAGGTCAGAACGCCAAAAAGAATACGAAGCGTTGCAAGTGGAAAAAAGCCGGATGCAACGGCAACACGCAGAAGGCGAAGCCATGAATGCCAGCTATCGTCAGCAAATTCAGCAATATGAAGTAGAGCTATCAGAGACGAATAAGCAGTTTTTACAATGGAAGTCAGATTTTGCTGCACTCAACCAAGAGCATCAATTGCCTTCTGATCAAGATTCCTTGTTGGCACTTAAAAACCAGACGGAAGTTCGAATTGCCGGAATTCGTGAGTGGAGGCTGACGGTTCAAAAAGCTGAAAAGCATCGACAACTTTCTGAACGCCTTCAAAACATGCTTTTGCTTGATGAACAGGCCAATCAGGCCGAGGCGGCGCTAACTTCATTGACTTCGCTCCCTGATCCTACCTCAGAAGTTAAACGGCTGAGCCAGGCGTTAAATAGCCTGTCGAAAAGCCTTGAAGCTGAAACCGAGCGGTTAACAATGGAAGAATCGCGTTGGTTGGAAGCAAAAAAAGTTTTGGAAGAACACGAGGCCAGATTAGAAGCCGCATTGAAAGAACAAGGCTTCGAGTCTAGAGAAGAGGCTTCAAAGAGTGGCATAAATCCACAGGAGTACTTGAAACTTGACGCGGAAGAAAAACGACTAAGTGAAGCCTTTGAATTGAGCAAGGCCGCTTTGCAGGATTTACAGCAAAGAAAAGTAGAGCAACTTATCAGTTTGGATCCCAGACCAGTTGCCGAATTAAAGGAAGAGTTGGATACTGCCGTCAACACACTTCAGGATTATCGGGAGCGACAATTGGAGTTACATACTAAAATTACCCAACACCGCGAAGCTGCCTTGCGGGTCGCCGACATTAAGGAGAAGCTATCGGCCTTGCAGCGCGACGGGAAACAATGGGTAATGCTGAATCAGTTGATTGGCGATGCACAAGGTGCCCAATTTGCTCGGTTTGCATCTGAACTTACGCTCATACAATTACTTAGGTTAGCTAATGTTCGGTTAACCTTGCTTAATCCACGGTATTCTCTGGATTTGCCAGAAGACAAAGAACCGGAAGACTTGTTGGTCATCATCGATCATGATATGGGCGATAGCCGGCGCAGCATAAAGACGCTCAGTGGAGGAGAAATGTTTCTTTTGAGCTTAAGCTTAGCGTTGGGATTATCGGATATGGCTTCCTCGAAGGTTCAGATTGGAAGCTTGTTCATAGACGAAGGCTTTGGAAGCCTTGATCCTGAAACCCTCGACCAAACCTTAGACATCCTTGAGAAATTACAGGCCGAATCTAACCGTACCATCGGGATAATTTCCCACATCGATGCACTTAAGGAACGGATACGCGTCCGTATTGATTTGAAACGCCTTGGAAACGGTTATAGTAAGGTGGAAGTTTTAGAGGCGAATGCCGGTTAAGCTTTAATCTTTATAGAAGGATAGTTTGTTCAGCAATCGCCGTCCTTCAAAGAATGAACACCGTGCATTTTCTAACGGAAATTAGGAGGTTTGGCAAGTTCACTATTCGCGATACATGTTTAATTAAACTGTAGTGACGATAGGCTAATTTGAGAAGCGTTGGTTTTTTTCTGGAATTTAACTAATTTAGTTCAAATCAATTTTTACTATGAATTGGAAATTTCGGAAGGTTATTCAAGACTTTTTTTATTTCACGCCAGGGGGTATTGCGGCTTATGACAGGTTAATGAACCGCTACAATTCGCGCCACCATCCGAATTATTGGATAAAGGATAAGTTGAATCATGCTGAATTTCATTTCAACAGTTACTATAATCACTTCAACAAAATTCCTGAAAATGTTGTAGAGTTAGGAACCGGCTGGTTTCCGCTGGTACCACTTTTTCTAAGCTTAATGGGGATTGAAAAGGTTTATTCGTTGGATGTATTCCCGCATTTGAACCAAGTTGGACTGCACAATACCCTGAAATGCCTCCAAGAGGCAATTGAACAAAACGCAATTCCCTTAAATAAACTTAATCAGCATAAGGTGAAGCTTGTTCAATCATTTAACCTTACGTCGATACAGCCATTTTCTCAGCAACTGGAGTTGATGAAATCCCTGGGGATTGAGTTTCATCAGATTGATTCAAAAAGCCAGATTCAATACCCAAAGCAGTTGAGTTCTATTCAACAAATTGTAAGTAATAATACCTTAAGCTGCGTTAAGGAATCTCATTTGTCGGGTCATTTTGCTGCTTGGAGGCAAATACTTGCTAAGGGAGGCATGGTAAGTCATCATATCGACCTTACCGATCCCCGTAGTCATGTGGACCCAAGTATTCGGCATTTCGATTTTTTAAAATACAGCAAACTTGGCTGGGCAATGCGTGATAGCATTGGATTTGGAGTTAATCGAATACGGCTAAGTCAATGGATAAGAAGTTTCGAAGAAGCCGGTTTTTCATTGGTTAAAATTGAAACCATAGAATCGAACCACCTACTTAACCCTATGAAGCTGAATGAAGCGTTTCGTTCCCTTTCATCATCAGATTTAACGACCGGATGGTTCACCCTAGTGGCACTTCGCAAATGAAAAAGCCGATGCTGGTATTGTCCTACCATCATCTTGTGGAGGATAGTGTCGAAGGAATTAGTCCGCTTCAATCGGTTTACATGGTAACCAAGGAGAAATTCCTTGCACAAATGAATGTTATTCGGGAATCAGGTCTGGAAGTTTTGCCTTACGAGGCACTTTTTCAACCACCCGTAAATTCGAAGCCAGCGATAATCCTAACCTTCGATGACGGAAATCCTTCGGATTATTCGATTGCCAAGCCTATTTTGGAATCCTACGGCTTTCCATGGACTATTTTTCTTTCTCTTCATACTATTCAAGAAAGTCTTAATTGGAGCCATTTATCGGAACTAAATCAATTGGGTGTTCACATCGGCTTACACGGCAGCATCCATTCCGATTATACCCTTTTGACGAAAGATGCAGCAGAAAAGGATTTGCTCAATTGTAGGAATGAAGTTCAGAAGCAATTGGGCATTCACAGCAAAGATTTTGCACTTCCATTTGGACGATACAATCAATCTACCCTGCGAATGCTTCATCGGAACGGGATTCGAGCGGCAGCAACAACTCGTTTTGGTTGGAATTATGCCAATTCCGGCGAATTTCTCATTCGTCGGTGGGCAATACGCAGAGCAACAACCGATAAACACTTCCAAGCAATTCTGCAACAAAAGTCTTTGTCAAACCTTCGCTTGCAGATTTCTTCCTCCATTCGTCATTCAATTATGCAGTTAATTGGAAGTAGAATAAGTAATTTAATCAATATTTTTTTCAATGCAATAAAGCAATGAATGCTATTTATCTTTTTTTAAGTTTAATTATCGCGTTCTTAATAATTCAACTATTACTTTACCCTTTTTTTGTCCGTTTTAGGTATTTCTTTAGAAAGAAGAGAGAATTACCGATACAGGAAACTTTCTCTTCCTTCAGTGTAATTATGGCTATTTTTAACGAAGAAAAATTTATTGAAAACAGAATTAATTATTTTCTATCTCAGAAAGAATGGAATTCAGGTTGTGAACTGTTGATTTTAAGCGGTGGCTCTACTGATAAAACTAATGAAATCTTAAGTGGGTATTCAAATTCAACTCAAATTATAATTGAAACAACGGCAGAACGAATAGGCAAAATTAAGGCTTTAAATATTCTGGTACCAAAAGCAAAAAATGAAATCATTCTTTTTTCCGATTGCCGGCAGCGTATCCAAGAAGGGGCTGTAAAAGAATTGTTGTTTGCGCTTTCAGACCCAACCGTTGGAATTGCCGGAGCTTGGTTAAGTGATACCCTTAAAGGGGGTAAAGCCTCCTGGATGAGGGAGGAAATGAACCGCCTTAATTATATGGAAGGAGAAACCGATACTGCTTTTAACCTTTATGGCGCACTGTATGTTAGCAAGAAGTCGCTTTTTAAGGATATTCCTGAACATTTACTGTTTGATGAGCCCTGGGTAGTGTTGCAGACACTCGCTGCTAGAAAGCGCGTTGTCATGTGTTCCCAAGCCGTTATTGAGGATTTTCCTATGCAAAGCTATTATTCCCAAGAGCGCATGGAGCGTTTAGCTCGGGGACTTCTGCTCTTTTTATTCCGTGAAGGGAAATTATTTTTGAAATTAAAACCACTTCACGCATTTCGGTATTTTCGTTATAAGTACTTCAAACTTTTAATTTCGTTGATTCTTCCTTTTTGGTTTTTATTAACCCTTGTATTGTACGGCAATTTAATTAAGGATTTTAATCCACTTTTTGTTGTTTTACTTGGGGGAATATTACTTGTTGTCTGCCGTAATTATTTACTCTTTTTGATTCGATTAAATGTAGCATTTGCAGTTGCTTGGGTTCAGTATATTGCCGGTACCAATCGAAACGTTTTTTGGGAAAAGTTGAAATTCTGAAATGAAGGTTCTTCAATTGGTGTATAAAATTCCCTGGCCATTGTACGATGGTGGGGCGTATAGCTTACATTTTAGCATGAAAGCCATTAATACCTTCGCTACTAAACATCACGTATTAGCAATGGCTCCGTCGCGGCAATACGGAAACCCTGAACTCTTACCTGAATGGATGAACGAACAGCTAACGTTTGAATCGGTCCCAGTTGATAATTCCATTCATTTTCAGGGAGCATTCTTAAACTTGTTGAGCACTAACGACTATTTCACCATTCGATTTTTTCATCCTGAATACCTGCAACGTTTAGCAGAATTGTTGACCAATCAAGATTGGGACATAATCGTATTGGAGCATGCACTTTTTGGTCACTATTTAGCTGAAATTAGAAAAATAGCTCCTCGTACGCCTGTGGTTCTTCGAACTCAAAATATCGAATACCAACTTTGGCAGAGTGTAGCTGCAAAAGAGAAAAATCCCTTTAAGCGACTCTATTTGAATTTTCAAAGTCAACGACTTAAGAAATTCGAACTCGATTTATTTTCTAAATCAGACGGACTTTTTGTGCTATCAAATCAGGATAAAAAACAGATTGAAGCCTTCGGAATAAAAACACCTTCTTGGATTATTCCTCCCTGCACGGATTTATTTCAGACTGAAAACTATAGCTCAGTAAATAGACCCGATGCCGTGGTTTATCATCTTGGTTCTATGGATTGGATGCCCAATCAGCAGGGAGTGAAGTGGTTTCTTCAAGAAGTTTGGCCTTTAATCATTCAAAGAGAACCCAATGCTCTATTAGCTTTAGGTGGGTTTAAAATGCCGAAAGAATTGCTCTTGCTAAATTCAGATAATGTTCGTGTTGAAGATAGTCCTCCCGATGCCATGCAATGGGCAGAAGACAAAGGAATTCTTATCGTGCCGGTAATTTCAGGTGGAGGTGTGCGTATCAAAATTATGGAGGCCATGGCACTTGGAAAGGCCATAGTCAGCACTTCTCATGGTGCTTATGGATTAGGGTTGGAGCATCAAAAGCATCTTTTGATTGCGGATACTCCACTTGCCTTTGCTCAAGCGGTTGTCTTTTTGATTCAGCAGCAAAAGGAACGTCAGATGCTTGCTAGGAATGCGTTTGAGTTTGCCAAAGAGCACTTTCACTATCGCAAAACCGGTGAAAAAATTTTCCGAGCACTTAGGGACATTAAACACAAAAATTAGGTTAAACATTCTTTTCTTGCTAAGGCTTATTAAGTCTTAAAACATGATTACTGTTTCTATCAAACTTCCGTTACCCGCTTCCAAAGTTTGGGAGTATTTCACTCAGCCTGAGCATGTGGTGAATTGGAACTTCGCCAGCTCGGACTGGTGTTGCCCAAACGCGGTGGCAGAGCTCAAAGCTGGTGGTCGATATGTTTATCGGATGGAAGCAAAAGACGGCAGTTTTGGTTTTGATTTAGGGGCTACTTATCATGTTTTTGAGCCTCCATTTCGCTCTGAAGCTCGGCTAGATGATAACCGATTGGTTCGTGTAGAACTTCAAACTGAGGGCGAAAGTACTTGGTTGCGTCAATCCTTCGAACCTGAAAATGCACATCCCGAATCCTTGCAACAGCAAGGCTGGCAAGCCATTCTCGATTCATTCAGAAGCTATACAGTGGCACAGTCGCCAATTTGAGCTGTTGACTTTAATTTGACATTCTCCTGATAATTGCATGGGTTCAGGGTTCCGCCTCAAAGGGTTCTGCTGTACCTTTGCGCCGTGAAAAGAACGCACCTCATTCTCATAGCACTAATTGCGATTGCTGTGGCAGTAATTCTTTCTACTGCCGGAGATTCCAGTTCGTACGAAAACTTTCAGGTCGCCCTTGAAAACCCCGATGAAGAATATCATGTGGTAGGCAAACTCGTTCGACAGAACGAAATGCAATATGACCCTGTAAAAGACCCTAATTACTTCGCTTTTTACCTCGAAGACAACAACCAAAAGGTAATGAAGGTAGTTCATAGTGGAACCAAACCGCAAGACTTCGAGCGCTCCGAGCAGGTAGTCATCATTGGCAAAGCCGGCAATAATCAGTTTGAAGCTCAAAAAATCCTAACCAAATGTCCTTCTAAGTACGTTGAAAACGAAGTGAAGGTGAAACCTGTTTCTGGAGAATGATAGGAGCAGTTGAATTTATTGGAGAACGATTACTCCCCGGAAATCTTGGGCATGGTGCTGTAATTCTTTCCCTGATGGCCAGCCTATTGGCGGCAATCAGCTATTTCCGTTCCGAGCAAAGCAGCTTGATTGAGGACAAATCCTCTTGGCTTAAACTGGGTAGATGGGCGTTTATAGCGCACGTTGTCGCAGTAGTTACCATCTTTCTAAGCCTGTTTTATATTATCTACAACCACCTGAACGAGTACCACTATGCGTGGTCACATTCCTCGAAGGCGCTTCCTGTTTATTACATTATTTCCAGCTTCTGGGAAGGGCAGGAGGGGAGTTTCCTGTTATGGATGGTGTGGCACGCATTGCTTGGTTTGGTGCTAATGGGATCTGCCCGGAAATGGGAAGCTCCGGTGATGTCAGTGGTTTCACTGACTCAGTTTATGCTGAGTTCCATGTTGCTGGGCGTTTATATCTTGGAATATAAAGTCGGAAGTTCACCGTTCATTTTGCTTCGCGAAGCGATGCAAGCGCCTATTTTCCAGCAAGCCGATTACCTTAAGTATATCGCTGATGGAAATGGATTGAATCCTTTGTTGCAAAATCCGTGGATGGTCATCCACCCTCCGGTTGTATTTCTTGGATTCGCTACTACGGTTGTGCCGTTTGCCTTTGTAGTGGCTGCACTATGGAGAAGAGATTACCAAACTTGGGTAGCTCCCACTGTACCATGGACGTTGTTTTCCGCTATGGTTCTCGGCACAGGCATTATCATGGGAGGAATGTGGGCGTATGAATCCCTCACGTTCGGAGGTTACTGGGCATGGGATCCTGTTGAAAATGCTTCCCTTGTTCCTTGGCTTATCATCATTGCAGCGGTTCATACCTTGTTAATCTTCAAGAAAACCGGACGTGCCATGATTAGCAGCATGTTGCTGTTGCTTTTCACTTTTGTGCTGATTCTTTATGCAACCTTTCTTACCCGCTCGGGAATCCTTGGTAACTCGTCGGTTCACTCGTTTACTGACCTGGGAATGTCCGGTCAGTTGCTGGTCTTTCTCCTTATGTTTCTTTTCCTTGGGCTTAGTTTGTTTTTATGGAGAAGGAAGGAACTGCCTAAAGTAGGTTCCGAAGAACATATCCTTTCTCGCGAGTTCTGGATGTTTATCGGTACTCTGATTCTGGTGATGAGTGCGTTTCAGGTATTTCTGACCACTTCAACCCCCGTGTTTAATAAAATTACCGGCTCTAACATCGCGCCACCAGCCGATGTGATTTCGCACTACAACCGCTGGCAATTGCCTATCGTGATCCTGATACTTATCACGTTCACATACAGTCAGTTCATGAAGTTCAAGTCCACCCCAACAAAAACCTTCTGGTTAGACTTAATGTGGCCGGTTGGCATCAGTTTGCTGGTAAGTGGATTTTTCATTTGGTATTTTGAACTCACCAACTGGCAGTTTAATACGCTTTTGGTAGCCGCCATTTTTGGGGTTATTGGCAATGGTCAATTGCTGATACGCAAGCTCAGCAAATTGAGCAAAGCAGGTGCTGCATTTGCGCACGTAGGTTTTGCCATGATGATGTGGGGCGTGTTGATATCTTCTGCTAAAAAAGAAGTGGTTTCCATAAACCAGAGCGGAATGAGTTATGGGGAAAACTTCGATGATAAAGGCAATCATGAAAATGTTCTGCTCTGGAAACAGGAGCCGCTCATGATGAATGGTTATCGCCTGACTTACCTTGGCGATTCCACCTCAGCTCCCAATACGTTCTATCAAGTTCGTTACGAAAAGTTGAACGAAAAGAAAGAAGTGGTTGATCAGTTTGTGCTCGCGCCATTTGCTCAAATTAATCCAAAAATGGGCTTGATTTCAAGCCCCGATACCCGTCATTTCCTTGGGTCAGATCTTTACACCCACGTTACCCAAATCCCCGACCCGGCTGCTAAAGCTGAGCGCAAATCTTGGAAAGACCCTGTTCCCTTCGATATCAAAGCAGAGCGTACCGATACGTTGATGGTTGGTCAGCAGTTGATGATTTACGAAGGCCTGAGCACCCGTCTTCCTGCCGATATGAAGGCAAAAGCAGAAGGTGCCGAGGTTGCGGTTATGGCTCGTTTCCGAATTCGCTCCCTTGACAATCAGGATCGTATCCTTCAGCCGGTTTTTGCCATTCGTGGTGGTGCAGTTTTAAGTTTTGAGTCGGAGGATGAAGCTGCCGGGATTCGAATTAAAATCAACAGCTTAAACCCGGATAAAGGCACTCTCAACATTGCTATTTCCGAAAAAATCCCTGAGTCAAGGGATTACCTTATCATGAAAGCGATGGTGTTTCCATGGATTAACATGCTTTGGGCTGGAACTGTGGTATTAATTATTGGCTTTAGCATATCGGTAATGCACCGCTACCATGATGCAAAGCGGGAGGAGGCCCGTGGAGAAGCCTGATATCCTGATTTACGGAAGCGGAAATGTGGCTTACCATTTCGCCAGTCGCTTCCTTGAATGCGGACTTTCGTTTGCGCTTCATGCCCGTGCAAGTGAACACGGCGATAGGCTCTCCCAATTATTGGGGATGAGTCTAAATGTGCCTTGTTTACCTCGTGTGGTTCTATTGGCTATCAGCGATCATGCTCTTCCGGAAGTAAGTGAACACTTGCTTCATAAAAACCCTGCTTGGATCGATGCACTTTGGTTGCACACGTCAGGGTCTCAACCGATAACCGTAATCGCAGCTCCCCGAAAAGGATCGCTGTATCCACTTCAGACTTTTCATCGCGATAAAGCCAGGCTAAATTGGGCTCATTTACCCTTGTTTGTTGAAGCTGCGGATGCAGATCTTCCCGAGCTTCAGCAATTAGCGGAAATTCTAAGTCCGAAAGTGCGGTTTCTTGATTCTCAAGGAAGGCTTAGGCTACATTTGAGTGCTGTTTTCGCCTGCAACTTTAGTAACTATTGCTACAGCATTGCTTCCAAATTGATGGAGCAAAACGGATTAGATTTTCAACTGCTTCAACCGCTTTTAGAAGAAACATTGGCTAAAGCACTCGCTCTTGGTTCTGCAAAGGCACAAACCGGGCCTGCTGTCCGAGGAGATGAAGTGGTGATGAACAAGCACCTGGAATTACTGAAAGCTACACCCGAGTTAGCTGAAATCTATCGGATGTTGAGCGAAGGCATACGTAGGGGTTAAAAAGTTATTACCCACCCCAGGAAGAAACGCGATGAATTGCGCCTCTTCGTCCATATTCAATCAAACTACATTGTTCCTTGTCTATCGAACCTTTCAAATGGGTTAACGAGTCAACCTATTTGCCATATCTATTAGTTTTTGAATATCTTAGAGTCATGAAGCATTATTCAGAAAGAATTACTATTGACCCACAAACCCGTTTTGGTCGGCCTTCTATCAAAGGCATGAGAATCAGTGTCTATGACATACTAGGCTGGTTGGCATCTGGAATGTCTAAAGAAGATATTTTGTTAGATTATCCCGAATTGACAGAAGAAGATTTGCTCGCGGCGCTTTCTTATGCTGCCGATAGAGAACATAAAATTCTTATCGCTTCGTGAAATTGCTTTTTGATCAGAACATTTCATTCCGCGTTGCAAATCAATTAAAGCCAATCTTTCCAAGAAGTTGACAATTTCGAGAATTGAATCTTGAAAACAAGACGAATCTCGAAATCTGGAACTTCGCTAAGCAAAATGGCTATACGATTGTAACCTTTGACGCCGATTTTTATGATTTGGTATCCTTATATGGTCATCCTCCTAAAATAGTATGGTTAAGATTGGGAAATGCTTCTACTCAAAAATTAATAGAAGTTATTCAATCTCACGCTTCAATTATTAGTTCTTTTTTATCAGACTCCATTTATTCTAATCATGCATATTTAGAGATTAGATAATAGCAAATCCGCTAATGTATTTAGGTGTCTATTAGATTGACTTCTGAACATCAGCTCAAACTTGTGCTTCAATTATTGTAAATCATGCTCTTTAGGAGTGATTTACAAATTAGAAAACCATCCAACCGGACACGTCGGGCGTATTTCCATTTGAAATACCATTGGATAATCATTCGCACGGAAATACCCTGTGCCTTGTCCCTACCTTCTCTGATGGAGGAAAGGGGAACTCCGATTTTAATTTACGCTATTTCACCCAAACTTGCTTCACCACTTCCATCGGTTTGCCGTCGTTGCCTGTGGCGGTGATGCGGACGAGGTATAGTCCGGTGGGGGCGGGTTGTTGGTTGTGTTGGCCGTTCCAGGCGGCTTGTGAGCCTTGGCCTTCGTAAAGGAGTTCTCCCCAGCGGTTCCAGACGCGTAGGGTGAGGTCCTGAAGGCCGATGCCGACGGGTCTGAGTGCGTCGTTGAGCTGGTCGCTGTTGGGGGAGAAGGCGTCGGGGAGTAAGAGAAGGCTGCTAAGCGTATCGCGGAGGGTGTTGGAGCGCCTCCAATACCCGCTTTCTTCTTGGGTCAGGTGGTGAAGGAGGAACCTAAAGCCGAGGGTTTGTTCGTGGGTGAGGCCGTCGGTGAGGTTGGAGAAGGATTGGTTGAAGGGCGCAATAACGAGGCTGGACTCTTGCCGGAGGAGTTCATCGCCGAGCCAGCGGCGGTGTAAGTGCAAGTTGGCGGTGGATTCGGAGCCGGGGCTGCTGAGTAAGAGGCTTTCTTGGCGGGTAGAAGTCCAACGACTGGAAATCACTAAGTGACGAATAGGCCGGAAGGCGAAGGCGGCGTTTCCGCAGGTGTCGAAGGCGGTGACACGGTAGTAGTAGGGAAGTTGAACTTCTGCCAGAGGATCGGTCCAGTTGTCGCCACCGACGTCGGCGAGGTAACGCCAGTTCAGGCTGTCGAGGCTGCGCTCGATGCGGTAGAACTTGGCTTCGGAGAGCGGATTCCAGAAGATGCGGATACGCTCTGTTTCACCAAGAGAATCGGCCCTGCTGGCGGTGATGCGTAGTCCGGGAAGGTTGGAGAAGCCGCGGATGACGATGGGCAAGGCGGTGTCTGCATCACATAAGCCGTTGGTGACGGAAATCCGCAGGGAGTCGTTCGCCCAAAAGCGTAAGGGAAGTCGGAGGTTGGCGGGAGGGGAGACGCGCACGCCGCTGAGGCTGTCGGAACTCCAACGCAGGGTGTCGGCGTGGGCTAGTTGGAGATTCAAGAGGGCATCCAAAGGCCGACAACCGCTGTTCGGACTGAGGGAGGCGAATAAAACCGGAGGATTTTTCACTTCCACCTGCCCCACTAAGGTGTCTCCTACACAGCCTTCCACCGTCGCCCAACGCAGGCGCAATTCACCGGAATAGGGAGCGGAGAAGGGCAGTGTCCAGTTGTAGGGAAGTTGAGCGGAATCGGGCAGTGGACTGAGGCGGTTCCAGCTTCCACCCAACCTCCAGAAGAGGGAATCAAGGTTTCTGTTGAGGATATAATGCTGACTGACGAAGGGCAGACAGGCTTGGAGGCTGTCGGAACGGAAGATGAGTTGCGGGAGCGGCCTAACTTGGTAAGGAATAGTCAATGTTATCAGGCTGTCGCAGCGGATGTTGGCGATTCGAATGCGAAGTCGGAGGCTGTCGATGCCGGTGAGGACAAACTGCCAATGTCCGGGAGCAAGCGGCACGAGCGGACTTCCACCCTGACTAACCTGTACCGAATCGCCGGACTGCATCCGCAGGGTTCGGAAGACTTTGCCACACGCGAGGCTGTCGGTATAGGTGTAGGAGAAGGAGAGAGGCGGAAGTACCCGAACTGCCGCAAAAGCCGTGTCTCGACACCCTTCCACGCTGTGCGCGACGAGGGCGAAGCGCCAGTTTCCGGGAGTGGAAAGAGTGGGTTGAAGGGCTGAAAGCGTGAGGGTTTGATAGGAAAAGCCTGTTCCTCCCGGTGGTTGAGTGCCGAGCCAAAGGCTGTCGGCGAATTGGGTTTGGTTGACTAAAACGGCAATTTTCCCCACACAAACCAAGGAATCAGTAGGAAGAAGAGCCGCTTGAGTAGGCGGACGTACATTCACCGGAAAACCGCTGCTTAAAGTGTCCTCACAACCGCCACCTTTCATCCGAATCGTCCAGGTTGCGATGCCGGATTGGGTGAAAGTGGGCGAGAGGTTGGTGAAAGCAGAACTTCCAACCAAAATTGAAGAAGCATTAGCACCCGGCACTGCCCAGTTGAGGAACAGCGAATCGGTGTTAAGGGGCGTTGCACGCAGCCTCAACTGTTGCCGACCGCAGGATTTGAGGGTGACTAAGAGGAGAGAAGTGAGTTGTGGACGGGCTGTTACCACCACTCGAAGGGTGTCGGTGGTGATGCAGCCGGTGGAACCGAAGACCCGTTGGGTAATCAGGGCGTTGCCGGGGGTATTGAAACTCAGGTTGAGGTTGGCAATCGGTTGTCCGTTGAGGAAAAAGCGAACGGAATCGCGGGCACCGGAGCTTAAGTCAACCAGAGAAACGGCTAAAGGCAGACATCCCCGAACGGAGCGTCGGAGCAGACCGTTTTGCCAGAGTGAATCGACTTTTACACTGCCGGAAACGCCAATACCCGGTTGAGGCGCCGGGGTGATGGTGATGGTTTGCGGCAGCAGGAGGGTGTCGGTGCAGCGACCGTTGAAGGCGATGAGGCGGATGTTGAACACGCCGGACTGCTGAAAAGCGTGAAATACGCTGCCGCCCGAAGGTTGGTTCAGCCGAAGCGGTGGACTTCCATCGCCGAAGTCCCACTGCAAATACGCCCCAGATTGCCCAAAGACGTGCCGACTGCTGTCGAGGAGGCGGACATACACGAAGCCGCAGGATTCGGTATCGGAGAGGGAGAAGCGGGCTTGTGGAGGTGCTAACGCACAGAACTTCCGCAAGGCAGAAGTGTCGGAGCAGCCGAAAGCGTTGGTGCGAACCATCCGCAAGCTGTCGCAGGTGGGAGCAGCATAAAGCAAAGAATCCCTCCAACTGCCGGAGCTAAATTGCAGCGACCTTCTTCCCCAACGGTTGGAGAGGAGGAAGGCAGAATCTGAACCGGAAACAGCGAAAGGCAAAGCAAAAGGCGTACACGCCAAGGAATCCTGTAAGAGCAGGGAAGCGGTGGGTTTAGGCCGAACCACGAGCGGAAAATCGGTGGTATCGCGGCACTGGGTGAAGGTGTTGGTGGCGATGACGCGTACGGTGTGGGTGCCGAGAGTTGCCAAACGAGCGTGGTAAAACCAAAGGGAATCAGGCGCGAGCGGGCTGCCGTTGAGCAGCACCTGAAAGCGCATGTTTTGCAAGCCGAGGGTATCCAACGAAAAGCGGGAAACCGCCCCCAAACAGACGGTATCCGACTTATAGCGGTACAAACGCGAAGGAGGGTCATAGACCATGACGGTGAAGAACGACGAATCGACCTGCCCACCCGGCAACCCCACCCGAATGATGACCCCATGCTGCCCACCACGGGTGTATGTACGCACAGGAGTAGGCGAAGACGAAAAGGTACTATCATCCAAAAACCGCCAATCGTACCAAAGCGCCCCCGGCCTCGGATTCGGAAAACTGACCCGCAAAGGCGCACAGCCGGAGAAGCGGGGAGGGATGAGGTTAGCGTTTAAACTGGTTGTGACGAACGAATACAACACAATTCGATTGGTGTCACCCAAGGGAAGATAACCTCTTTGGAAGCCACAACCACTTCCATAAACATCAGGATTATGAATAACATCTAACGTGTCAGAGAAACAACGCCCAATGTACATTTTGCCATCCGGGCCGAGTTGTATACCAGCGACATTAGTAGATCCAAAACCAGGTCGTTTAACAAATCTACTTATGCTTTGATATCCGCTGCCGGGTATTGAAAACAAGGAAGCATTGGGGTTTGGGTCATAAACCCGATATTGAAGAATATCAAATGGGGGTATAGGTCTGGAATAATATAGTAGGCTATCGTTAGGGCTAAAAACAGTTGGATTGCCTAAAAAATTTGACCATTGTGGAGTAAATATTGGAATAATGGTAGAAGAAAAGGTGCCTGTGCGGTTATCGAAATCAAAAAGAAAAGAATTTCGAGAGTAACTAACTATAATTTTATTTCCCTTATTGTTAAACTTAGCACTATTGGGGAGTGCTTGATTATTAAAAATACTAACTGAATCCATGCTCTGCAAATAGAAGGAATCAGGAGTAATTAAATGCACAAAACGATATAATTTGTGAAAGTTTACTGAGACCGGTTCCGCATCCGCTTTTAAAAAGGAAATAACCCATCTGTCTCTTCCATTGGCATGCAAAGTAGAGGAATAAACTGGAGGTGTTGCATTATTACCATAGTAATTATCAGGCCTTTCTATTTTGACATTCTTTTTCCCATCAACAAAAGATCCTTCACCTCCGTTTGTGCCTAAATCGATTAATGAATAAGCTAGAGTAGATCTGGGTGGAGAAAAAATATGATAAATAAGACTATCGTATAAAGGATGCTGCAAAATTATTATTGCATTTGATTGTGTTGTTAATGAATCGTTATTAGAAATAAATCGATTATACCTGTTGAAATATCCTCCTTTGCCTCCTAAACTGAATAACTTATTGTAATCTACATTAATAGTATCGAGCCAATAAGTTCTTGTATAGTTCAATCCATCTGTATAAAGCAATACATTGCCATTGCGATCCGTAAACGTGTGTGTGTTGCCAGCAAATAAATGATAAGGGCTATAAAAAGGCTGTGGGATACCTGATGAAAAATCTAACCCTACCTGATTGCCAAAATACCACCTGTTATTCCGTGCATTTTGTGAATAACAGGTGGTAAAGAAGAAAAAAAATGTTATGGTGAGAAACCACTTCATTCTTTTACGAATTTCAAGTGCTCGATTCTACCATCCGATAGCTGCACCCGAAGAAAATAGACCCCACTTGGATACCTAGTAAGTGAAATTAAACCATCAGATGGGTTGGTTATTGTAGCTAAAATACGTGATGAGAAGTCGAAGGTTTGTAAGAGCGAATAGCCGCAACAGTCAAAGACAAAATCTAATTTCAGACTAACCATTAACTTCAATATTCG
>CALSBM010000001.1:0-122835 GCA_943373175.1 Chitinophaga pinensis | reverse complement strand
ATAAGGCTGTTGGTATTCAATGTTGAACCTGTTAGAATACTTACTATTCCATTGAACAGTACGCTTGCTCCACCATTCATCATTTGTGTGCCTGTGCCGCCAAATACCAATGTGCCTGTGCCAGCAAGAGTCTGGAGGCCTGTACCTGCGTAAGTAATGTTACCAAATACGGTAACTGTACCGGTGCCGATGCTTACCGCACCTCCACTAGCTACATACAGGTTGTTAAACTGCGTTCCGCTAGGAAGTACAGCCGTTGAGCCTGCATTAATCGTAATGTTGGTTCCGCTCGTACCTGGGCCAGGCGTTCCACCTACCCAAGCTGAGCCATTCCAAGTAATCTGATTAGATACTTCAATGGAGAAGCTTGTTCCGCTCGAAAGACCTGCATTAGCATTATAAACGCGGACAAAGTAGGTTTGACCTGTAGTAAGACCGGTAGCATTAATTGCTTCTGCGCCATTATTACCTGTGTTGTTCACACAGCTTAAGTTCGTTAAGCTACCACAGCTTCCGCTGAAGAGCTGTACCACGGCATTCAAGCCGCCGGCACCTACAACGCTGATATTCTGGTTTGCTCCATTGGCAACAAAACTGTACCATACGTCATTAGCCTGAGCTCCTGTACATGGTGCTTGTGATTGAGTAGCGAAAGCCGAAGTTTGACCGATTAGCGCAGTGCCATTGACCGTAAGGCTAGAAGCTGTTGCACAATTATCATTGGCAGGAGCAGCAGGAACAGTGGTGAACGTACGAGCCTGACAGCCAACTGCATCGCCATTAGCGTTCTTAGGAACAACTCTCCACTGGTAGATGGTGTTGTTTGTCAATCCACTTGCAGCATACGTAGTTCCTGCCTGGTTAGCACTAACCAAGGTCATCGAGCCTGGCAAGCCAAAGAACACATCGTAACCTGTTGGGGTACCACCACCTGCAGTCCAACTCAAGGTTGCATTAGTAGCAACATTCGTTGCGCCACTAGCAGGTGTGCTAGAGGTAATGCAACTTGGTACTGTTCCAATGGTAGAAAAACTATTAGCAGTACAACTGGATGAAGAACCGTTAGAGTTAACCGCTAATACTCTCCAGAAGTAGGTGGTGCTCTCTGCAAAACGCACTGCGTTAACTGTGGCCGTTGTTGATGTTAATCCTATTGAATCAACCAATGTTGTAGCGAATCCAGGATCATCTGAAATCTGTAAACGATAGGTGATTGTTCCACCAGTTACAGAACCCCAGCTAAAGGCCAAGTTATTCGCTGAATTAACTGTACTAAGGTTGTTAGCCGGCGCAGTTAAAGTAGGACAAGAAGGTACTGGACTAGACCAAGTAATGTTGAAACCAGTTGATGGAGTAGAAGCTGAAAAATCATACACTCTTACAAAGTAGGTAGTACCTGGAATAGTAGTAATGTTAACCGTCTCCGTTCCATTAATACCGGATGCGTTGGTACAAGAAACACTCGTTTGTGTTCCACAAGTTCCAGTAAGTACTTGAACAACAGGATTGTAGCCTGTTCCAGGAACTACTGTAACTGTAGAAAACGTTCCGGTAGCATTAAAGCTGTACCAAACATCATCATTCGCGTTACCAATACCGCAGCTAGTAAATCCGGTTGAAGCTGTTGCGTCTCCCGTGTTTCCACTAGATATTGGAGTGTTGGCTGAAAGAGTAACAGCGCCAGAACAATTATCATTCGCAGGAGGTGCGCTCACTCTGAATACAGCTAATCCATAAGAACCAACCGAACTAGTAGGCGCGTTAATTGAAATAACTCGTAAGAAATACGTAGTATTTGGGAGTAACGTACGTGTTACCGTTTCACGAATACCAGTGATGCCTGAATTAACACAGGTATCATTTATCATGCTACTCAAGGTGCCTCTCAACAATTGGAAAGCAACATCATAACCACCATTTGGAACAATATTAATGGTGTGCTGTCCTCCACTTGTAGTAGAGAAAGTGTACCATACATCATTCAATGCTGTTAAAGAAGGTGCAGGAGCGCAAGTAGGAATAGTTAGTGTTCCGTTTAACGTTGCACCACGCATTACTTTCACATCGCAGTTATCAAAATATGACCCCTGTGGAATTGAAATCAACTCTGCTGAGGCTGGCTCATCATTAGTAACCGTTGAAGCGGCATTTGTAGGTAAGCTCAAGCTTACAGAAGGTTGGAAGCGAATCAAACTGTTACAAGTTGGTGGTATTGCCAAGTTATCTGTAGAAGTCCCTGTTGTGCTTCCGGTAGTAAAGTTTGAAGTGTTTTCAAATGCTTGAGAAACAAAGTAATTACTTGAGGTTGTTACCCTAGAGGAAATACCCACTGAGTAGGTGGGGTCAAAATTTTGAACGCCATCGTAAGGAACATTGTTTCCATAAACGAATTCAATACGGTTAGAGCCTTCATATAACTTTACTTGGAAAGAGAAATTCAAGTTGACGTTGTTGAAACGCCCCATGTCTGACCATTCAATAGTCATCACTTGATTTGGAGAAACTCCGGTTATCAAGTACTTAATAGAAGCATTTAGCTGTGCCAACGTGAATGGGTTATTTCCGGCTACCAAGTCGTCCCAATAAGGCGACAATTGAGCCAATGCACCTGTTGATGTCAACGTATTGCCAAAAGATGAAGTATTATTCCCTAAGAAAGTTAAGAAACCATTGGTGTTAACCCTCATAGAAATAACCGGAACTCCCTGATAAACAAAGTTTAAATTTGAAACATCCAATGCACTACTCATCTGATCGTCTGTACTTGTACCCGGCCAAGAGAAGTTATTTCCGGAAGAAATAATTGAATTGTAATTCACTCCCGTTTGGCGAGTTACTGTATAAGACAATTCAGGTATAGGAGTCACCACTACAGTGAAACTCGAAGTAGTATCGGCGGTAGGGCAACCAGGGCCACCCATACCAAACGCTCGAAGGAAGGTGTTTCCAACTGTATTTGCTATTAATGTCTGTGACATTGCTATTGCTCCAGCAATAGATGTCCAACTTCCTGGCAAACCAGTAGTCGAAGATTGCCATTGTACACTGGAGATGTTAGATGACCCAGAAATATTAAACGTTCCTGTTTGAGTAACAATTAACGAACTGGAACCGGAAACACTACCAATAGCGGGTGGCTGTGTACATGGTGGAGCTGTTTGAATATTGACAGTATAATCTTCAGTTTCTCCTGAAGTATAAGTTCCACACGCGTTAGCAAGAGTTAAAACAGTTGACGTTTGTTGAAGTACTACCCGCATTCTTGTTAAACCAAGACTTGCAGTATTGGGTATATTAAAGGTGCTTGTTAAAATATTTCCACCGACCGCACTTGTTGATGCGACGAATGAATTACTCATCAATTCACCAGTCTCAAAAACACCATTTTGGTTTAAATCAAGGAAAACTGCCATTTGGCAAGGAAAATGGCCTGCTGAGTTAATTTGGAACAGCCTTACTCCATAGGTGGTAAGCCTTTGAAGATTAATTGGGGTTAGTCCAGTAAAGTTCGAATATGTATTAACTGCAGAAGGATTAGACGTGGTTGCCAGAGTATCGATGCCATTGCTAAGTAAAACCGATCCACCTAAGGCTACTTCAAAATTACCTATATCATCATTTGCAGTACTGGTAGCTGCTGAATTACAATAAGCAAGCGTAACATTAATGTAGTTGGTTCTTGTAAATGGAGCACTTGATCCTCCAGCATTGGTGGCTGTAAGCTCTATTGAATATGTACCTACAGCGGTAAATTGAATCTGAGGATTTTGAGAAGTTGAACTGGTTCCATTTACAAAAACAAAACTTGAAGGACTAATAGACCAAGACCAAGAGGTTGGGTTATTAGTAGAATTTTCGGTTAAGTTCAAAGTAGTAACTATTCCTCCTATTGTGTGAGAAGTAACGGTTGTGGAGAAATCTGCAACCGGAGTAGGAGGGAACGACGCATTCACCAAAAATGCTGCGGTTGAATCAGGAATCTGGCAAATATTTGTTGTTGTACTAATCAAGTAACGTAAGTAAACAGCTCCGGGTGTAGGAGTAGAATACGTTAAAGTTGCAGTATTACCACCGGAAATATTCGTCCATGGACCTGTTGGGCTTGAAGAAGACTGCCAAGTGAAAATTGTTCCTGTCTGACCAGTGGTGGTATAGGTGTTATTGGTGCTAGTAATTATCGAAGCTGGACCACTAACGGTACCTGCTACAGGGCTTGTTGTTGCACAAATAACATTTGCAGTAAATGGAGCAGTAAAGTCAGGTGCCATACAGCTACTGGTGGTAGTGTTCACTTGAGCTCTAATCCAATAATCTCCAGCTAAAGTAAAGGAGTAATTGAGGGTTGAAGTAGTTGCACCTCCAATATTAGAATACGGCCCGCTTGCTCCAATTACAGAAATCTGCCATTGAATTACACTGCCTGTATTTCCAGTAAGATTAAATGTACCATTATCACTAACGAAATAGCTTGAAGAAGCACTTCCAACAGTTCCAGCTACTGGAGTTACAGGAGTACAACTTACTGTTATTGTAACCGCAGGCGTAGTATCGTTAACACAATTTCCTCCTGTGGTACTGAATGCACGTATAAGATGCGTACCCACTACAGTAGGAGCGAAGTCTGTTAATGAAGTAGAACCTAAAGTAAGGTTAGTCCACGTACTGGTAGTAGAAATTCTTGTCTGCCATTGTACAGAGGCTGCTGTTGTGTTATTACCAGTAAGCGTAAAGGTCATACCTGGATCGCCAAGCTGATAATTATCCGGTCCGTTAACAACACCAGGAACTGGTGTAGTAGCACAAGGACGCGAGTTAAATACTCGGATGTTGAAGCCGTTGGCATTCGTTCCGGAACCTTGATGGTAAACACGAATGAAGTAATTACGTCCGGCAACTGCCTGATAAGTAATAACTTCTGTTCCACCTGGAGCGATGGTATTCACACAACTCAGGTTGTTTAAGTTGCTACAGTCACCGCTATAAACCTGAACAACAGGGTCATAAAGCTGGTTGCCTGAAACAACTACGGAATCCCTACCACCTGAACCTTGCACTACAAACCAAACATCATCGTCAGCATTTCCAGGGCTACCTGCGCCACAGCTAGGAATACCAGTAGAAAGGGTTGCACCCGAAACGTTGGTAAACGTAGTAGCACCTGCTCCAACAGTTAAGGTTTGAGCACCAGAACAGTTGTCGTTAACAGGAGGTACTGGCGCAATCACATAAAGGATAAAATTGCTCTCAACCTGAGTTGTTGTGTTTGCGGTTGAACCATTTCCAAAATGATACACACGAATGTAATAGGTTCCATTCGCCAGGTTAGCAAGGCTAAGATTTTCGCCTAATCCATTTCCCGCACTATTGGCACAAGCAATTGGAGTTAAACTACCCGGAGTACCGCTATATACTTGTATTACACCGTCCATATTAAAAGATGGAATCAAGGCGATTTGGGTATTTGGTACTGCTGTGGTAACATCAAACTTGAACCACACATCATCATCAGGAATACCTGTAGAAATGGAACTACAGTTAGCAATTCCGGCAGAAGCAGTCGCTCCTAAATTCCTGAAATTATCACAGAATGCGGTAGGGCCATTGGCCAACGCTGTTAGAGTAATAGCATTTACAGGCTCATCATTGGTTATCGCTAACTTATTTGATCCAGTTCCAAGTATGCCATTGTTGGTGAACAATATACTTGAATTACAGGCTGGAACCTGATTAAGGGCGTGCGGAGACGCAGTACCACTTGAAACATCCCAGTTTGCAGAACTGAATTTATCAGTATTGGCTTCTTGCTGAAGTAAAACAGACCCTGGACCAAAAGTACTAGAAGAAGTTGCTCTGTTAAAGAGGCCAAGGGTATAGCTTACCTCAGTATTAGCTGTTCCATCCATTTGAGTCATTGGTCCGTAAACAAATTCGATGTTGTTCGAGCCTTCATAGAATTTAACTTGCCAATTTTGAGAAACTGCTGGTACATTAAACCTACCCCAACTGGTCCATTGGATTACTAACACCCTATCAGGAGCTACTCCTTGAGTGTCGATGTATAACTCACCTAAGTTTGATGAGCTAGTTTTCTGCCAGTCATCCCAAAGGGGACATACAAGTGTATTTAGAGTTCCTCCAATGCTTGAGGCGGCGTTAGAAAAACTTGTGCTTGATGAAGCTGCACCATTTAACGAAACCCAACCATTGGTACAAACCCTGAAAGAGTTGACTGTTGAGCCTGCGTAAGTAAAGGGGAAAGGGAAGTTAATTGGAATAGTGGTATTATCATCTGTATTCGTAGTACTCCCCCAAAATGCAGAAGTCATATTCGTACCTGAGAACGAATTAGCACTGGTGAGGGGTACCCAAGGTACACCGGTGGAACGAGTAACACTGTAGTTTAACTGACCTCCTGTAGTTGTAATAGTTAGAGCTCCAGCAGGGTCTCCTAAAACAGCAGGATAAGTAACAGGAGCAACAGCACCTCCAGAAGCACTAAAGGTCATTCCCCCAATCGGGTAACTTGCATCAAAGGTGTTTGTAGCTGCCGCACTCGCGCTAATATCATACGTTACAAAAAAGAAGTCACTAATTCCATTTCCTGTAATTGGCTGATTTAAGGAAAAACTAAAAGCAGTTTGCGTTCCTCCAATGCTTGGGTCGTTAACTGTAGCAACAAGTACTGGATTCGTAAAACTGTTAACGTTACTTCTCCAAAGTTTAGCTGCTGAGATATGAGCAGTGTTTGTGGCTGTCATATTGACATTTAACCCTGTCATATTCAACGTGCCGTTTACCCCTTGCCCGGTAATAGCAATTCTACTAATAAGTGCGTTGTTAGTTCCCGGGAAAGTGTTTCCGGAACCAGCTCCACCTGAATATTGAGTAAATACAGGATCTACAGGAACCGACCTAGCTATAGCCGATACGGTACCCCAGGCAAAATACTCCCCATTGGTAGCAATAGGCGTAATTGGGCCAGGAGCAATGGTAGCAGAGGTTCTTGTATTGTTGGTGTTATTAGCGATAAGACCTGTTCCAGAGGTAGTCGAGCGTGTTACCCAAGGGCCTGCAAGCGAAGTGGCTTGTACAACACGTAAATCCGCTAAAGCACCAAGATTAAAATTGTCTGAGTTACCAAGAAAATTTCCTCCTGCTAATTGAAGCGTGGTAGATGTACTAGAGAAGTTTCCAGAAATCATCTGCATTCTGAATGCTCGTGGAGAAAAGACACGGGTCACAGGTAATGTTGCGTTGTCTGTCGGGGCAGCTTCTACCGTGAAGCGCGCAACCTGTCCGGTTGCATCACCGCTTGCAACGGTATGAACTAACCCGAAAGCCCTGTTGACTTGAGAAGAAGTGGAACTATTGTTCGTGTTTATTCCAAGAGGTATCGTTCTAGTTGCACTACCGGAATTGGGATAGATTACCCTTACTCCTCCAACGATATAAGAGCCATACGTAAAATTAGCACCAGTAATGGCTAAATCATGCGTTGGCAATGAAGGTGTAGCACCAGTTACGTTAGAAGTCAAAATGAAAGTATTGCCATTCATATTGATAATACCACGAGTTGTGGTCAAAGAGACTGATAAACTTCCGTTACCCAAAGTGATATCCGCGTTCGCACTTAATTGAGCAAACGTGTTCATAGTTAAGTTTCCTAATACACTACCAGACTGGAAGAAATTGGCCGTTGCTATGTTATGAACACGTGTAGGCCTCCAGATTGTAGTAAGATTATCATTAAATACCCAGTTTCTATTTCCAGTGAGCGCATCAATAGTGGGAGTTGCACTAAAACTTCCGTTTACCACATTGAAAGCGAAAGAAGTAGAAACGCTATTAACTCCAAAAGTCAGGTTTGTAGGGTTAAGTGCGCCATCGTAAAGGTTAACCGTGTGGGATAAGCTCATGGCAGTTCCACTGAAACTTACACCGCCTGAATTGTTAACCACCAAGTTGGGCATCCGGTTGGTTGACGTGGTTGCACCGCTATTTACCGAACCATTAATTGAGACAGTTTGAGCCGCTCCGCCGAACAAATACAAACCACCTGCTGTTGATAACGTAGTTCCAGGGGTAAAAAAAGTTGTTGAAGAACTAAAGTTGATGATAGCCCCACTATTAACTGTCAAGTTACCTCCTAGCATGAGCATACGGCCGCTGGAATTTCCGTTATGAAGGTTTAGAACTCCACCATTATTAACGGTAACATTTCCGTAAGCATAAAGCAGGTTAGCAGTACCTGTTCCAAAGTTCAATGTACCGTTAATGGTTAAATTGCGACAGCGAGGTACAAAGTTGGTAACATTGTCAATAGTGACTGTTACACCAGCAGGAATAACAACATCGTTGTCTCCATTAGGGACTACCCCATTGTTCCATGCAGCAGTTGTAGACCAGTTGATGGTTCCCAATGAAGCATCAAAAGAATTTGCACCACCGGAGTTCCACTCCTGAATAGCAAAATTGTCAATAAAGGGATTGCTTCCTGAATTGTTGTTCGCATGTTCTAACGCAAATCGGGCACCAGACACTTTGTATGCTGCCGGAATTGGAATATTGATTTGTTGCCAACCAGATACTCCATTAAAAAATCCTGGAGTAATCGGTGCAATCATGTTCCATGTAGTACCTCCGTCATTAGAAGCAATCAGTTTTAGGTTAGGCGCAGTTCCTGCGGCAGCCCAGAAAAGATTAAATCTTACCGAAGGAGACACAGAACCCGATAGATCAACGGTTGGGGTAATTACCCTTTGAGCCATATACATGGTTGTAGAAGCCCCCATGTTGGCGGCATCTAACCACAATACTCCAACACCCGATAAAGGTGCAACCGCCTGAGTAGCTCCAGTAGCGGAAGACCAGGCAGAACCTGACCAAACGTTTCTAGACCAGAACCTCAGGTTTAAAGGCTGTGCTAC
Organism: Chitinophaga pinensis; assembly: GCA_943373175.1. Lineage (GTDB taxonomy): Bacteria > Bacteroidota > Bacteroidia > UBA7662 > JAIXUI01 > JAIXUI01. The sequence continues at coordinate 113,908 of CALSBM010000001.1, read as the reverse complement.
CGTATGAACCGTTTCCTGAGACCACCCCGAAGGAGCGGCAGGCGAGCCCGTAAAGGCCGATTCAAAGTTTTCAGACAAGTAAGTCTGAGCGTTTACCGGTAATGCGAACAGCAATACCAGTCCCAACATCAGAAGTGAGTAACTATTCCTGAACCAGGAATTGCTACCGTCACTTCTCCACACAAATCGGGTCGTTCGCCCGTGTGTGCCCTTCAGCAAGTAGTTTTTGTACATTTTTAGACAATTTGGCAACCTAAGTTAATTCTATTTTCTCAATCACAATATTAACTCTTGTGATTTTAATCTTTTCTGTAGGTAAATTCTTCGTTTCTAATGTCAGTGGTTTATACCTTAGCTTAAATGAAGCCAAGCATAATTTTTTACTTTAGAAAATGCGTAATTTTTTAGGGTTAGTCTTGATTTTTACTTCGTTTACTGCTATTGCTCAATATCAGACACCTGAGGGATATGGAAATTCTCGAAAGCCAACCCAAGAGCGTCCGGCGTCTGCTTCAAAATTTCCTTATCAACGTTTTATGCTGGAAGGTGGGGGTACGTTCCACTTCCCTGACTTTCCGGGAGGTGTCTCGTTCTTCTATGGTGCCGGAATCTGTCCTCAGTATCTGCTATCTGCCTGGAGTGAAAACGGAAGCTTTGCTATTAGCAGCCAACCGGCTTTAGGTTTCACGTTAATTTCTGACATCAATACAAGTCGTTCTCAGTTTGTATTCAACTTTTCTCTCCCTGTTTGGGCTGATTTACGCTTAGGTGCTGGAGCAACTAACGAAAGTTCTTTTCCTGTCGGTTTGAGTTTATTTGCAGGAGGGGAGTTCTTCTTTGTTAATCAATACACTACTATCGGGCCTTCCTTCGGAATTGCAGGGCGTGTTAAATTTAGGGATCGCAACCTGATAACCCTTCGTCTTTCTACTACCCGAAACCTCAACACTGATAATCTGTTGCGAGGAGTTACAACTTTATCTCTAATGACAGGCTTTTAAGCTATCTTCTTTCTTCGAGCTTGGTACCAGGCTCTTGCTATTGGAATAGTAGTAACTACCACTAATCCAATAATGATGTACTCCAGAAACTCCGCAGTTTTTGGAACATAAATACCCAGAAAATACCCGCTTAGAACCATAGTAAGTGCCCAGATGATTGCGCCAATTACGTTGTATATCACAAATCGGCGATACTCGAGTCCAACTATGCCAGCAACTATAGGGGCAAAGGTTCGGACAACAGGAAGAAAACGACCCAGTACAATCGCTTTAGAGCCATGTTTCTGGTAAAAATCCCGAGCGGCGGTGAGATGATTGGGTCTGAAAAAGAAGCTCTTTTTTCTGTGATATAAAGCAGGCCCAACTGATTTTCCGAAATGATATCCTACGAAATCTCCTGCAACCGCAGCTATAATAACTCCCAATACCACAGCAAAGACCGGCCATGGAATAATCCCGGTAGCAGTGAGTAACCCAGCAGTAAACAATAAGGAATCGCCTGGAAGAAAGAATCCAACAAGGAGTCCGGTTTCAGCGAAGACCACAAACAGCAGAAGCCCAATGCCTCCATAGCGAATGATGCTTTCCGGATTGACCAGCTCCTTTAAAAACTCACCAATATCCCCAGACACAGGATTAGTTGTTAGGCGGGGAAACAGGCTATCATTGAAATCTCTACCCTGGCTTGGCGCGGTAAGGCAGAAACTTGCACAGTTTCTCTGGCTGGATAAGCCTGGTGGGCAAAGAAGCTTCCATAAACCTTATTTACCTCCTGAAAATAGGCCATATCGGTTAGAAAGATGGAGGTCTTTAGAACGTGGCTAAAATCAGCACCTGCCGCTTTAAGCACAACAGATAAGTTTTGCATTACCTGATGGGCTTCTGCTTCTATGCTTTCTTGCTTCATTTCTCCAGTACTTGCTACTAATGCAACTTGACCGGAGGTGAAGAGCAGGTTTCCAAAACGAACGGCTTGGCTATAAGGACCAATGGGCTCAGGTGCTGAAGCATCGAAAACTATTTCTTTCATAGGATAGCGTAAAATTAGACATTTTTGAGGGTCATTTCATGAAAACTGCACTAATCATCGGCTCAAGAGCCCCCGTTTCCGCTGTTACAGCCCTATTCCATCCGGATGTAACTATTGAAACTGTCGATTCGCCACCAACCTCTATTTCGGGTTATGATATGGTACTTGATACCTCCTTTGATCTCGATACCAATCGCCTTTCGCTCTATATGCAAGCTACTCCTAAGATTCTTATGCTTCAAACGTTGAATTCAGGGCTTAAATCTTGCTTTTTTCGCCAGAATCTCAGAGCTCCTGATAATTTGGTTGTAGGTGTAAATGTACTAACAGGATTTGCAGAGCGCTCAGTTCTTGAACTATGTAGCCCTTTCTATGGAGCAGAAAGAGCAAGAAGCCTATTAGCTTCTTACATTAAACATCCCTTGAGTTTCACCGAAGATCGCATCGGATTAGTGAGCGCGAGAATTCTCATGATGATTATTAATGAAGCATGGTTAACTATGCAGGAAGGAACCGCAAGCATGGATGATATCGATACAGGTATGAGGCTTGGCACTAACTACCCACAGGGGCCATTTGCTTGGACACAACAAATCGGTGCGGAAGAAGTGGTTAGGACGTTAGATGCTCTTTTTGATGACACACACGATAGCCGGTATAAAGTAGCGGCTTCCTTGAGACAAGCGGTTTACAAGGAACACATCAGAAAGGCACTTTAAACCCGAAGTGATATAAAAAAGAAAGAGCCGCAATGAATTCATTGCGGCTCTTTCTTTAAAAGGTGCTATTGGATTAAACTATTTTGAGTTTAACGATTCCGCGAGCATGAGCCATGGCGATATCGGGAGTAACTTCTGTTTCAAACGAACGGAAGTTATCTTCCATAGTTTCCCAAGTGAGAATCGCCTTCTTGTTTAGTAAATCGAGGTGTTGCTCAAGATGAGCGAGTTTGTCATTAGCAATACAGACCTGAAGCTGAATATAGACATCAGGACTGATTTTGCCAGTATTCAGCAAATCGTCCAGCAATTGTTGAGTACTGGTGCTGTTAAGGATTTGAGCGGTGTTGGCTGCGCCATTCAGAATCATGTCCAGAAGTTTTTATGAGTCCAAATCTACAAGGTTATCTTCCAAACACAGCCTACTTAACCGAATAATGTCTTAAATCGGACTAAAAGCAGGGCACATTTTATCCACAGTTCATCAACATGGGCTAAAAATGTTGACGAGCGACCCCTTAAAGGGAGATTAATATCTCATAGCAAAATTGGCGGCGGTTGATTAAAACCCCCGCTTATGGGTGTTAGTCCTCGGTATGTCGAAAAAAATTACGTGTTCGTCCCAAGATTTTTTTATGACTTTTTCGACAATTTACTTGCAACATCATCGCTCAATAACTCAATAGAGAACCTTCTTTTTCGGTGGATTGAACTTGTAGAAAAAGTTATGTTGCAGGTCTTAAAGAAAAGGAATATGAGCGAAAGAGATTTTTAGTTAAGTGACAGACAATCAAATTTGTAACAAGGAAAAGGCATAATGATCAGCGCACCCATCAACACCAAGGTCATCGACCCCGGTATTTACGAGCTACTCGTGAACAAATCCGGCATTTGCCTTTTCCTACTCGATGAGCGGGGTGTGATTCAGTTCGTCAACAACACTTGGGAATCATTAACGGGGATAAGTGCGGAGCAAGTTCGCTTTGAACGGCTTATACGCTATGTCAGCTATTTGGATCGAGAGCGGTTTCGCACTCGTTTGGAGGATTTGATTTTTGGAGATACTGAGAAATTGAATATCGAGGTCAGGCTTATCCATCAAATGCAGCCAAGCATTTGGGTGCGTTTGAATGCAACAGTTGTTAACGTTGAAGGGCAGTCTTTGAAGATATCTGGCACTATTGAGAACATCGACAAGTTCAAAGAAATAGAGAAGGAGATTTTTGCTACACGCGATTTTTACGAAAGCATCCTTAACAGCATGCCTGCAGACGTTGCGATATTCAGCCCGAATCATCGCTACTTATATCTGAATCAGCATGCGGTTGCAAGTGCGGCAGTTAGAGAATGGCTAAAAAACAGGGACGATTTTGAATACTGTGCGTATTTCAACAAACCCCTTGCTTTTGCCGAAAGTAGAAGAGCTTATTTCAATGAAGCAGTAGCAATAAAGCAAATGGTAGAGTTTGAGGAAACCTTTCCTCAAAGCGATGGGGGTACCAAAACAGTTATCCGTCGTTTTCGACCCGTAATGAATATCATGGGAGAAGTGGAGCGGGTCATTGGGTATGGCATTGATATTACCGTGAGGAAGCAGGCAGAGGAGTCTTTAAGTAATTCCTTAGAAAAGCAAATTCAGTTAAATGAAATGAAGACCCGCTTTGTCAGTACAGCGTCACATGAGTTTAGGACACCACTTGCCACTATAATGAATTGTGTGGATTTGATGCGAATGAGACTCGAAAAGCAAGGAAGCGAAGAGGTAATAGCCTCGTTACAGCGTCCTTTAAGCATCATTGAATCTGAAATTGACCGTCTAACACAACTTATCAGCAACATCCTGACCGCCGATAAAATTGATGCTCAAAAAATCACATTCCATCCTCAGCCAATTTTAATGGTTCAAGTTGTTCAGCAGGTTATCCAACAACATTTTACAGAAAGAAAAGATGGCCGAGAAGTTCAGATTAAAGTAAACGGTAGCGAACGCGCTGTTTATGGCGATAGAAGATTGATGGAACACATCCTGCTCAACCTAGTTTCTAACGCTTTTAAGTACTCCGAAAAAGGCGATGTGGTGGTAACCCTGCATTATGGCAAAACGCTTAAGCTTAAAGTTGCGGATCGTGGAATTGGCATTCCTCAGGAAGACCAGCCTATGCTTTTCAATAAATTCTTCCGAGGACATAACACCAGCGGGATTCCCGGAACCGGCCTTGGCTTGAACATCGTTAAAGAGTTCGTGGACATGCAGAAAGGCCATATAGACCTTGAATCCCAGCTCAATTTGGGTACAACCTTTCACTTAAACTTTCCCCTTTTAAAAAACAATGCTCAATAATGGAAAAAACTAAAGATTGCATCCTCCTCATAGAGGACAACAACCAGTTGCGTGAATTACTCGCTGATATACTTCGCGAAGATTATCAGGTTATTCAGGCAAGCGACGGCGAAGAAGGCGTTGAAAAAGCATTTCTAAACCTTCCGGATTTAATTGTAACTGACCTGATGATGCCAAGGATGAATGGCTACGAAGTTGCTCGAAGAATCAAGAGCCATAGTAAAACTGCTACAATACCGGTAATAATTTTAACCGCGCTAAACGAAGAAAACGACATTATTAAAGGTTGGGAAACAGGTGCCGACCATTATTACACTAAACCGATAAAAGCACGCGAGTTTTTAGCTCGGATTAGAAACATTCTGGATGGACGTCGGAACTTAGTGAACAAGTTAGTTAGCCGCGATTCCTATAGCTTTAATAAAGAAAACCCGTTCAAGGATCCCTGGTTAGACAACTTAGACGCTTACCTGTTAGCAAATGTGAGCAACATTGATTTGAAAATCGAAGAGCTTGCTCAACACATGAGTGTAACACACGCGCAGTTTGAACGTAAGATGAAAAAACTCACCGGCTTAACGCCCGTTGCATATATGCGTCGATACCGTTTACTCTATGCCACTTCGCTTTTGAAGAGTAATTTGCATAATGTGTCGGAAGTTAGTTTTTTGGCTGGATTTTCTAACCCGGCATATTTTGGCAAGTGTTTTCGTGAAGAGTTTAGTATGACTCCAAAGAAGTACCAGTTAAATCAATTGGAGGGAGCGAATACAACTATCAAGGAATCTTAATTATGAGGGAGAGAGGCAAAAGCAGTCCGGATTTTGGCGAACAGGAGCTTTTTTTCCAGCGACTCCAGGACAACCTGGGGTCGAGAATACGACTTGCCCCTGTAGTTGCCAGTACGTTAAATATTTCAGAAAAGACTGCCTATCGTAAAATTCGCGGAGACGTTACGCTTTTTTTTGAGGAAGCCCTTCAATTAGAACGGCTCATTCTCCCTGGGGCAGACGGACATCATCATTCCCGTTTTCGGCTTTCAGCCCACTCAAGTGAGACTCCCCTATCCTTGGAAGGTTACTGGAAGATTCTGGAAGAAAGTATTCGTCTTTGGTCAAAAAGCACCATGCCCTCTGGGTATATGGAAACCACTGGAATCCCCAACTTGCTCTATTTCGAGTTTCCAGAGTTGGCCACTTTTAGGTATCACTTAATGACTGGCGGCTCACGATTTCATCAGCAAGAGGTTGCACAAGCAGAATCCTGGCTAACCATGGGTAAAAATGCGATGAACATTTGGTTTGGAACTGGAAAATCTCATCTAATCATTGATAAAAGTGAATGCATCGATGGACTAAGGCTAATACTCTCCGCATTATCCAGGCATCAACGTCGAGACCCTGTTGGAGCTAATCGTATGAAGGAGCAGGCTTGGCAGGTACTTCAAAAGTTAAAAGATGTGGCTTCATGCCAACAACAACGCAGTCAAATTTATCTCACGCAGTTTGGCATTACTCGCCCTGTAGCCTGCCTGTTAAACGGGGATAGAGGCCAAACACTTTGGCCAATGCCGGGTTTAGGCGTGCTTTCAACCAATGACCCTCATGTTGCACGCTATTATCACCGCGTATTTGAGTTGAAAATTCGAAGTAGCAGTTTACTCAATAAAAGCCCAATGTTCTGCAAGCTGCTTTTTGAGTCCTTGGAAGATATTTTTGATGAAATCTACTAATTAGCTTTTCCAGAAAAGCAATCCTTCTTCGTTAGTCACTTTTTCTGGCAAGCGTGCATTGAGCATTTTCCCTTCAAGTACCGTAGTATAATGCTTTAGGTATTTATTGGTCATGGACTCATAAGTTGCATTCTCAAGCACCCATTCCTTGATTTTAGTTCGAGAAAAAGCAGGCCACTCTTTTAATGCTAAAGCAAGATCAGAAGCAGAATCCGAAAGGTAACCGGCTTCGCGGCTAACCAGTTCTGGCAATGAGCCATAAGGAGTGCCAAAAACCGGATTTCCATAAAGCATGCTTTCTGTAATGGCCAATCCAAAAGGTTCGTGCCAGCGAACTGGAAATACTAGTGCTCTAGAATTTCTCAATAATCGATCTTTTTTTTCACCACCAACCATACCCCAAAAACGAACATGAGTATGTGGATAAAACCGAATACCCATATTAAGATTTAAGCGATAGCCACCGCCCACCTTCAACGATTGATTGGCAAGCCGAGTGACCTCAATAGCTCCTTTCAAGTTTTTAACTTTCCAAGCAGCATGCCCTAAAAAATGCATATAACCAGCAGGCTTGCTATCCCGGAAACCAGGATAATCAGCAGGGTCTAACCCATTATAAACAAAGGCCGTTGCACCATGCCTTTCTGCATGATTTTCTGAAACAAAAATGCTGTTAATAGAAAATTGCTGTCCGGGTTGTCCATTACCGTGCACAGTAAATAAATATGGCTTCTTAAGCTCTCCTTTCCAAGGAAAATGAAAATGGACTAAATCGGCATCCGAGGGAATTTGCTTCGGCAAGGTTATATCGTCAACCCATTCCAGAACTTTAGCATACGGACAATACGATCCCTTTCCTGCTACCAACGTAACCTTATGACCAGCAGAATGAAGTCCTTTAGCCAGCCACCAAACCACTCTTTCTGTTCCCCCATAGTGTAGGGCAGGCAGCTTGCTACGCTCTACTAATACAATGTGCATTATCAGGACGTGAAACCTTGCATATTAATCATCCGGGAGTAGAGCCCTCCTGCAGCCTTTAGCTCCTCGTGGCGGCCACGCTCTACGATTTTACCTTCTTGAAGTACCAAAATTTCGTCTGCATGTTGTATTGTGCTTAACCGGTGTGCAATTACTAACGAGGTGCGTTGATTCATAAGCTTAGTAAGGGCGTCTTGAACTAATTTCTCGGATTCGGTATCTAATGCTGAAGTGGCTTCATCCAGAATAAGTACGGGAGGATTTCGAAGAACAGCACGGGCGATATTGAGGCGCTGCCTTTGGCCACCGCTTAATTTTCCCCCTCGGTCACCTATTATCGCTTCCATTTTCTCCGGAAGTTTCTGAATAAATTCCGTTGCATGGGCAATTCGTGCGGCATCTTCAACCTCCGCTATGCTTGCTGTGGTGTTGAATCGAATGTTTGATTCTATTGTGTCATTAAATAAGATGCTTTCTTGAGTAACTATTCCGAGCAAGGCACGAAGGTCTCGTAGGCGCATCGCCTTCACATCGCGGCCATCAATCAAGATTTGGCCGCTCTGAACTTCAATAAAACGAGGAAGGAGGTCTGCAAGCGTTGACTTTCCACTTCCTGATGGACCAACCAATGCCAGCATTTTCCCCTTAGGCAAGACAAAACTGACATTTTCGAGCACCTTTCTTTCTCCATAAGAAAAGCTAACATTTCTAAATTCTATTTCGTGTTTGAATTCCGTAAATGGTGCTGCATTTTCATTCTTTGAAATAGGGTTGGAGCTATCCAACAATTGGAAGATGCGCTCTCCAGATGCAACGCCCCTTTGAATGGTAGTTGCAGTTCCTGCCAGACTTTTAATCGGCGCCATTACCTGAGTATAAATCAGGATAAAGGTTATAAACTCTGAAGGCTTAAGGTCAGAATTGGAATCAATGACCAAAGTGCCTCCATAAAGCAACACAGAAACTACAATCAGAACTCCAAGAATCTCACTTAATGGCGAAGCCAAATCCCTTCTATTCCACAGTTTTTTAAGCAAAAATCGATAGTGCTTATTCTGTCCTTCGAAACGGTTATTCACAAAAGACTCGGCATTAAATGCTTTGATAATGCGTAATCCGGATACTGTTTCTTCAATAGTGGTAAGAATACTTCCCAGTACTTCTTGGCTGTTAACCGCATACTGCTTTATTCGCTTATTGATAAGCGAAACCATCAAGCCAGCAAGTGGAAAAACCAGCAAGGTGAACAAAGTCAGTTTAATCGAAATAAAAAACAGTACAACAAAGTAGCCTATCAGCATCACCAATTCTTTCAGTAAAACTGTTAGTGACCCAACAATAGAGTTTTCGATTTCTAATACATCGCTTGAGAAAAGAGATAGAATGTCGCCTTTCTGACGATTGTGAAAGTACCCGATGTGAAGGCTGGTAATTTTCTCATACAGGCTTTTTCTCATGTTGAGCACTGTTCTGGTTCTCATGGAATTGAGCACTGTTACCGAGAAATAGCGAAAAGTATTGGAAAGGATTACTGATACAATAATGACAATGCAGACAAATTGGAGTGCACCCAACTTTCCCTTATTCAGGAGAATCTGGTTAAAATAATTATAAAAAAGCGCCTTGATGCCCTCTACACTCCATAAAGCCGGGGCAGTTGCAGGCAATACCGGAACTTCTGCTGTATTGAACAATACATCCAAAAGAGGAACCAGTAGGGTAAAGTTAAGAATGCCAAATGCAACGCTAAGAGTAGCCAGAAGGCCATACTGGGGTAAAAAAAGTCCAAATGGCTTGGCAAACTGAAGCAATCGCCAGAATACCTTCATTAGTTAAAGTGCGCAAGTACTGTTTCTCCGCCTGTAACCTTTTGGCCAATTGAAACATCCACAGGAGTTCCAGGTGGCAGGTAAACATCAATTCGGGAACCGAACTTAATAAAGCCAAATTCTTCCCCTTGTTTCACCGAATCACCTTCTTTCACATACCAACATATCCTTCTTGCTAAAGCACCGGCAATCTGGCGAAACAGTACTTCTATACCGGCTTCGTTTCTAACGACAACTGTTGTCCGCTCATTTAAGGTTGAAGATTTGGGATGCCAGGCAACGAGATAGTCTCCCGGATGGTATTTAAAGTATCTTACGATTCCTGATACTGGATTACGGTTGACGTGAACATTTATGGGAGACATAAAGATGGAAACCTGCAACCTTCTTCCTTTGAAATACTCCGGTTCTTCAACCTCTTCAATGATGACAATTTTACCATCTGCCGGCGCAATTACATGGTGTTGGTTCACCTCAGTTTGGCGAGTTGGATTTCTGAAAAATTGAGCGAACATCAGAAAGATTATGGCCGATAAACCATAGGAAACATACATCAACCCTTTGTTATGCCCCCAGAAATGGTGCACAACAAGGTTTAAAACAACCAGAACTACTATCACGATCAGCAGAATCACATGACCTTCTCGGTGGATAAACATGTCGCAAAGGTAAACGTGTTCTGCTCACTTTATGGCGTTATCCTCACCTCAGCAACATCACCCTTCCTCTCCATTCTCTGATTTTTCCACAAAGATTTGTGCTAACTCGATAGAAATAAACCGATTCTTCCAACAAGGGGCCTTCATTGTCGAACTTGCCGTTCCAGAAAATCCGCGTGTCAGTTGATGAAAAAACACGCTGCCCCCAGCGGTTGAGTACTTCCCAAGATGTCCCTTGTTTATTATCAGGCACAGGATGAAACTCGTCATTCAACCCATCCTGATTAGGCGTAAACACGTTATAGCCTTCTCCAGAACATGGAAGCATCTGTATCAAAAGGCTGTCTGAACCTTTACAGCCGTTGCTATCGGTTACCGAGAGAATAAAAGTACCCCCCTGAATCACATACAATTGACGAACCTGTTCATTTGCTGTTCCCGACCAGTTAAAAAAGGGAAATCGATCCGGAACGCTAAGCATTAGTGGCTCTCCTTTACATAGACAGGTGTCTTTAAAAGGCAGAAATTGCTGAGGGTTTTCATTTATTTTCAACTGTCTTGTAACCTCAACGGAACGATTACAATTCTGAAGGTTCGTTACCCTTAGTTTTATGGAGTAATTTCCGGGTTGACTGAAGAGAAAATTTGGCAAACTATCCGTTGACTGTTGCCCATCTGAAGTAGTCCATTGCCAGCTTGTTCCCGGCAATGAAATCGTAGGATTAACCATTACGGGAGAAAATGGAGGGCATAACGGTGCTTGATTTTGGAAAAAGAAATCGGCAATAATGGGGTTTGACTTTTGAAAGGCGAGTTTGATTACCGCATTGTTACAGTTTAGTGCACGGTTTACCGGGCTAACTACCGATCCGCTGCTAACAGGAAAATCACTTCGTCCTCCACAGCCGGCACAAACGCTTTGATAGATAACGCCTTTCTTATCAAACCGGGAGGTTCCGCCATCCACATGTTCCTGGCTAATCGGCCCTCCATAATACGTCGCAAACAAGAGGCTGTCGAAGCCAGCACTCCAACAAGCCATGTAAAAATCGTATCCATTGGCAGAACCCATCAGCGAGTCGGCAGTGAGCGGCAGGTTACGAGGGCCTTCTATTTGAGGAATAGAAATCTTTCCGGTTGAGCCACTGATATAAACTTTTCCGCAATCATCGACCAAAAAAGCTGTGGGGACCATGTCAACCACCCCTCTACCACTGCCATAGTTTCCACTCCATTTCAAAACCGCCAATGAACTATCGAAGCAAGCGATAAATTGCCCTGAGTTGGGAACATGATAGCAATTGCCAACTCGAGGTACATTACCATTAGTTTGACCATTCAGATATACATTTCCTTCGGGATTCGTTTCAACAAAAAAAACCCAATCTTCCAAACTGCTGCCAAACCACGAACTCGAGCGAAGGGTTTTTCCATTACCGGTTAAGATGGCTACATACCCATCTACACCTCCTGGTTTCTGGGTGATGGCAGATTGACTTACTATCGGTAAACTTCCGGTGCTTACCATTCCAACTACTAAGGAAGTAGATGGTGCTGGTAACGGTTTAATACTGAAAACAGCATCCTCTCCTTCTGCGCCTATGAAAGTGGCCATTTCCAGTTGACTGAGTTCCTGATTGAATACGGCAACGATTCCATCTAATGCTGCATTCTTAGCCGATTGAAAGGCGTTTATGGACGTAGGGAAATCTGGGCTTTTTGAGCAGGAACCCACGAAAACCCTTCCGTCGTGATCCAGGCCTATTTCTCCCCTGTACCAATCGCCGTAATTCGGGCCAAGGGTGGGAGAGTCGTTTAATCCATCGTTAGCACTTCCTCCCAAAAATGTGGTGTTTATTAATTGACCTGTCGAAGAGAAGTGTGCGATAAACAAATCGCAATTTCCATTAAAAGTAGAGTCCCAAGGATGCTTTCCCCTCGGGAAATTAGCACTGTAAGTGGTTCCCATAATATACAGAGAGGTGTCCATTTCTCTGGCAATCATGGAATGAGGGGCTTCGATGTTTGTGCCCCCCAGATAAGTAGCCCACAACAAGCTGTCTCCTTGAGGGTTAAATGCCAATATGGCTACATCATAATTGCTAGCGCCGGATGGAATGCCCTGAAAATTAGACTGAAACGCGCCAGGAGTTACCGGAAAACCGGGGCCAAAGGAAACTCCCCCAGAAAAAAGCCGTCCATCAGGACCGGGAGTTGCAGTAAAGCCCCAGTTATCGGATAAAGAACCTGAGTAGGAGGAAAACACTAACGAAGGGTCTAAAACCAGTGGCTCTGTGGGATCAAATGCTTGAAGCAGTTTAAACCCGATTGTGCCCTGATTAAGTGTAAATGCCGCCGGTATTTCTTTCCTCTTTCCATTGATTACCTGATATGCCACCGGACTTTGTTCTTCTAAGATTCCGTCTTCGGTTAAGATCACAACCTTTTCTTCAACAATGCTTACGCTTTTCGCTCCTTCATACCTCCACTTTACTCGATCAGGAGTAATCCCTGCGTTAAGAAAAAAAGAAGATTTCAAGGTTTCTCCCTTTGCCTCCAACCGAAAATCTACACCAGGCCAAAGGTTTCGGGTTATCCAAGCATCGGTTGTTGTAGCGTTTTCTGTTCCTCTTTCTGTATAGAAATTAACAGCAAATCCAGGCTTTCCGGCAGGTTCCGGGAATAGTTGAAAAGATTCTGGAAACCGGATAAACAGGGCGCTCCCTTTAAAATTTTTCTCTCTCATTGCAATCGGCCCTGCATTATGCATCCTCTTTACGTCATTCGGATTCAGCCAGGACAATCGGATATCTTCTCGGGTAATATGAACCTGAACGCCATTCCAACGCCCCTGCCAAAGCGATTGCCGGCTGTTAATTGTGGGATAAAACCACGTTTTAGGTAAAGAGCCGAACTGATGTTTTGGCACAGCACTACTAACCCAAAAAGGTAAAGCAAGCATTAAAAGTAACCATCGCATTGAGCGGACAATAAAGGCTGGTTTCATAAGGGTGTTTGTTCAATCGAAGCGAATAGTGTTATTTTGTAACGATGCCGGGAATTTACGCAAATCTCGAGTTGGCTAGAGTTAGGGGATTGAAGCAAATTGCCATTCTCGTTGACCCCGATAAGATAGACCATCTTTCTGATTTGGTCAAAAAGGCTGTTTTCTACGGCGTTGATTTCTTTTTTGTAGGAGGAAGTTTACTTCATTCTGACCAAACGGAGGAAGCCATTAAAATAATCAGGCAGCATTCTACTATTCCCGTTATTCTGTTTCCGGGAAGCATCAATCAAATTACCCCTGCTGCTGACGCGATTTTGTTACTTAATCTTATTTCTGGCAGAAATCCTGAGTTTCTCATCAGCGCACATGTGGCAGCAGCCCCCGCCTTACTGCGATCAGGACTCGAAATTCTGTCCACCAGCTATATTTTGGTTGACGGCGGTAAGCCTACAACTGTTTCTTATATCAGCAACACTACCCCGATTCCTGCTAATAAGCCTGACATTGCAGCAGTAACTGCATTGGCAGGTTTACAAATTGGACATAAAATCACCTATCTGGATGCCGGTAGCGGTGCACAAAACCCTGTAGAACCTGCCACCATTTCCGCGGTTAGAAGGCTTGTAACCAATCCGCTCATAGTGGGGGGGGGGATTAGGACTTCCAAACAGCTCCAAGAGGCTTTTCTTGCTGGTGCTGATCTTGCCGTTATCGGCCACGCATTCGAAGAAAACCCCGATCATCTATCGGAAGTTATGAAAGCATTTGAGCTTACTTTACAAAAACAACCTTTAGATTAATCAACTAAGTTGATTTTTAACTTCTTTTTTAACAATTAAGCACTTTACTTTATACAAAGTGTTTGTTTACATTTGATTATCAAAATCAGACTCATGAGAAAAATTTTTTCCTTCCTGCTTGCAGGTACTATCGCTTTTGGAGTGACGTCCTGCACTAAAGATGAAAGATCATTACCAACGACTCCTGGAGGCGGAAGTTTGGTTCCAACAAATGAACAAAGAGCTGTTGTTGTGAATATTTCTGCAACATGGTGTGGCCCTTGTGGAAGTTGGGGAATTCCAGGCTTCTACAACGCAATAAACATTGACTCTACCAGAGTTTTTGGAATCAAATCAACTGCGAATGATGATTTGGATGTGCCCGTTGGAGGGCCTATCAACGATTTACTCATCTCTGGTGGATACCCATCCTTTGCCGTTGGTATTTCTAAACAAAGTGGCACTTCGCAGACGAATACTGCTGTAAATACACTTTTAGCAAAACTTCCTGCTGACGTTACTGCTGGTGTTGCAATCAGAAAGACCGTTTCCGGTGACAAACTCACAGTATCAAGTGCAGTTAAATTCTTTAAAGCCTCAACAGGTACGTACCACCTTGCGCTTTATGTTACTGAGAATAATGTTATGAATACTCAAAATGGTATCACAGGCATTTATGCTCACAAGCATGTACTACGTGCTGAAATGGAAGATTCTTCATGGGGAACTCCAATTTCAGCCTCGACCTCCTTTACTGAAAACCAAACGGTAACCGGTAACTATGAATATACTATTCCGTCTAACCAGAAAGCTGCTGACATTAAAATTGTTGCAGTACTTTACAAAATGACTGGTAGTACTCCTACTGAGTACATTAATGCCGACATGAAGTAATCTTGGTTCTAATTTAAAGACCGCGCTCCAATTAGAGCGCGGTTTTTTTTTGCCTTCTCTATTTCCCTTAATTCCTGCTTAATTTATCTACCTTTGACCGAAACGTTCTAACTGTTCAGGCCTTGGATTTTAACAACCTCCCCCCGGAATTCGATGACCATGAGCTGAAACCTTCGGCAGAACGCTTTGAAGCCATGCTCAAAGGAGAGCAGCGTGGTTTCTTTGACTCAGAAACGCTAGAAGAACTTTTCGATTATTTCATTGCAAACAACAAGGCTGATTTGGCCGAAAAAGTAGTGGACATGGGACTGAGGCAAAGCCCTTATTCCGCCATCTTTTACATTAGAAAAGCACAGCTTTGCCTAACGAAGAACGATGCCCTTGGCGTTTTTGAATGGTTAAAACATGCCGAAATTCTAGAACCCCAAAATCATGAAATCCCCTTAACCAAAGGTTCTGCTTTTGAAATACAGGGCGATTACAAGGAAGCTGTTCTGTTTTATAAAAAGGCAGAAGAACTTGCAGAAGACCAGGTTGACATTGTCTATGCCTGCCTTGGAAATGCTTACTTAGAGTGGGGCAAATTCTCTCAAGCTATCTACTATTACCAATTATTCCTCAAACTGAATCCTCAAGATAAAGCCATTCTCGACGAAATAGCCTGGTGCTACTCCCAGTTACCCGACTGGGAAGCTGGAGAGGCGTTTTTCCGTCAGTTAATCGATGAAGATCCCTTTAATGATCAAGCTTGGTATCAGCTTTCCAATGTTCTGAACCGTAATGGCCGCTTCGAAGATGCTTTAGAATCGTTAGATTATTGCCTCGTAATCAATGCCCGACACCAGTTCGCCCTCTATACCAAAGCCAATGTTTACCTCAACATGGGCAAATATCAGGACGCATTGGAAATGTTGCTTGCAGCTCATCAAGAGGACCGCCAAAATGCATCCGTCATTTGTGGAATAGGCGTTTGCTATGAAAAGCTCAATCAAATTGATGAAGCAGCTTATTGGTACCGCCGTTCTGTAGAAACCGACACCACCCTTGCAGATGGCTGGTTTGGCCTCGGTATTTGTAGCCTTATCAAAGAGCAGTTTTCTCAGGCAGAGTCACTAATAAAGCGTGCACTAGAACTAAATCCGGAAGTTGAGGAATTCTGGTACAGCCTAAGTGAGGTCTATGAAAACCTCGATTCGCATGATCAAGCGCGTACCTGCTATGAAGCCGCTTTAGCCATCGATCCTCGCTTTATGGAAGCCCGAGTAGATTATGCGATTTTGCTCGCGAACGAATTTTTAGATCAAGAAGAAGCTTTGTTAGTCTTAAATAAAGGCTACGAGTTTCATTCTAATGATGATGAATTTCTTTACCGCTATGCGGGAATAATGCTCGACTGGGGTTTCCAGGTGCCCGCCCGCGATGCATTAGAGCAAGCCCTGGCCCTCAACTACGACAACCATACCCTCTTTTTTGATTACTCCGAAACGGCATTGAATCACCCGGCGTTTATTCGTCTGATTGAACTAAACCGTTCCTGACTGAGCCTGTATGCACTATTATCTTAAAAACATCCCAGAACGAAGCGATAAACCCAGATCCTCAGGCCTAACTATGGTCATGGACAAGGGATTGAGCATCCGTGAAACTGAAAATCTACTTTCAGTTGCAGAACCCTACATCGACATTGTTAAACTCGGCTGGGCAACCTCCTATGTGACGCCAAACCTTCCGGAAAAGCTTGGGGTTTACCGTAAATCCGGCATCCCCGTGTATTTTGGAGGAACCTTATTCGAAGCATTCGTTGTTCGTCAACAATTTGATGATTACCGAAAAGCATTGGATCAGTTCGATATGACGTTTGTTGAAGTATCCGATGGTTCACTTGAAATACCCCATGATGAAAAATGCAGGTTTATTGAAACTTTAGTCAATGACGGCAGAACTGTGCTCTCGGAAGTGGGTTCCAAAGACGCTGAAAAAATCATTGCCCCCTATAAGTGGATTGCTATGATGAAAAATGAACTTCAGGCTGGTGCTTGGAAAGTAATCGCAGAAGCTCGGGAAGCCGGCAATGTTGGCATCTTCCGTGGAACTGGCGAAGTACGTTCCGGACTTGTTGACGAAATTCTAACCCAAATTGAGCATGAGCAAATTATCTGGGAAGCCCCACAAAAAGCGCAACAAACCTGGTTTGTTAAGCTTATAGGTTCTAATGTTAACCTTGGCAATATCGCTCCCCAGGAAGTCATTCCTCTTGAAACCCTTCGACTTGGTCTTCGTTCAGATACTTTCCACCACTTTCTTAATCAGGCTTAATGGAGCTAATCCATAGTTTATTAGACTTTCTTCTTCATCTCGACCAACACCTGTCTGATTTTATTCAACAGTATGGTGTCTGGACTTACGGCATCCTGTTTCTCATCATTTTTGTTGAAACCGGGGTGGTGGTCATGCCATTTCTTCCAGGCGATTCCCTGCTTTTTGCTGTTGGATCTTTTGCAGCCCGTGGCGATTTTAATCTTCTCACACTATTAATCTTACTTTCTATTGCTGCTATTCTCGGTGACGCAACGAATTACTTCATTGGGAAATTTTTTGGAAAACAAATTCTAAGATTGAAGTTTAGAGGGAGTCCCATCATCAAACCCGAACACCTGGCAAAAACAGAATCGTTCTATTCGGATTACGGGGCTAAAACCATTGTCATTGCTCGCTTTGTACCTATTGTTCGCACACTTGCCCCTTTTGTTGCCGGTATTGGCAAAATGGATTACGCCCGATTCTTCTCTTTCAACATTGGAGGAGGACTACTATGGGTGCTATCGCTTACCCTTGCCGGTTACTTCTTCGGGCAATTGCCCATTGTAAAAGACAACTTCGAACTTGTTGTCTTCTCAATCATTGGTTTTTCCCTTTTGCCCATCGTTTTTGAATTTGTGAAAGCCAGGCTCCGCAGAAAATGATTGAATACGCCCTTTGGGGTTACCCCCTTGGACACTCCTTTTCTCAAGCCTACTTTCAAACTAAGTTTTCACAAGAAAACATTAAGGCTCAGTATTGGCTGGCAGAATGTGCTACTCTTGAGGAATTTCAGCTTTGGACTAAAAATCATCCCGGCCTCAGGGGCTTCAATGTTACTATTCCATTCAAAGTAACCGTTCTTTCCATTCTTAACCACATTACCGAAACCGCCAGAGAAATTGGTGCTGTCAATTGTGTCCGCGTAAATTCCGATGGTATCCTAACAGGACACAACACCGATGCAGAAGCCTTTCAAACATCGTTACAGGCATGGCTAGGTAATGATAAGCCTTCTATAGCGTTAGTTTTAGGCACAGGCGGTTCTTCCAAAGCAGTAAGATTTGCCCTGCAACAACTCGGAATCACTTCGATGGTGGTATCAAGGAATCCTGAAATAGGCGATTATACTTATGACTTTCTTAGTCCAGAATTGATAGCCCGTTTTCCATTAATTGTAAATACAACCCCCGTGGGTATGCATCCTCATATTCACGAAATGCCTCCTATTCCAACTGAAGGTATTACTAGTAACCATTTTGTGTACGACCTTATTTACAATCCGGAACAAACCGCCTTACTAAAGGCAGCTCAACTGGCAGGGGCCCAATGTTTCAATGGATTAGAAATGCTTCATCTTCAGGCAGAAGCATCTTGGAATTTTTGGAATCTTTAACCTGTCGATTTTATTGTCGAATTGATGCCTGATTGTCGGAGGGTAAGTACTTAGTTCTCATATTTGTAAGGTGAGAATCCAGTTAAAAGAACTCGACAAGGTTAAAACCTTTGAAGAAGACAAATTGGCCATCCGTAAGGCGTGGAAAATAGGCTTTCTTGTTGTGTTTCTCCTCATCTGGACGGTTTGCTTTGTCATACTTCTGATAAGCCCCCAAAGTATCATTGCGGAAAAATTTCAGGCTTTTGCAGTAAACTTTCCTTGGGAAATTCTCAGTTCATTAGGCAACTAAAATTTTTTTTAGACTGGTTGCATTTTTAGAATTCATCTTCTATCATTGCAGTCCGTTTCGCAAGGGACACTCCTCGATAGCTCAGTCGGTTAGAGCATCTGACTGTTAATCAGAGGGTCGCTGGTTCGAGCCCAGCTCGGGGAGCAAAAAGGTCAGAGTATTCTGACCTTTTTTTATTTATATCTAGTTGTAAATCAGGTTATTAATTTCTTTGGGCGTGCCCCTTCAGCCGGGCTTTTAACGCTTCTTCGAATAGTGTAATTTTTTTGCCCGGCTTTCGGGTCGGTGCCTTTCAGGGTTCCGTGCTTCGCACCTCGCTTCGCTCGCCTTTCAGGCACCTCACGCAAACCGCTTCCTAAGCATCGCCTAACCCTTGCTCATAAACTTTCAATCCAAGACTGCATCTTTGCAGCAAATTTTCAAACATGAGCCTTATTGTAGTGGGCACCATGGCGTTCGATGCCATAGAAACCCCTTTCGGAAAAACAGATAAAACAATCGGTGGTGCAGCTACCTACATCGCTCAGGCTGCGAGCTTTCTCACTCTACCTGTAAAAGCCGTTTCTGTAGTTGGATACGATTTCCCAGCAGAAAAACTTACTCAACTCAATGCAAAAGGAATCCATACTGAAGGAGTCCAGGTAAAACAAGACGAAAAATCCTTTTTCTGGTCAGGTAAGTATCACCTCGATATGAACTCCAGGGACACGCTGGTTACTGAACTCAACGTGCTCGCTAACTTCGACCCTATTATTCCAGATACTTATCAGGATTGCGAATTTCTAATGCTTGGAAACCTTACACCTGCTGTTCAGCAATTGGTAATTCAAAGGCTTCACCGCCGGCCAAAACTGATTGTTATGGATACCATGAATTTCTGGATGGATGTTGCCCTTGATGAACTGAAGCAAACTCTTAAGCAGGTGGATGTGTTGACCATCAACGATGAGGAAGCTCGTCAATTATCCGGAGAGTATTCTTTGTTAAAGGCAGCACGCAAGATTACGGCAATGGGACCACCCTTTCTTATCATTAAAAAAGGAGAACACGGCGCACTGCTTTTCCACAAGAATCACATGTTTTTCGCACCAGCCTTACCGCTTGAAGAAGTATTCGACCCAACAGGCGCAGGCGACACCTTTGCAGGTGGCTTTATTGGCTATCTCGCTAAAACAGGCGACATCTCCTTTGAAAACATGAAGAATGCGATTATTTATGGCTCAGCTCTCGCCTCATTTTGTGTAGAACGATTTGGTACTGAGCGCCTTGATTCTCTCACTGAACAAGAACTCGATGCTCGCATTCGTGAGTTTGTCAGCCTTGTTCAATTTGATATCGATATTCAGTGAACCAAAACGGATAACACGCTGTTTTTAACCTATCTAAATAATTGATTATGGCCAACTACCCCGAATTCATGGTGAGCCCAATGAGAAAAGATCTAACGGAAGCAGGATTTACCGAACTTCTTACTCCCGAATCAGTGGATCAGTTTATGAACGAAATGTCAGGAACTACTTTAGTTGTTGTAAATTCTGTTTGTGGTTGTGCTGCTGCCAACGCTCGTCCTGGTGTAAAAAAGGCAGTAGACTTATCCGACAAAAAACCTCACCGCCTTGCTACTGTCTTCGCAGGCATGGAAAGCGATGCAGTAAACCGTGTCCGCGAATACATGCTTCCATTCCCTCCCTCTTCGCCTTCTATTGCTCTTTTCAAAGATGGTAAACTGGTACACATGCTGGAACGTCATAATATCGAAGGCAGACCCGCTGAAATGATTGCACAAAATCTGGCAGATGCCTTTAAAGATCATTGTTAATCATCCCCTTGTTTTTGCGTCACCCGCTTCGGCGGGTGTTTTTATTTTTCCCTATTACTGTTTAGCGTTTACTTTTGTCTTAAGTGATTCAATTATTTAAAAATTTATTTTCCAGCAATAGCCACGCTGTGAAGGATTTGTCTGAGATAAAAGTGGACATGCATAGCCACCTGGCGCCCGGCATTGATGATGGTTCGAAATCTGTTGAAGAATCAGTAGCCTTAATCAGAGGGTTACAGGAGTTAGGCTATGAACAATTCATCACCACTCCTCATGTTATGCAGGATTACTATCGGAATAATCCAGAAACCATTGGCAATGCGGTAAATCAGGTTCGAAAAAAGCTTAAGGAAGAAGGTCTTTCTACTCATCTCAATTTCGCTGCTGAATACTATTTAGACGAGAACCTTCAGAAGCTTTGTCAACAAGAAAACCTTTTGACAATGGGAAGTAAAATGGTTCTCTTCGAACTTTCATACATTAATGAGCCTGTTGATATAAAAAGCCTGGTTTTCGATATGAAAATCAAAGGTTACAAACCTATACTCGCTCATCCGGAACGCTATACTTTTTACTACGACGATTTTCGCAAATACGAAGAACTCATTGATTTTGAAGTTCTTTTTCAGCTCAACTTAGGCTCTTTAATCGGCGCCTATTCTCCCATGGCTAAGCGTATTGCCGAAAAACTGATTGATAAAGGTATGATTTCACTGATTGGAACAGACACACACAACTTAAATCATGTACGCTCCTTTCATAAAGTACTTGAAAGCAAAGCGCTAGCAAAGCTTATTGATTCAGGCCGTTTAATGAACTCAGGTTTGGCTGTATAGTATGCCCCGCATTCCAAGAAATCAGATTCTGGAAGACGTCACCGTTTCTGGTTTCGCTTCCGAAGGAAAAAGCGTAGCCCGAATAGGAGAGAAAGTAGCTTTCGTTGAGTTTGCAGCTCCAGGTGATTTAGCAGATTTGCGGATTATCAACGACAAGAGTTCTTACATGATGGCAACTATTGAAAAATTAAAGTTGCCATCCCCGGAAAGAACATTGCCTGTTTGTAATCACTTTGGCTATTGTGGCGGTTGTAAGTGGCAGCATTTAGGTTACGAATATCAACTTCGATACAAACAGGAACAAGTTGCTGAAACATTGCAACGGTTGGGAAAAGTTCGGTTACCCGAACCGGAAAAAATCCTCGGTAGCTTGGATGAATATCAGTACCGAAATAAACTTGAATTTGCTTTTTGCAACAAGCGTTGGATTACACCGGAAGAAATGAAACTCGCCAAAGAAAACAAAGATCTTCCGGGAGCAGGTTTTCACATTCCCAAGCGATGGGACAAAATCCTACACATTGAGGCCTGTCATCTAATGCACCCATTGGCGAATGATATTCGACTGGCACTATATGATTTCGCAATTATAAACCAAATCAGCTTCTACGACGTTGTTGCCCATGAAGGTTGCCTTCGCCAGTTGAGTCTTCGCAATAACCTCAAAGGTGAATGGATGGTAACCGTAATGTTTGGTGGTGAAGAAGCTGAACATAGAGAAAACGTCCTGGAAATGCTGAAAACTCGTTTTTCAGCCATCACCTCACTTCAGTACATCATCAACACGAAGAAAAACGACAGCATTTACGATCAAGACGTCTTGCTTTACTCAGGCAGTAGTACGCTAACCGAGACTATTGGTGACCTTCGTTTTTTGATTGGCCCGAAAAGCTTCTTTCAAACTAACAGTCGTCAAACCGAACGATTGTACCAGCAAGCGCTTAATTATGCCGGTTTAAAAGGAGATGAAACCGTCTATGATTTGTATTCCGGTATCGGCACTATTTCCCTTTTTCTGGCTAGGCATGCAAAAAAGGTTCTTGGAATAGAATCGGTGCCAGAAGCTGTTGAAGATGCTCGAAAGAATGCAGAGTTAAACCAAATTCACAACGTTGATTTTCTGGCGGGCGATATGAAAGATTTGCTTAAACCGGAAATTGTTGCGAGATACGGAAAGCCGGAAGTAATTGTAACCGATCCTCCGAGAGCAGGAATGCATCCGGACGTTGTAGATACTTTGATAAAGCTATCTCCTGAGAAAATCGTGTACGTAAGCTGCAACGTTGCAACCCAAGCTCGTGACCTACAATTATTAGATTCACACTTCGAAGTAATGGCTTGGAGACCAGTGGATATGTTTCCTCATACGGCTCATGTCGAGAATGTAGTGCTGCTTCAAAAGCGAAAATCTTGAAAACTTGTCGATAACTTCATTTTATCTTCTTTGAAGATTTGGTTTTGAATGCAGTTATTGTACTTTTGCACTCCCTATCATAAACGGCAATGAAACGCACATTCCAACCCTCACTCAGAAAGAGAAGGAACAAGCATGGCTTCCGCGAACGGATGGCCACGGCCAATGGTCGAAATGTACTTGCCCGCCGGAGAGCTAAAGGCCGTAAAAAGCTGACCGTCTCCGACGAGAAGCGCCATAAGTTCTGATATGAACGGCGGGTCTGATAACACCAGGCCGACCCTCTTTCCACAATCAGTGCGGCTGAAAAGCAGAAAACTAATCGAGGTTCTGCATTACAGCGGCACTGATTTTTTTTTGTTTCCCCTACGTGCTAAATTAATCCGAGTCCAACAGGCGCAAAATCCTGGCGTTCAGATTTTAGTTAACGTATCGAAACGCCGCTTCAAACACGCCGTTGAACGTAACCGGATAAAACGAGTGTTGAGAGAATCCGTTCGTTTAAACTTTCCTTCTCAACTTGAACAAGATGCTTTAAGCTCGGGGGAGCTGCTTTTGATTGCGTTACATTACATCCATCAGGATTTACCTCAACACCCGTCCATTCCCATTACTTGGGAAAAAATCCTTCGTAAAATTCATTATCATGCGCTGGCTACTATTAGGATTGATTAAAGCCTATCAATTAGTCCTGTCTCCATGGCTTCCCAATAGTTGCAGATTTACACCAACTTGCTCGGCTTATGCCTTTCAAGCGGTCCAAAAACATGGCTCATTCAAAGGCTTTTGGCTTGCATTAAAACGAATTATGCGCTGTCATCCGTGGGGTGGACATGGCTACGACCCTGTTCCTTAAATGTGGATATCGCTCAAATAGATGTGGATAATATGAACTCAACTTCTGCGCTTTGTGCATGGTTGTTCAGCAAAAAAAACATCTATCCATCAAGTACTACCTTTATCCACCGACGAATGATTTTATCCACTTTTTGTGCGTGTCCTGTTTCTCGAAATGCTGCCTAACGTACTTTTTCCACAACCATGTGTATAAAGTTGCATCTGCTTGTAAATCTTGAATATAGGTCATAAACTTCTGTGGATAAGCTCAAACTTTAAGTGTATTACTTCTGTCCAAAAGAAATTTTCAAAACTTTTACCCCATTTCCACACCATGATGATGATTGGGATGTTTTATAAAAAAGATTAATAATCATGAGTACCCTGGTGTTTGCTGTGGAAAAGCTTGAAGAGAATGGTTTTCTCGACGTGCCGGTTTCTCCTCGCCTTAACCTGCTGGATGAAATTACTTTGTTGAAGAAAGAGAAGAATGCGATAATCCTCGCACATTACTATCAGACTGGTGATATACAGGATATTGCAGATTATATAGGCGATAGCTTGGGCTTAGCGCAGCAAGCCGCTTCGACTGAAGCAGAGGTTATTCTTTTTGCAGGAGTTCATTTTATGGCGGAAACTGCTAAAATTCTTAATCCCAGAAAAATCGTACTCCTTCCGGATTTGAAAGCTGGGTGTTCATTAGCTGATTCGGCACCTGCTGATGCTTTCAAAAAGTTTAAAGAAGCTAATCCGGATCACTTGGTAATCTCTTATATCAACTGCACTGCCGATGTTAAAGCCTTATCAGACATTATATGCACTTCTTCCAATGCAGTTCAAATTGTAGAAAGTCTTTCAGTTAATCAGCCTATCATTTTTGCTCCTGATAAGAACTTAGGGGCTTACGTTAATAAGAAGACAGGAAGAAATATGCTTTTGTGGAATGGCGCATGTCAGGTACATGAAATATTCTCTTTGGACAAAATCAAAAAGCTGATGGAGTTAAACCCAGAAGCAGAATTTATTGCGCATCCTGAATGCGAAGCAGATATATTGGAACTGGCATCGTTTATCGGAAGTACCACGGCTTTGTTGAACTACAGTTTGAAATCAAAGGCGACGTCTTTTATTGTTGCTACCGAAACCGGTATTCTTCATCAGATGGAAAAAGCGGCACCTCATAAAAAGTTTATTCCAGCTCCTCCTAACAATGGTTGCGCTTGTAACGATTGCCCACACATGAAGCGCAATACCTTAGAGAAGATTTACCTCGCATTAAAATACGGTAAGCCAACAATAGAGATGGAAGAATCACTGAGAGCTGCTGCAGAGAAACCTATTCGCAGAATGCTAGAATTATCTGGCAGTTTAGGTCTTTAATCAATAAATTGGGTAGTTATTCAATGCTTCATTATCCTTACCCCATCAATTCCAAATTACCGACTGCTGGCATAAGCATCTTCTCTAAGATGTCTAAACTCGCTGCTGAATACGAAGCTGTAAATCTTGCGCAGGGTTTTCCTGATTTCAATCCACCAGAACAATTAGTGGAAGCATTCAGCAGGGCTATGGCGGAAGGATTCAACCAGTATGCACCATCAGATGGATTGCCCATTTTAAGAACTCAAATTTCTCAAAAGATTGGACAGTTGTATCAAGTTCAATACAACCCAATTACGGAGATAACGATAACTTCCGGGGCAACGCAAGCGTTATTCACGGCATTTTCAGCCTTTATCCAAAAGGGCGACGAAGTGATATTGTTTGATCCTTCTTACGACAGTTATGCACCTTCAATAAAACTTCAAGGAGGGGTTCCGGTACATATTCCTCTTAAAGCACCTGATTTTCTCTACGATTGGGAGTTGGTTGAACGCAGTATCAACAAGAGAACCAGGATGATCGTGGTAAATTCTCCCCATAATCCAACCGGTGTAGTTTTTACAGAAGGTGATATTCAACAATTGGATCGGCTCACGTGCGAGAATGGTATTCTAATTCTAAGCGATGAGGTTTACGAACATATTCTGTTCGATGGATATCAACATTTAAGTCTGTCTTCACATCCTCGGATAAGAAATAAAGCACTAGTAGTCTCTTCTTTTGGAAAGACATACCATACTACCGGATGGAAGGTAGGTTATGTTTGTGCACCTGCGGAATTAATGGTAGAGTTTCGAAAGGCTCATCAGTTTACTGTATTTTCTGTTAATACACCAGCTCAGAAGGCTTATGCAGATTTTCTTTCAATCGACAATAGTGATAGAACTCTTGGAGCATTTTATGAGAAAAAGCGAGATTTTCTGATCGAGGGATTAAAGGATACGCCTTTCAAAATTTTGCAACCTCAAGGAACATACTTTTTTCTCGCCGATTATTCTTCAATCAGTTCTTTAGATGATATCGCATTTACAGAATGGTTATGTAAAGAAGTTGGTGTTGCTTTAGTGCCTCTTTCACCATTTTACCACCAAAATCCAGCTTCAAAATTGGTTCGTTTCTGTTTTGCTAAGAAAGAAGAAACCTTATTGGAGGCTATTAATCGAATGAAACAATTGTGAAACTCTGTTGGATACAATCGCCATTACTTTGGAAGGATGGAGCTGGAAACCTACAACATTTCAGTAAACACCTTGCGAAACTAAATCCTGGTGAAGTGGACTTGGTGGTACTGCCAGAGATGTTTACAACCGGTTTTTGTATGGAACCTGAATCGCTTGCGGAGGAAAATTACTCGGTAACTCTTCAATGGCTTCAATGCGAAGCGGATAGATTAAAAGCGGCGATAATGGGAAGTTGGATAACGAAAGAAAATGGGCAATACTTTAACCGACTACACGTAGCATTTCCGCACGATACCCATAAGTACTACGATAAACGCCACCTTTTTGTCTATGCAGGAGAAGATAAGCATTATACAGCAGGTAATTTTCTGTTAGATTTTGAGTGGAAAGGTGTAAATGTACGTCCGCTTGTTTGTTTTGATCTTCGATTTCCGGTTTGGAGTAGAAGCACAACTGCTGATCTTTTAATTTACGTTGCAAATTGGCCACAATCCCGAATTTTTGCTTGGGATCAGTTGCTTACTGCTAGAGCAATTGAGAATCAATGTTATGTATTGGGCGTTAATCGGACAGGAATAGACGGTTATAACATTTCTTACAACGGCCATTCTGCTCTATATCAGTTTGATGGACAGAGACTTAATTTTTCAGATTCAGAAGATATTATGGAATTTTACGAAATTAAGATTGATGAACTAAATAACTTTAAAACTCGCTTTCCCTTTCATCAAAGTGCCGATAACTTTACCCTTAACTTATGAAGAACCCTGAAATTGAACTTCTTTTTAAAACGTTGTCCATGAAACTCTCTGAGCCTTTTGGAAAGGAGCCTGATTTACAGGCAATACTCTTTCTTATTGGCTTGGACGAGTTAAGTCTGAGCAAGAATAAGTTCAGTAAAGAAGAAAAGCAGGACTTAATGCATATTGGAGTGTGCAAAGTGTTGAGTTATTCCGATTACTATGAGTTGGCCGGCCTTGATGAGGAAGGATGGCCGCATTACACCATGCTTAAGCCTATAAGCACTTTGAACTTGCTTGAGCAGGAAGATTTAATTAAAGCACACGTGGTTTACCACTTTCAACAAATTAACTTTTTAGAAGCAGATATCTCCCTTTAACTTTAATACGCATGAAAAGAATCATTCTGTTTTTACTCGTTGTTGGTCTGGCTTTTTCGTCTGAGGCGCAGTCAATCAAAAGCTCAAAACCTGGTAGAGGAAAAAAGGCTAAAGCTGAAAAGCTTACCAAAGTTGAGATCCAAACTCCTTTGGGAACCATGATAGCAGTGTTGTACAACTGCACCCCATTGCATCGGGATAATTTCATTAAACTCGCTAATGAAGGGTATTACGATGGTACTCTATTTCATCGAATCATAAGAAATTTTATGATTCAAGGCGGGGATCCAGACTCCCGAAACGCTACTCCTGATAAAGCTCTTGGAAATGGAGGCCCGGGCTATACTATTCCCGCTGAGTTTGTTGATACCCTTTATCATAGAAAAGGTGCGCTTGCTGCTGCTCGACTCGGTGATTTTGTAAACCCGAAAAAAGAATCATCTGGAAGTCAGTTCTATATTGTACAAGGAGCACCAGTTCCACCTGAGCAACTTACCATGATGGCAGCTCAATCCGGAAGAACTTATACGCAGGAGCAAAAGGCAACTTATGCAAAAGCAGGAGGTACGCCTCATTTGGATGGGGGATACACAGTATTTGGTCAGATTGTTTCTGGTTTCGAAGTTTTAGATAAAATTGCAGCGGTTGCTACAAAGCCTGGCGATCGACCAGTTGAAGATCTTGCCATGAAAGTAAGGATACTCAAAAAGTGATTCGTGTTGCTACATACAATGTTAACGGAATCCGTTCTGCCTTAGCGAAAGGACTTATTGACTGGATTAGGGAAGCTCAGCCCGATGTTTTGTGCCTTCAGGAAATAAAGGCAGATGAGAATTACTTTGATGTGAAACCTTTCGAAGAAATGGGCTATCAGGTTCGCATTCATCCTTCCGAAAAGAAAGGATATAGCGGTGTGGCTTTAATTTCCAGAATTCCATTCAAAAACGTGGGGGTGGGATTTGGAAACAGCTTGTACGACAGGGAAGGAAGAGGAATTAGAATGGATTTCGATTCCTTTTCTATTCTCTCAGTTTATTTACCCTCTGGAACTTCAGGAGAGGAAAGACAAGCGTTTAAAATGAGTATGTTGGAGTGGTTTCTCCCTTATATTCAGGATGTTAGAAAAGAAATACCTCGGTTGATTGTGGCTGGAGATTTCAATATATGCCATAAACCGATTGACATTCATGATCCTGTGAGAAACGTAAAATCCAGTGGATTTTTACCCGAGGAGAGGGAATGGATGGACCGATGGGTTTCTAATGGAATGACAGATACTTTCAGGTACCTGAATCCTGATGCCAAAGGCGCATACAGTTGGTGGACTTTTAGAGCTGGTGCAAGAGGTAATAATAAAGGATGGAGGATTGATTATCAATTTGTTACAGATGAATTAGTCCCTTTTCTTTCCACTTCTTCAATGCACTCGCACGCTGTTCATTCTGATCATTGTCCAGTTGTTACAGATTATCTTCTTTAAATTATGCAGAGCAGGGAGTTTATTAGCTTAAAGGATAAGCTGGAGTCTTATATCCGAAAGTACTACAAGAATAGAATAATTAGAGGAGGACTATTTTTCACAGGTAGCATTATCTCCATTTTCCTTCTAATGGTTTTTGCTGAGCAATTACTCTGGATGTCACCATTATGGAAAAGTATTCTTTTCTTCTGCTTCATAACGGCAGGGCTTTACTTTTTGATTCTCTGGCTTTTACTTCCTTGGTTGAAACTTAACAGGATAGGTACACGGCTTTCTTATGAAGGAGCCGCCAGATTAATTGGCCTTCACTTTCCTGAGGTTCAGGACCGTCTGCTAAACACGTTACAATTGGAGCAGCAATTGGAAAATCAGGTAGAAACAGATGTTTTTCTTGTTGCCTCCATTGATCAGAAAATTGGTCAATTGAGACCCATTCCTTTTACTAATGCAATTAATCTTAAGGAAAATTACAAGCATGTCCGTTGGATCTCAATACCATTAATCTTACTTCTTTTTGTTTCAGCTATTTCTCCTGAATGGATTAGTAAACCAGCTTCTCGCTTAGTGCGATTCAACGAGGAGTTTGAACCTGAAGCACCTTTTGATATTACCATTGTTAATAAAACATTGAAAAGCACACAGTTCGAAGACTTTAAACTGGAAGTCAAGACCTCAGGGAAAATTTTACCTCAAGAGCTTATTCTCGAAGTAGGAAGCCAGAGATTCAGGATGAATCCGGATGCGAAAAACGCTTTTTCGTATGTCTTTAATCAGGTTCAGAAAAACATAGAGTTTCGGATGGTGTCTGGTGGTTTTACAACGAAGTCATACCTACTCAAAGTTGTACCCAGACCAGTCATCAAAAGCATGATAGTCAAGTTAGATTATCCAGATTACTTGAAAAAGCAGGATGAAGTTTTCAGCGATAGAGGCGATTTCAATGTCCCCGAAGGAACTAAGTTGATTTGGTTGATTGAAGGTGAACACGTTGACAGCTTGCAACTTAAATGGGCAAATCAATCAATTCCAGTTACTACGTTATTGAAAAGCAACAGATTTGAAGCTAAAGTCCTTGCTAAACAATCAACTAACTACAGCATTTCATCATTTAACCGAGAATCAATATTGAAAGATTCTGCTGCCTATAGTGTTACGGTAGTAAAAGACGAATATCCCGGTATCCGTGTATTTGAATCGATAGACAGTATGGACAATGCTGTACGGTATTTCGAAGGAGAAATATCAGATGATTATGGCATTAGTCAGCTTGTATTCCGTTACCATATTGTAAGCCATGGTAATACACCATCTGGCAAGTGGCAAACCAGCAAACTTTCCTTACAGTCTGCATCATTACAACAAAGAATCGTTCACTATTTTGATTTAAACAGTTTATCGATTCTTCCCGGCCAAACAGTAGAGTACTTTTTTGAAGTTTATGATAACGATGCAGTGAATGGAGCAAAATCCAGTAGAAGCGAGATGTTCCGTTTCAGACAGGAAAGTGTGAAGGAAATGGAGAAGGCAACCGAAAGTCGTTCAGATCAAATTACTGCTTCTTTGAAGGAAGCAGTAAAGGACACAAAAAAGATTCAGCAAGAAGCTGAGCAGTTGAGAAAGAAGTTGCGAGATAAGCAGGAGTTGAGCTGGGAGGATAAAAAAGCGGTAGATCAATTGCTAAAAAAGCAGCAACAAATTGAGAGTACTTTAAAGGAAGTTAAAAAGCTTTCAGAGCAGAATTTAAAGCAAAATGAGAAAACAGATCCTGAGGAAGAGCAACTAGTAGAAAAGCAAAAGGAGCTTCAGGAAATGTTAGAGAAAACCTTGAATGAAGATTTAAGAAAGCTAATTGAAGAGCTTCAGCGTCTTCAAGAAAGTAAATCAGATCCGGCTGAATTACAAAAACAGTTGGAAAATATGAAGTTAGACAACAAAGATCTTCAGAAGGAATTAGATCGTATGCTGGAGTTCTTTAAGGAGTTAGCCGTTGAGCAGAAAATGGATAAAGTAATGGAGAAGCTCGATGAATTAGCTAAGAAACAAGAAGATCTTGCGGAAGAGGATAACAGCAAGAAGGAAGAACAACTCAAAAAGCAGGAAGATCTCAATAAAGAGTTTAGTGAATTAAAAGAAGAGATGAAGGAGATGAAAGAGCAAAACGAAAAGCTCGAATCTCCAATGGACACCGGAGAAATGGAGAAGGAATCTTCGGAGATAGAGCAAGAAATGAAATCAGGGAAGGAGAATCTGAGTAAAGGAGATAAGAAAAGTGGGAAGAAGAATCAGAAGCAAGCCGCAAAGAAAATGCAACAGATGTCTTCAAACATGAAGCAAAGAAAACAGCAACAGGAACAACAAGAGATGGAGGAAGATATGCGTGCACTGAGAATGTTGTTAGATAATCTGGTTAAACTTTCTTTTGCGCAGGAGAATCTGATAGATAAGCTCAAGGACAATACCCAGTACGGGCCGTTGTATGTTAAAATTGCTCAGGATCAGTTTAAACTTAAGGACGATGCCCGCTTGATTGAAGATAGTCTTCAAGCATTATCTAAGCGAGTTATGCAGTTAAAAAGTTTTATTACCAAAGAGGTTGGTGATATGAATCAGCATATTGAAGGAGCCATACAAGCACTTGGCACTCGAAATACTCCAGTTGCAAAGGTAAAACAACAGTATGTGATGACTTCAGTAAATAACCTTGCTGTAATGTTATCTGAGGTACTTAAGCAAATGCAACAGCAGCAGCAACAGCAACAACAAGGTCAGGGTTCATGTGCAAAACCCGGAAAAAAGAAACCCGGAGGAGGGGCACTTTCTAAGTTGCAGAAACAGTTAAATGAAGACATGCAAAAATTGAAAGACGGGCAAAAACCGGGACAGCAAGGTCAAAAACCAGGTCAACGCCAAAGCGGACAAGGAAAAGAATTTGCTCAAATGGTAGCTCGTCAGCAAGCTATTCGTAGAGAATTGCAACGCATGAATGATCAGCTTAAGAAGGAAGGAAAAGGTGGGAAACCTGAGCAGAACTACATGGAAAAAGCGTTGCAAGAAATGGAGCAAACCGAAAGGGAGCTTTTGAATAAAAGTTTAAGTCAGGAAACGCTAAATCGCCAGCAAGATATACTCACACGTTTGTTGGAGTCAGATAAAGCTGAACGCAAGAGGGAAGAAGATGAAACAAGAAAGAGCAACACAGCAGATCAAAATATAGCTAACAGGCAAAAAGCCTTTGATGTATTTAAGCAATTGAAGAGTAGAGAACTTGAAGGGCTTAAAAGTCAAACACTAGATTTACAACCATTCTACAGGCAAAAAGTAGACAGGTACATGAATAACCTAATGAAGAGACGAAGTGACGGGGCAAATCGTTTTTGAACATGGACTAAAGGATTGGCCTCTTCTCGATCAGTTTATTCAATCAGTAGAAGAAACACATCCTTTATCAGACAAGGCAAAATTTGCATTAAGATTGGTGTTAAGTGAAGCAATTGCTAATGCAATCAAACACGGAAACCGAAACGAAGAGGGTAAGAAAGTGTGGCTAAACTGGACACTCAATTATCCTGATGTTGAATTGAACATTCAGGACGAAGGAAAAGGGTTTGAATTTAATGAAGTGTCTGACCCTACCCAGATAGATTTATTGCAACGTGAAGGAGGGAGAGGAGTTTTTTTATTGAAGAAGTACTGTGTTGCGGTAGAATACGAACATGATAGTAAAAACCTTCGCTGTCATTTAAAATTAGATGTATGATACTATTTCATTTGGAAGATGTGAAGTTCCACGTGGAACATAAATTAGCAATTAAAAAATGGATTAAAGCAATAGCGGTCTTTCATGATAAGAAAGTAGGCGATGTTAATTTTATCCTATGTTCTGACCAGTTTTTACTTAGTATGAATCAAAAATATTTGCAGCACGATTTCTTTACTGACATTATTACTTTTCCCTCCGAGGAACGCCCTAATGTTATCGGCGGAGATGTTTTTATTAGCTTAGATAGAGTTAAGGACAACGCAACACACTACCAAGTTGACTTTTTTCAGGAGTTGCTTAGAATTCTAGCGCATGGAGTACTTCATCTTTGTGGTTACGAGGACACTACACCTGAATTGAAGAAACAGATGTCTCTGCTGGAAGAGCAATGTTTAGCCATGTTCCACGTGGAACTATGAGAAGTCGTTGTTTTTCCGTTTTGCTTGTTATCTGTTTTTGGATAAACGAGGCTCATGCTCAAGAGCAATTAGACCGAATTGTTAAGCTGGATGGCACTATCTTAAGGGGAAGCATTATGAATATCGACAATCGCTTTTTACATTATTCTCTCCCCGGTAGGATGTATGCTTTTACCATCTTGAGAAGCTGTGTTCATGAGGTTAAATACTCTTCAGGCAGGGTAGAGTTAATAACTCCTAAGGTGTTGATTAATTCGTCTGCCGACTGGAAATTGGTTCGTTTTACAGCTAATCCTGCGGATACAGAATGTCTGCAATTTCAAGGGGTGGTTGAAGGGCACTCGAAGGGAATTTTAGGCTTCCTCCGTTTAACCCGTTCGGATATCCCTTTAGTTAGAAAAATAAAGAAGCAATCTGCCAGAAAAAAGGCGCACATAATTTATCTTACCGAACCTCCTTCTGATTACCAATACCAATCCTGGCAATTCTCACAACTGATTTACGGACGTTGCTTTAGTTACTAACGATGAAACACCGCTTACTTACACTTTTACTTTTTCTGCTCTCAGCTTCGCTGTTTGCTCAGTCTATGCGTCGTGATAATGGCGCACGCGATTCACGCTCAATTTCTTACCTCATTAAGGCTGCTCGTATCGTGGTAGATTCTGCTACCTTTTATGAACCAGGTGAATTGTTAGTAATAGAAGGTAAGGTTAAAGCCGTAGGCAAGTCTTTGTCTTACCCAAAAGGAATACAGCAATTTTCTTTTCCAGATGCCTGGGTTTATCCTGCCTTTATTGATCTCTATGGAGCCTATGGTCTAAACTCCTCCTTAAACTCTACCAGCAAAGTTCGTGGTGAATCGGTAGGGCCTCAGTTAGAACCTACACGGCAAGGTGCTTTCGGTTATAACGATGCCCTTAAAGCGCACCTTTCCGCTGCAACGTTATTTCAACCTGATCCTGAAGTTGCAAAGAAATTGAGACAAATGGGTATTGCAGTAGTTCATGTTGTTCCTCAAGATGGAATCGCTAGAGGGGTTTCTGCTTTGGTTAATTTATCAAATGCAGCAGGAGAAGAGTCACTAATGAAACACCAGGTTGCCGCTGCCTTTTCCTTTAATAAAGGCTCTTCCCGACAAATTTACCCAAGCTCTCTCATGGGAGCAATCGCACTATTACGCCAAGCTTTGTTGGATGCTGAGTGGCGGAAGAGTTCAAGCTCGCCTTCTTTACAGGATTTAAACCTTCAAGCATTGGCAAATTCTTATTCCTTGCCTTGGGTGATGCTTGCTCAAGAAAAATGGGATAACCTAAGAGCTTCTAAATTAGCCAAAGAAATGGGTGGCAGAGCCTGGATATTGGCTTCTGGCCATGAGTATCAGTATATTTCTGAGACTCGTAGTGCAGGCGCAGCACTACATATTCTACCTTGTACCTTTCCGTCAACGCTGGATGTCGAAGATCCTCTTGATGCTGAAAATGTTTCTACAGAGTACCTTAAGCATTGGGAATTAGCTCCTTCAAACCCCTTTGCATTTTCAAACATGAATTTGCCCTTTGCGTTAACAGCTTTCGGTACTGAATCATCAGATGTATTTTGGAAGAATAATCGTAAGGTTTTGAAAGCCGGTCTTTCTCCTGAAAAATGGCTTGCAGCTTGGACGACGACTCCTGCTCAGCAATTAGGTTTAAGCAGTCAATTGGGTAACTTAAAACCGGGATCTTCAGCCTATTTCATTGTTACTACAGGACCTATTCAGGAACCTAAAACTCAAATTCTCGAGAATTGGATTGGCCATGACCGGTTAGTCTTCAAAGCAACAGATTCCGTTGATATTCGGGGAACATACCAGTTCAACACGTTAAAAATTAGTATTGGTGGAAGCCGTTTTGATCCTGAGTGGAAAGTCATTTATAAGGATACTCTGAGTAAAGTTGTTTCAGTTGTAACAAAACCAGAAGCATGGGTTTTACAACCCTCTACAGTTGATTCTAGCTTACAGAACTGGGGTACACTATCCGTTAAATGGAATAAAGAAAAACTAGAAGGTTATGCATTTAAGCCGGATGGATCAAGCCAGTACATTCAGTTATCTAAAGTAGGTCCACCCCTTGAAAAGGGAAACCGAAAAACTAATTCGGATACTATTAAAGTTGTTGGAACAGGAAGGTTGTGGTTTCCTTTAACGGATTTCGGACGAGAAGAACTTCCTAATCGGGAATCCTTCTTGATAAAGAACGCCACCGTTTGGACAAATGAGGATTCATTCCCCTTAACAGAAACCGATATAGCGGTTTATAATGGAAAAATAGTTAATGTAGGGAAGAAGCTCTCGGCAGAAAAGGTGTTTCCTAAAGGACAGAAGTACAGGATTATTGAGGCAAATGGAAAGCATGTAACTCCTGGAATTATTGATGAGCATTCTCATATTGCCATTTCCAGAGGTGTTAATGAATCTGCTCACAGTATTGGTGCTGAGGTTAGAATTGGAGACGTAATTCGTCCTCACGATATTAATGTTTACCGACAACTCGCCGGAGGTGTTACTGCCGCTCAACTTCTACACGGTTCTGCTAATACAATAGGTGGACAAAGTGCTTTAGTTAAACTCAAGTGGGGCTTTAGTCCTGAAAATTTGAAAATTGATAATGCAGATGGATTTATCAAGTTTGCCTTGGGCGAGAACGTTAAACAAAGCAATTGGGGAGATCGAGAGACGGTTCGTTTCCCCCAAACAAGAATGGGTGTTGAACAAGTGCTAATGGATGCTTTCTCCCGAGCTAATGAGTATAAACAAGAATGGAAGTTGTTCCAAAATGGAAGCCTGAAAATCCGACCAAGAAGAGACTTGACTTTAGAAGCATTAGTAGAAATTTTGGATAAGAAGCGATTTATTACGTGCCATTCTTATGTTCAAAGTGAAATCAATATGTTAATGAAAGTAGCTGAAAAACAGGGATTTAGAGTGAATACTTTCACTCATATTCTCGAAGGCTACAAGCTTGCTGATAAGTTGAAAGCCCATGGTGCAGGAGCTTCCACTTTTTCTGATTGGTGGGCTTATAAGTACGAAGTGATGGAGGCTATTCCATTTAATGCCGCGCTTCTTCATAGAATGGGGGTTACCACTGCTGTTAATTCCGATGATGCCGAAATGGGTAGAAGACTTAATCAGGAAGCAGCAAAAGCCATGAAATATGGAAAACTCTCCGAAACGGAAGCACTTAAGTTAGTTACTCTAAATCCTGCTAAATTGTTGCACCTCGATCATCGTATGGGTTATCTCAAATCGGGTTATGATGCTGATTTGGTTTTATGGGATAAACATCCCTTAAGCATTGAAAGTCAAGCACTTATTACTTGGATAGAAGGCACACCTTTTTTCAATCGTGAGGAAGATGCTAAACTGCAGATCAGAAATCTGGAGGAGAGAAGAAGAATTGTTCGACTAATGAAAGCCGCACGACAGGCAGGAGACAAAGCTCAACCTGTTATCCCTGTTCAAGAAATAGACTACCATTGCGATACAGAAGAAATAGAATAAACCTGTTTCATTCGCATTTCAGCCTAACTTTGGGACGTTATGAAGGTGTCGTATCAAGGGCTGAAAAAGTATGCCCCGTTCAATCAACATCCTGAGGAAATCGCTTCTATGCTGACAGACCTCGGCCTTGAAGTAGAAGAAATTGAAACAGTTGAAGTCGTAAAAGGTGGTTTGAAAGGAGTTGTCGTAGGCCAAGTTTTGGAAGCTGTTCAACATCCCAATGCCGACCGATTAAGAGTCTGTCAGGTTACTCTTGATGGAGAAAATCAACGTCAGATCGTTTGCGGTGCCCCCAATGTTGCTGCCGGTCAAAAGGTTGCCGTAGCAACGGAAGGAACTGTGATTTATCTGCCTGATGGAACTTCTTTTGAAATCAAAAAGTCGAAAATTAGAGGCGAAGAATCTAACGGGATGATTTGCGCCGAAGATGAGTTAGGATTAGGCTCAGATCATGCAGGAATCATGGTGCTGCCCAACGATGCTCCTCTTGGTCAACCTATTGCCACTTACCTCAAACTTGATTCAGACTTTGTTTTCCATATCGGACTTACTCCAAACAGAACCGATGCTATGGGCCACGAAGGAGTTGCCCGTGAACTTGCGTTTATAGCGGGTCTTCCTTTTGAATCATTAAAAGGCGCTCTTTCAATTCCTTCCGGAGCATCATCAATAACCCTTCAGGTGGTAGATAATGCCATTTGTTCTGTTTACTCTGGACTTGTAATACGTGGAACAAAGGCAATAGAATCTCCTGAATGGTTAAAAAAGGCGCTTACTGCTTTAGGTCTTCGTCCCATGAATGTCTTGGTAGATGTTACTAATTATTTGCTTCATCAAACCGGTCAGCCACTTCATGCTTTTGATTTAAAAACTTGGAAATCAAATAAATTGGTAATTAGAAGTGCATCTCAGGGGGAGAAAATTAATCTACTCAATGGAGATGAACCTATTCTTAGTGAAGGAATACCTGTAATCGCCGATGAGCAGTTTCCTATGGCCATTGCAGGGGTTATGGGAGGCGCTAATCACAGTATTTCTTCCGAAACAACCGATATATTTCTTGAAAGTGCCTGCTTTAACCCCAGTTTAATTCGTAAGGCTTCCAGAATTCTAGCGATAAAAACCGATTCATCGTACCGTTTTGAAAGAGGTACAGATCCGCAAGCACCTGTGAGAACCTTACTGCTTGCCGCTTCCATGATTATAGAACTCGCTGGTGGAACCGTAGAAGGAAATGTTCTTTTGTATGAAGCAAAGCCTTCTCAACAGGTTTTAGTAACTCTCCGCAATGTTAAGATTAGTAAAGTGCTGGGTTACAATATTGGAACGGACAAGGTGATAGAGATACTTCAAGGCATTGGCTACAAGGTACTTTCGGTTTCTCAGGATGAATCAATCCAAATAGAAGTTCCTACCAACAGAGCAGATGTAAAACGGGAAATTGATGTTATTGAAGATGTTTTAAGGGTATTTGGTTTGAACAACATTCCTGATTTGGGACGCTTGAGCTACACGCCTTCATGGCCTGTACGTTCAACCCGCCATGAATGGCAGGAACGCTTAATGGGTTTTTTTGCTTCCAGAGGTTATCAGGAAATAATGGGATTATCCTTTTCCTTCGATTCCGCTGACATGGATGATCCTTCGCGAATCAGGCCATTAAATCCTTTGAATGAGGGGCTTAAAAGCATGAGAATTAGTTTATTGGAAGGGGGACTTCAAGCCATTTCCTATAACCAGCGTCGGCAAATGCCCGATTTAAAGTTTTTCGAATTGGGCAGAACCTTTCAACTAACCAATTCCGGAAAATTACTTGAAGAACCTTGGCTTGGGCTCTGGATTACTGGAAAAACAGAGCCGGAAAACTGGCAAATAACCCGCAAAGCGGCAGACTTTTATTCATTAAAGGCACTAATTGAACAACTGGGTGCTGCTTTTGGTTGGGGAGAACTTCACACAACTGCCGAGAATGATTCTTCTTTTACATTCAGCGTAGGGTTGCAATGGAATAAGAAATCGGTAGGACGAATAGGCAAAGTATCGAAGGCATATTTAAAACGGTTTGATCTAAAACAAGAAGTTTATTTTGCAGAACTCAGAATGGATGCTTTATGGGCTCTTGCCACAAGTCCGATTTCTACCATACAAGAGCCTCCAAAGTTTCCAGCTGTAAGAAGAGACCTTGCTTTGGTGATGAATAAAACGGTGACTTATAGTGACCTCGTGAAAACCGCTAAACAGACTGAAAAGCAACTGATACAAAGTATCAACTTGTTTGATGTTTATGAAGGCGACAGGTTGGAAGAAGGTCAACAGTCTTATGCACTGAGTTTTATACTTCGGCATCCGGAAAGAACCCTAACAGATACAGAAGTTGAAAAGGTGATGCAGAAATTAATCGCTAACTTTGAACGGCAACATCAAGCGAAAATCAGACAATAACCCGTGGATTTAACTATCCTGAACGACAAAATGAACCAACTGGAGGAACAAGTTCACCGATTGGTTCATGAAAAGGAGCAACTAAGTTCTGAGAATAAAGTGCTTCAACATAACCTCGTTCAGTTGCGCCAAAGAATTGCCGACCAAGAGCGGCAATTTCAGGCAACCAGAAAACCCCGGACACAGTTGAGTTTAGACCTTGACTTTAACGCAGTTACACCACCCGAAGAAATCAAGAAAAAATTACACGAGTATATTAAGGAACTGGATAAGTGTATCGCTATCCTAAGTACCTGATGATAGTTATTTTATTCCAATGAGTACCCTTACCATTGACATATTGGGACGCCCTTATACCCTTTCCGTGAATGAAAGAGAAAAGGTTGCGGTAACGCAAGCAGCCGAGGAGCTAAAAGAAAGGCTCGCCGTTCTGCGAAGTCGGTATCAAGTGCAAGACCCCATAGATTTATTGGCAATGTCTGCTTTGAACCTTTTAGCTGAAGCAAAATCAGAAGGAAAAAAGCGTGTAGAAACCCAATATCAAATGAATGAACCTTCCCAGGATTCAGAATCCTTGGATGTAATCATAGAAAAAATGGATCGGCTCATTGGACTTTGTAAAAATCAGGAAACAGTACGATAATGCAACTCCTTCCTTAAGGCTCCTTTAAACCCTACCAAAGCCTATGGGCCTCATGGAAATTATCATCCCCCTCATCACACTCGCTGCCGGTATAGGAATCGGCAGATACGTTCTTCAATTGGTTTTAAAAGGTCAAGAGAAGGATTTTGAGAGAAAAAAAGAACTAGCTGAAGCTGAAGCCCGCAGAATCCTGAATGAGGCGGAAATTAAAGCAGAGTCTTTCCGAAAGGAAAAGGAACTGGCTGCTCAGGAAAAATTCCTCAGTCTTAAAGCACGCCAAGACGACGAACACAATAAGCGCACCCAGGTATTAATCCAAAAAGAAAACACGCTCAAACAAAAAGAGCAAAGTTTGGTGGATAAGCATACCCAGACTCAGAAACGCGAAGGTGAAATCACTAAGATTACGGACGACCTCAATAAAAGGCAGGAGGAAGTTAATAAGAAAGCAGATGATTTAGACCGCCAGAAAGATGGGTTGAATCAGAAAACAGAGGAAGTAGAAAAAGCGCACCAATCCATCCTATCGCGTTTAGAGAAAATAGCCGGAATGACGGTTGAAGAGGCGAAAACGCAATTAATGGATTCGATGAAAGTTCAAGCTAGGACTCAAGCTATGTCTTATATCAAGGATGTAGTAGAGCAGGCTAAGTTAACCGCGAACAAGGATGCGAGAAAAATTGTAGTTGAAACTATTCAGAGAACAGCTACAGAGCACGCCATTGAAAATGCAATTTCAGTGTTCAACATTAAAAACGATGATGTTAAAGGACAAATTATAGGACGCGAAGGCCGCAACATCCGTGCACTTGAAGCTGCAACCGGAGTTGAAGTAATTGTGGATGATACTCCTGAAGCCATTGTTCTCAGTTGTTTTGACCCGCTTCGTCGCGAAATTGCTCGTCTTGCCCTTCATCGTCTCGTAACGGATGGGCGTATTCATCCTGCGCGAATAGAAGAGGTAGTTTTAAAAGTTCGTAAACAGCTTGAAGAAGAAGTGATGGAAATCGGAGAGCGAACGTGCATCGATCTTGGAATCCATGGCCTTCATCCAGAATTGATTCGAATGGTAGGAAGAATGCGTTATCGCTCATCTTATGGTCAAAACCTGCTTCAGCATAGCCGGGAAGTCGCCAATTTGTGTGCTACAATGGCATCAGAATTAGGGCTCAATCCGAAACTCGCCAAACGCGCTGGCCTACTCCACGACATAGGAAAAGTGCCCGATGATAATCCAGAATTGCCTCATGCTATTCTCGGTATGCAACTCGCTGAAAAGTACAAGGAAAATCCTATCATCTGCAATGCTATTGGTGCTCACCACGATGAGATTGAAATGACCGACCCAATCTCTGCCATAGTTCAAGCTTGTGATGCTATCAGCGGAGCCCGCCCAGGCGCACGGCGGGAAATGGCGGAAAGCTATATGAAACGCCTCAAGGAGCTTGAAACTTTGGCTCAGACTTATAAAGGCGTTGAGAAAGCATTTGCAATTCAGGCTGGCCGCGAGTTACGAGTTATTGTGGAATCAGAGAAAGTAACAGACGATCAAGCAGATACGTTAGCAGTAGATATTGCAACTAAAATTCAAACCGAGATGCAGTACCCGGGACAAATCAAGGTTACTGTAATCCGAGAGAAAAGAGCAGTAAGCTATGCCAAGTAGCTATCCTACAGTGTGATACAAGAAAAAAGCCTGCAATTAGCAGGCTTTTTTCTTGGGCTAAAATATTCGGATGTTATTGCTTCTTTCAGGAACTTCATCTTCTACATTTTGATAAAGAAGCAATGCGCTGCAAAGCGAAGATACAATGAGTTGTTGGCGTGGGTCTAAGTCGGGTTGAATCCAAACTTTACCGCGGTTAATAAGTTCCACAGCCCCAAGTACTTTTCCTTCCTGAATAAACTCGTAGCCTAGTACTCCGGGGCTTGACCATGAGTTGGCCTTATTGAATCTTGTAACAGGTGATATGGTTATTGGGCTATCAACAGCGTTTCTTGCAAAACCGCCCACTTCCCTGAACAAGGCTCCTGAAACGCTATGCATGAGGAATTCCCAGTGTTGACTACTGTCGGCGGATGGAATAATGACGCCCGCAAAGGAGTTTTCATAGTCCAAGGCAATACGAAAGAAGTCACGTAATATTGGAAGTTCTTTACTCTGAAATTTACTGACGGCCATAACTTCTGCCACACTACTGTCTTCGCCAAATTGTGTAAAAGACAACCGCTGACGAGCTCCTTGAAAGTGAAGGAAAAAAGGAATATTATACGAACGGGTCCATCCTCTTTTCACCTTTGAAGTAGCATAGTTACCAAAGGTTAACCGCTGTCGAAACAAAAAACCTTGCCGTCCGCTTACTCGCCACGCAGGTCTTTGCGAAAGCCGTTGATCGCTAAGAGCCATATCGGGACTTTGGCAAGCACCTAAAAGAAGTAAAAGTGAACCAACAATCAGAAAGTATCGCAATTTCATGCCTATTGAATTTTTTCACCGCTTGGCCATTTTCGTGCCAAAAGAATTCGAAAAGCACAAAAAAACCCGCCGAAGCGGGTCTTTTACCTAACGTTTTCTTAGTTACCAAAGGGTAATCTGACGGGTATTTCCATTCACGGTTACATTAGCTACGTTGTCGCAAGCACCGTTACCATAGTCAATCCTTCGAGTTGGTTTATCAGCACGGGTTACTTCACGAATTCCTGAAACAATCCAGCGGCAGCCAACTTCTTTGCGCAAAGGATTGATAATAGTTGTAGTCCATGTGAGTCCGGTTCTTCCGGTTCCTGTTGAACCTCCAGTGATTAAAAAAACATCGTCGGAACGAACAGCAGTTGAGTAGCCTTGAACCCAAGTTACACGACGGTTTGCGTTCCACCGTACTGTATCTGCCGTACCTGCTGGCACCATTTTGCCATTTACCGTTACGTCCCAATAAAAATTTCCGTCTCCATCAGGACCATCAAATCGGCGGGTTTTGGTACCCAGCAATTGGTTGTCGTTTACAAAGTAGTTGTTGTAAGAGATAGTGTGAGCAGCACCCGGGGTTCTCCATTGCCCGGTCCAGGTTACAATCACTTTTCCACGTCTATACCTTCCATCTCTGCAAAGGCAGTTGGTGGAACCAAAGTCAATCGTCATCATTTTAGGAGTAACGGTTGTGTCTTTGGTAATCGTTGCACAACCACTAAGCAAGGAGTATTCGCCTTCTTCACGGAAGTTGGTCATGGTTCCAGACATAGCCTCATCAGACATGTTCTCAACATCTGTATCGTGGCCTTCAGCGAGAGCATTGTCTTTTGTGTCCGTAATGTCTTCAAGAGTAGTGTCATCTTTATCTTTTTTACAAGACTGGATGCCAGTTGTGAGAATAAGTCCGAGGCTGAGAATCGCCAATGAACGAAGCAACTTTTTCATGTCGGTTGGGTTTTGTGTCGGTCTGACTTGACGAACTTAAGCAAGGTTTAAAACAAATTTTAAAACAATCTATTTAGTTATAACTCCCAAGTATTCATTAAGGTAAAGTTTTGAAAGAAGGAGGTGTTTTTCAGTTAGTCTCCACCCCAAGAGGAGGCACACGGTAAAAGCCCTTAACGTGCTAGAATGGCATGCGAAGGCTTCCAGCGAGTGGCTTTATCTATGTGCTAAGATAAGAAACACGTCATAGCGTTATTATTCCTCCCATTATTACATCAGACGTTAATTCGAAAATGCCATTAAAGAGAGATTAAATTTATAATAATTCGCTACTTTGCACAGATAATTGATGAAATTCAGAATACCATGAAGAAATTCTTCTCAGCATTACTCTTGTTTTCTGCCTTTAGCCTTCATGGGAATGCTCAGGTAAGTACACAGCCAATCTTTCCCCGCGACATCAATGATTCTGTTACAGTAATCTTTAATGCATCAGAAGGAAACGGAGCCTTAGCAGGGGTGGCTGGGCCAATCTTTCTCCATTCAGGAGTAGTAACCAATTTAAGTGCTACCAATACAACTTGGAGGCATGTAAGAGGAAATTGGGGAACTAATGACCCCGCTGTAAGGATGGATTCTGTAGCCCCAAATATCTGGAGGAAGAAGTATCATATTCGCAATTTCTATGGTACCGCAGGCGTACCAGCCAATGAGCAAATCCGAAGATTAGCGTTTGTGTTTCGTAACACCAATGGTTCGGTGGTAGGCCGTGCTGCTGATGGCGCAGATGTTTTTGTTGATGTTTTACAGGTTGGACAGTTGGGCTTGCGCATCATTCAGCCGGTTAGTTTTCCACTTATTGTTGATTTAAATAGCCAGGTCAATCTTACTGCTATTTCATCTGAACCCTGTTCCTTAAGAGTTTACCGAGATAATGTCCTTCAGAATTCAACCTTCAACGACACGATACAATATGCCGTATTAGCCAACAATGTTGGCCGCCATTGGGTAAAAGTAGAAGCAGAACTTAACGGTAACGTTCGGGTTGATTCTTTTTACTACATAGGAAGAGGGCCGGTGAATGTAGCCAGTTTGCCAGTAGGTGTTGAGGATGGAATTACCTACAAGAACGACACCACAGTGATTCTCACGTTGTTTGCTCCCTTTAAACAATTTGTATATGTGATTGGAGAAATGAGTAATTGGGAAGTTGATACTCCATATTATATGAACCGAACTCCAGATGGAAAGCGGTATTGGGTAGAACTCAAAAACCTAACTCCCGGTAAAGAGTATCAATACCAGTATTTTGTTGACGGAACCCTTCGTATTGGTGATCCATACTGCGAAAAAGTGAGCGACCCTTGGAACGATAGCTTTATTCCGGCGTCAACTTATCCCAACCTTTTAACGTATCCCGCAGGAAAAACGACAGGAATAGTTTCCATTTTCCAAACCAATGCTGCCGGTTATACTTGGCAAAACCCTAACTTTTTTAGGCCGCTTAAATCTAATCTGGTCATTTATGAATTATTAGTTCGCGATTTTGTTACATCGCGGAGGTATAAAACCGTGAGCGATTCATTGAATTACCTGAAGAGCATGGGCATCAATTGTATTCATGTTATGCCTATTATGGAATTTGA
Organism: Chitinophaga pinensis; assembly: GCA_943373175.1. GTDB lineage: Bacteria > Bacteroidota > Bacteroidia > UBA7662 > JAIXUI01 > JAIXUI01. The sequence continues at coordinate 69,008 of CALSBM010000001.1, read as the reverse complement.
AGGCAATGAATCCTGGGGCTATAACCCAAGCTACTTTTTTGCAGCCGATAAAGCGTATGGAACTAAAAACGATTTAAAAGCACTAATCGATTCATGTCATGCTAAGGGAATATCCATCGTATTAGACATGGTTTTGAATCATGCTTTTGGTCAAAATCCTTATGTAAGATTGTGGTGGGATGCCGCCAACGATCGTCCGGCAGCCAACAGTCCTTTTTTCAATACGATTCCTAAACATGACTTCAACGTTGGTTATGACTTTAACCACGAAAGCCCTGACACCAAGTATTTCACTTTCCGGGTACTTAAGCATTGGTTACAGGAATTCCGCTTTGATGGTTTCCGCTTTGACCTTTCTAAAGGGTTTACTCAGAACAACACATTAGGGAATATAGGTGCATGGAATGCGGTAGATCAAAGTAGAATCAACATTTGGAAAGCTATTTATGATTCATGCCAGACCTACAGTCCAGGAAGCTATGTTATTCTTGAGCACCTTTCAGACAATCCTGAAGAGAAGATATTAGCAGACTATGGGATGATGCCATGGGGAAAAATATCCGATCCTTACAACGAAGCCGCAATGGGATGGATTCAGAATTCAGATTTTAGCTGGATTTCTTGGAAAGCACGCAATTATCAGCAGCCCAACTTAATCGGATACATGGAAAGCCATGACGAAGAACGTCTGATGGTGAAAAACCTTCAGTTTGGAAATTTTAACGCTTCTTACAGTACCAGAGACACAACCACAGCACTTCAGCGTATGGCGTTGGTTGCCAGCCACTTTTTTACAGTTCCTGGCCCTAAACTTCTTTGGCAGTTTGGTGAAATGGGTTACGATGTTTCTATAAATTTCAATGGAAGAACAGGTTTAAAACCCGTTAGGTGGAATTACCTCAATGACTGGAGGCGAGCAAGACTTCAAAAAGTTTATTCTGCTCTTATCAAATTGAAAACCCAGGAGCCGGCTTTTCGATCTACTAATTTCCAGACCTTTTTCAGTGGCCAAATGAAAAGTTTGCTTATTACAGACCCCTCTATGAATGTTATTGCTTTGGGTAACTTTGGAATTACTTCCGGAAACCATACCGTTAACTTTCCAACTGCGGGTAGGTGGTATGAGTTTTTTACCGGCGATAGTATCAATGTAGCTACGGCAGGAAACATCACTTTCAGTGTGCTTCCGGGTGAATACCGTATCTATACTACTAAGCGTTTAGCCAAGCCAGACGTAGCAATAAGTGTAAACGAACCAGAAATAACCAATTCTGCTCAACTATTCGCTAATTACCCTAACCCATTTAGCCATTCTACAACCATTGAGTTCTCAGTAGACGAACCTACATCAGTAATCTTACAAGTTTTTGACTTGCAGGGAAGAAAAGTTAGAACACTTGTTAGTGAAATGCGTCAAGAAGGGCACTACAATGAAATTTGGGACGGTCGAGATGATGCAGGCAAGCTTCTGCCTTCAGGGTTATATGTATATGAACTCAGAGCAGGAAAACGTTACGCAAACCGAAAACTGATGATAGCGAGATGAGAATAGCTATTCCTTATTGGATGATTTGTGGCCTGATGTGCTGGCAATTGGCCAGTGCTCAGGCCACAGGTCGTATAAAGCGGGTTTTGTTCATCGGGAACAGCTACACTGCAGTTAATAACCTCCCAGAGATGGTTTCAAAGATGGCAGCTTCTGCTGGTGATTCTGTGTTTACTGCTATGAGTACTCCGGGAGGTTTTACTTTTCAGGGGCACACCACTCATCAACCTACATTAAGTTTAATTCAGCAACCTGGATGGGATTATGTAGTGTTACAGGAACAAAGCCAGCGGCCTGCATTTCCACAAAGCCAAGTTGAACTTGAAGTTTTTCCTTATGCCAAAGCACTTGATAGCTTAATTCATTTAGCTAATCCTTGCGCTAAAGTGGTGTTTTATCGCACTTGGGGAAGGCAAAATGGCGATCAGGCTAATTGTGCACAATGGCCGCCGGTATGCACATACGCTGGCATGGATAGCCTGCTTGCTTTAAGGTACCGACAAATGGCTGACTCTAATAAGGCCTTGCTGTGTCCGGTTGGAGATGTTTGGAAAAAAGTGAGAAGCCTGCTTCCACAAGTTTCTCTTTATCAATCAGATGGCAGCCATCCCGAGATTGCGGGGTCATACCTTGCTGCTTCTGCTTTTTACAGCATTTTTTTTCAGAATAACCCGGAAGTATGTAATTATAAGGCTAGCCTAGACAGTGTTACAGCGAGGCAGTTAAGAACAGTTGTACGCGAGGTTGTGTTCGATTCCCTTCCACTTTGGAATCTTGGCCTTTGGCATCCAGTTTCTATGTTTAGTTGGAATACTCAAGGCTTACAAGTCCAATTTCAGAACAACTCCTTTTTCGCTTCGAAAGCACGCTGGACGTTTGGAGACGGCCAGTCAGATACAACCTGGTCTCCAAGTCATCTTTATGCTAACCCCGGTAACTATACGGTGTTGTTAATCAGCGAACATTGCAATACTAAAGACAGCGTAACCAACACTGTCTTTCTAAATAGCACAGACTTACAGTACTCCGATAAAGAAGAAGACCGTTTTTTATATCAGGATGGGCATTATAAGTGGATTTGGGAAACTCAACCTACGCAAGTAATGATTTCAGATCTTGCCGGAAGACGTACTAATATGAAAGATTGTCGATTTATCTATGGGAAGCGTGGAGATATACTCCTGCTTACGTGGTTTAGAAACGGTAGAGAGAATGTTAAAAAGCTGATTTTTTGATATTTCCCCAATTTTTATGAAATGATCTCTGCTCGTGTTTAGTATTAATAATAAAATAACAGCCATTATAAGTGCTTTAAATAAGGGCATTTAAAGACAAGGCTACATAGAAGGGTTTTAGTTGCAGTTAGTAGAGTATAGATAATGAAGGCTTAAGTTCTACTTGTTTGTTAACTTTGCCGTGACTCAAAGGGCGAAGCTGTGTCTTCATCAAAGATTATTCTAAATTTAGGACTCAACATCTAATTTTAAGCGCCTTAATATCAAGGAGTTAAAAGAGCAAGCAGACATGATATCAGGAAGCAAAGACTTGTTTTGAAGGAACAAGCGTTGGAGCATCTCTAATTAATATTTAATGCTCCCTGAGGAAATGTTATGAAAAAGTTAATGGGGCGTGTTCAAAGCTTAATCCCCGATACCAAAGAAAAACGATAAACTGAAACAGATAAAATTCTCTTGAATGAACGTTACAGAAGCAAAAATTGCCGTTATAGGCCTAGGTTACGTGGGTTTGCCACTCGCCGTTGAGTTTGGAAAGAAAATCAGAACCGTTGGTTTTGATATTAACGCTTCTCGAATTGAGGAGCTTAAAAACGGATATGACCGAACTCTGGAAGTTGATTCAGATAACCTGAAACTATCAGATAAGATTTCCTACACCACACAACTTGACGAAATCCGTGATTGTACCATTTTTATTGTTACAGTTCCAACCCCAACCGACAAGCATAATCGTCCGGATTTAACGCCACTTTATAAAGCCAGTGAAACAGTCGGAAAAGTTTTGAAGAAAGGGGATATCGTGGTTTATGAATCCACGGTTTATCCTGGTGTTACAGAAGATGAATGTGTTCCGGTGTTAGAAAAAGTTTCCGGATTTAAGTTTAATCAGGATTTCTACTGCGGTTATTCGCCCGAAAGAATTAACCCGGGAGATAAAGAGCATACAGTAACCAAAATTCTGAAAGTTACTTCAGGATCAACACCTGAGGTTGCTGAAACCGTTGACCAGCTTTATAAAACCATAATTGTAGCCGGAACCTTTAAAGCGGCAAGCATTAGAGTAGCTGAAGCAGCCAAGGTGATTGAAAACTCCCAGAGAGATATCAACATTGCGTTTGTCAATGAGCTCTCCAAGATTTTTAATCTAATGGGGATTGATACGCAGGATGTGTTGGATGCAGCGGCCACCAAGTGGAACTTCTTGAAGTTTAAACCTGGTTTAGTTGGAGGGCACTGCATAGGGGTAGATCCTTATTACTTGGCACAAAAAGCGCAGGAAGTAGGGTATCATCCAGAAATTATCCTTGCCGGTCGTCGATTGAACGATGGAATGGGACAGTACGTTGCTGATCAAATTGTGAAGCACATGGTTCGCAAGGATTTGCGGATTCTCGGTTCCAAAATCCTTGTTCTAGGAATTACATTCAAAGAAAATTGCCCTGATATTCGAAACTCTAAAGTCATTGATGTGATTCGAGAGCTGAAAGCATTTCATACAGATGTTAGCGTTTTTGATCCTTGGGCAGATGCTGAAGAAGTTAAGCATGAATATGACCTTGATCTTAGTACTGAAGCTGCTATAAAGGCCACCAAATTTGATGCTGTTGTACTGGCCGTATCACATAAGGAGTTTGCGAATCTCGATGTGAAAGCCATTACAAGCCCAAATGCTGTCATTTACGACATCAAGTCGTTTTATGACCGTTCTTTGGTAGATGCACGCCTTTAATTATTAAGCATTTTGACTAACCCCATTTATCATCGTAGCAACCTCGCCGACAGACGTGTTCTCGTAACCGGAGGGGCTGGTTTTATTGGCTCTAATTTGGTGAGATACTTACTTAGTCATGGTACCGGAAAGGTTCGAGTTCTCGATAACCTAGCTACTGGAAACTTAGATAACATCCAGGAATTCATAGGAAGGCCGGACTTTGAATTTCTTGAAGGCGACATCCGTAATCTTGACGATTGCAACAATGCAGTTAAAGGAATGACTGATGTTCTTCATCAAGCTGCGTTGGGTTCCGTTCCTCGATCCATTAATGATCCAATTACTACCAATGCAGTCAATATTGCCGGATTCCTTAATATGTTGGTTGCAGTAAACGAAGCAGGCATAGGTAAAATGGTGTATGCGGCTTCCTCTTCAACGTATGGTGATAGTCAGCAGTTGCCGAAAACGGAAGATAAGATTGGAAAGCCCCTTTCTCCTTATGCGGTTACGAAGTATGTTAATGAGCTCTATGCGGATGTTTTTTACAAAGTGTATGGAGTGAATACAATAGGATTAAGATACTTCAATGTCTTTGGTCCTTGGCAAAACCCAAACGGAGCTTACGCTGCGGTTATTCCAAAATTTATTGGATTAATACTTCAAGGTGAAGCACCACTGATTAATGGAGACGGAGAACAAAGCAGGGATTTTACCTTTGTAGAAAACGCAGTACAGGCCAACATCTGTGCGATGGAAACAGACTCTCAAGAAGCATTGAATCAGGTTTACAACATCGCATTTGGAGAACGTACTACCTTAAACGGCATGTGGAATATTCTGGCTGAGCTTTCATCAACAACCTTAAAGCCATCTTATGGATCTTCTCGCGCTGGAGACGTTCGCGATAGCCTTGCAGATATCACAAAAGCTCGAACTTTGTTGGGATATAATCCCCTTTTTGATTTAAAAACAGGGTTGGAAAGCACTTTCCGGTGGTTTTCAGACCAAGAGGGTGAAAACAAGTGACTAAAACCCTCATTATAGCAGAGATTGCTCAGGCTCACGATGGAAGCCTTGGCATTCTTCATTCCTACATCGATGCTCTTGCAGAAACAGGAGTTGATGTTGTTAAATTTCAAACCCATATTGCAGAAGCAGAAAGCTCCGAATTTGAACCATTCCGAGTCAATTTTTCCAAAGTGGATAATACGCGCTTTGACTATTGGAAGAGAATGGGCTTTACGGAAGAACAATGGGTTGGAATTAAAACACATTGTGAAGAAAAGGGAATGGAATTTATGTCATCTCCTTTCTCTGTGGAAGCGGTGGAATTGTTGGAGCGTATAGGGGTAAAGCGCTATAAAATTGGTTCGGGGGAAGTTTCAAATTTGCTAATGCTGGAACACATTGCCAGAACAGGCAAACCTGTGATACTTTCTTCTGGAATGAGTTCTTATGACGAACTCGACCAATCCATTGCATTTCTTCAGTCGAAGAATGTTCCTCTAAGTGTACTTCAGTGCAATACAGAATACCCGACTCCTCCAGAACGTGTTGGTATTCAGGCTATGTTGGAAATGAAAGCTCGGTATAAAATGCCAGTTGGCTTATCAGATCACTCTGCGTCTCTTGCTGCCCCATTATGTGCCGTAAGCTTGGGAGCTGAGATATTAGAATTCCACGTTGTGTTTGATCGTAGAATGTTTGGCCCAGATGCTGCTTCTTCCCTCGTAATTGACGAGGTGAAGCAATTAGTACATTCGGTTCGTCAAATTGAAGTTATGCGTGATACCGTGGTCGATAAGAACGATGTGGGTCGCTTTGCAACAGCAAAAATTATTTTTGGGAAAGCATTAGCAGTTAGAGGCAGTTTTTGTGCAGGCCATGTTATTCGATTCGAAGATTTAGAAACGAAGAAACCTGCCAATCAGGGAATACCTGCTGCTCAATTTGAAAGTATTATCGGACGTGTGCTCAAGCATGATATGCAAGCACAGTCTTTCCTCAACTTTGAAGACTTGGTTGAATGACCAGAAGAAAAATCGCCGTTGTTGTAACGGCTAGGCCTAGCTATAGCAGAATCAAAACTGCATTGAAGGCCATACAACAACATCCTGAACTCGAACTTCAACTTATCATTGCAGCTTCAGCATTGCTGGATCGGTATGGTTCTGCGGTTAATTACATTCAGAAAGATGGATTTGAAATAACAGCAAAGGTGTTTAATGTGCTCGAAGGAGAGAACTTGACCGCTGCCGCGAAGACAACAGGTATTGGTATCCTGGAACTTTCAACAGTATTCGATAACCTTCGCCCCGACATTGTTGTTACGGTAGCCGACAGATTTGAAACCATGGCAACCGCAATTTCAGCCTCTTATATGAACATTCCTTTGGCACATGTTCAGGGTGGAGAAGTAACCGGAAATATTGATGAGAAAGTAAGACATGCGATAACTAAACTTGCTGACTATCACTTCACTGCATCGGAGAGTGCACGCGAAAGAGTTATTCGCTTAGGAGAACATGAAGATAAAGTGTGGAATACGGGTTGCCCTTCCATTGATTTGGCAGCAGAAGTGCTTCAAAGTCCGGCGCTAGATTTCGACCCCTATCAAAAATATGGTGGCGTTGGGGCTAGACCTGATTTTAGCAACGGATATGTGGTGGTAATGCAACATCCGGTTACTACAGAATACAAAGAGTCGAGGGTGCATATCGAGGAAACGCTCCATGCAGTAAGTGAACTTGATATTCCCGTTTTTTGGTTCTGGCCCAATGTTGATGCCGGAGCAGATGGAACTTCTTCAGGAATTCGCTCTTTCCGTGAAAAAAACAAACTCAACCATGTACACTTCTTTAAGAACATGGAGCCCAACGACTTCTTGAGATTAATCTACAACAGCAAAGCATTGGTAGGTAACTCAAGTGTAGGAATCAGAGAAAGTGCCTTCCTTGGAGTTCCGGTTGTTAACATCGGCTCTCGGCAGAATATGCGTGACAGAGGCTCGAATGTAATCGATGTTGAATATCAGCGTCAGGCGATTCTTGACGCCATTCAGGCGTGTAGAGACCGGCCAAAACCAGCACAAGATCATGTTTACGGAGGAGGAGATGCTGGAAAGAAAATAGCCGACTTGCTAGCAACTGTCCCTCTTTCATTTCATAAGACGATTTCCTATTAATGAAAGCCATCGCGTTGATTCCTGCCCGTGGAGGTTCTAAAGGAGTGCCCGGAAAGAATGTTGCCCCTGTATTAGGGAAACCATTGATTGCCTATAGCATCGAGGCAGCTTTGCAATGTGAGGCAATTCATGAGGTTTGGGTTAGTAGCGATGATTTGCAAATACTCGATGTTGCCCGCCTATATCCGGATGTGAAAATTCATGAACGTGATCCTGCTATTGCCCGCGATAATAGCCCCATTGGAGAAACAATTGAAGCAGTGCTTGCCCTCTCTGATACAGATGTTGAAGCGGTTGTTTTGCTTCAACCCACTTCTCCTATTCGTACCTCTGCTCAAATAGCTGAAAGCATGGATTTACTTAAGCGGAATGCCCATGCTAACTCGGTTATTTCCGTATGTGCAATGAATGATGTTCACCCCGCAAGAATGTACTGGATGAAAGGAGATGCTCCTGACCTTCAGCCCATTATGCCGGAATTTGAAAGTACAAGAAGACAGGATATTCCTCCTGCCTTTTATCGCAACGGATCTATTTATGTTGTTCGTTGTGAAGCATTTAAACAAGTAGGAACTGTGATGGCTTCCCCTAGTTTGGGTTATCTAATGCCTGCTTCCCAATTGCTTAATATTGATGAGCCACGCGATTTGTTAATCGCCGAGGTAGTGATGAAGGACTGGCTTTCTGAAAAACACTAATGAGCCAAATACTGGTAAGCAACCTGGAGCCAGACCGTTATAGTTTGGATGCCGTTGCACTTTTACAAACTAAGTTTCTTTATTTCCCTGATGCTCATCCAGATGCAGAGGTACTAATAGTTAGGCTTGCCAAGAAAATTGATACGTCTGTTTTAAGTCAGTTTCCACGTCTTAAATGGGTGGTTACCGCCACTACTGGTCTTGATCATCTTGATTTAGAAACGATGAAACAAAGAAACATTGGTTTTCTTTCGTTGAAAGGAGAGACTGCTTTCTTAGAGACCATACCTTCTACTGCTGAATTGAGCTGGGGATTGTTGCTTGCTATGATGCGGCATATTCCATCTGCTATGGCTTCAGTAGATCATGGGGTTTGGAACAGAGATTTATTTAGAGGACATCAACTCAGAGGTAAATCTTTAGGTATCATAGGTTTAGGTAGAATTGGTAGCATGATGGCTCGTTACGGGCAGGCCTTCGGTATGCAAGTTCGGTATGTTGACCCACAAGTTGTAAACCCTGATTACAAGCAGTACGATTCTTTGGAGGAACTGGTAGAAACCAGTGACGTAATATGCTTGCATGTTCCTTATGATGCGACTACTAAAGGTATGATTAGTAGGGAATTAATCGCCAAATTCAAACCCGCAGCTTGGTTTCTGAACACTTCTAGAGGTGGGTTGGTTGACGAATTTGCTTTATCTGATGCACTACGTTCTGGAAAGTTAAAAGCAGTTGGTACCGACGTTTTGGCTACAGAACTTGAAGATTACAAGAAGAGTCCGCTTTTTCTCGCAAGGGCAGAGGGTCTTCCAGTGTTGATAACCCCTCATATCGGTGGTGCATCTTTGGATGCTATGCATGCCTGTGAAGTTTTTATGGCCGAAAAGCTGTTACGCCAATATTTTGGATGATGGAAAAACCTAGAGTACTGATAATTACTGGAAATGAGCTGAGGCATCGCTTTATGGCGAATTATATCAGCCACCATTTGCCTGTTGCCGGAGTTGTTTTTGAGAAAAAGGCCAATGTCCACGAAAGATTTGACTGGCCTGTAGAGGAAAAGCAAGTCATGGAAGAACACTTTAAGGCTCGACAAGTCAGTGAGAAGTATTTCTTCGAAGAGGCAAGTAATGTTGACAACCTGGATGCTGTTTGGGTAGAAACAGGCAAAAGCAATTCAGAAGATATAATAAACTGGATTGCCAACCATAATTTCGACTATATCCTCCTATTCGGTTCAAGCTTAATTAAAGCACCATTGCTTAGCCAGTATGAGAACCGTTTTCTGAATTTGCATTTAGGACTTTCGCCTTATTACCGTGGTTCAGGAACCAATTTCTGGCCTTTGGTGCATGGAAAACCGGAATGTGTTGGCGCAACCTTACATTTGGCCACCCTGCAAGTAGATGCAGGCGCAATCTTGCACCAAGTTCGTCCTGATGCCGGACATCTAGATGGCCCCCATGATTTAGGACATAAAACCATTATAAAGGCCGTCGAAGCGTTTCCAGAGGTGGTAAAACGATACCATTCTAGGATACTTCAACCTAAAGCACAAGATTTAACTCAGGGTGAAGAATGCAAAAGAAAAGACCTGAACGCCCTAGATATTCAAAAAATGTATGAGCAGTTTGAGTCTGGAATGATGGCTGAGTATATTAATCAGCAGTCTGTTAGGCAGGCTCAATACCCAATAGTAACCGCGTTTTAAATGTTGCTCGCCGTAAACTTCCACTATATCCGCAATAGTTTTGATGCGCCATTTCCAAGCATTTTCGGATGTACTCCAGAAGGGTTTAGGAATGCGCTGGAAAAAATGTCAAAAGAAGGAACATTTGTTTCATGCAGTGACATTGTGGGCGCAATTGATGGCAATCAATCACTTCCCAATAATGCGTTGATTATAACCTTTGATGATGGGTTAAAAGAACAGTATGAGTTGGCTCTTCCGGTGCTTGACGCTATGGGTATTCCGGCATTGTTCTTTGTTAACACCGCAAGCGTTGAAGGTTCTGTCGTTCAAAATGTTCATAAAATCCATTTAGTAAGAAGCCAGCTTTCACCAGAAACTGTTTCTATAGCTTTGCACCTTCAATACAAGGAATTGTTTAACTCCTATGATGAAAAAGAAATTGCATCGAAGGCTTCAGATCACTATAAGTACGACACGTTAGAAGCTGCTATTCTAAAATATAAAATGAATTTTCTTCTAACTGGAGACCAGCTTGAAGTTGTTATTAATCAATTATTTGAAGAGTATTTTGGGGACGAAGCGGCTATTCATCAATCATTGTATATGAACCATCAGCAGGTGATTGATTTGGGTAGAAGAGGGTATTTGGGTTCTCATGGCCATACTCATGTGCCAACAGGTAATATGGATGAGAATCGAAAACACGAAGAGGTCGAGCGATCTCAATCCATTCTTACACAACTAATCGGAATGCCTGTTTCTGGTTTCTCTTTTCCTTATGGTTCAAAAAGCTCTGCTCAAGGAATGGCTTCTATTCTTGAGCGTGCAGGGTATAAGTTTGCTTTTACCATGGAAAGAGCAATTAATACACATCTTAATCAACCGTTTGCTTTAGCAAGAATTGACAACAATGATGCTCCGGGAGGTAAACATTTCAAAGCCAAAGAGGAAAGCTTTATGACTGCAATGAGCCACCGGTCGTGGCATTTGCATGCAACCTCTCAGGCATAATCGATATCCATTAAAGATGAAAAAAGTAGTTTATCTCGTTTCACATGGCCATACGGCCAGAGGGTTAATTCAAACTGGATTAATCGAAAAACTTGTTAAATGCAACCTTGAGTTACATGTGTTTGCTATTGATACAGGAAATGATCAGCTCAAGCATAAAGTAACGAATGCTGGTGCCGAAGTTCATTTCTTTAAACCGATGCATGGACGATCAACCTTTTTTAGTGAATGGTTTCGAATTTATATGCTCGAAGATATTAAATCGAATCCTGCACTCTGGGAGAAGCATCTCAGAAGAGTTGATAAATCTCAAACACCCTACTTAAGAAGATGGATTGCTAGATTTTTTCTTTTACTTTCTTATTTATCTAATGCACTGCCATTCTTGAAGAAACTTTATTTAAGTGTAGAAAGATCTGGAAATTATGATGAAGATGTATTGAATAAACTAAAATCGTTGAAACCGGATCTTATAGTTTCTACACGCCCGGTTGACCGATGGGAAGGTGTAGTTCTTGGTACTGCTAGAAAGCTTAGATTAAAGAGATTGCTCAATATACTTAGTTGGGACAACATCACTTGTAAGGGTTATTTCCGTGAAGAAGGTGATTATTACCTTTCATGGGGGCCAATAATGACGCATGAGATAGAAGCGTTTTATAAAGTTTCAAGAGCTAATATAAGAGAAACAGGAGTTGCCCATTTTGACCTTCATTTTCAAAGTAGGGAAGTTGGCAAAGAGAGAGTCTGGCTTGAAAAACTTGGTCTTAATCCTGATTTTCCATATATATTCTTTTGCATGAGTGCGCCATACTTCTGTCCGGATGAGATAGATATTATTGAGTGGCTTGCTAAACGTGTTCAGGAGAAGCATTATGGGGAACAGATGCAATTTATTGCACGGCCACACATGCAAAATATCCAAGGCCGAACAGCAGATATAACTTGGATTGGCCGTTTAAAAGGAATCGTAGGAGAGCGTGTGGCAGTAGATTTTCCGGATATGGAGGATAGTGAGATGACTTGGCACATGAAACATGATGATATGGAGAAGATGTCGGCACTCTTGGTTCATTCTACTATTGCGATGAACTCATGTTCAACAGTTGCGATTGAATCAGTAATTGCAGATCGACCTACGGTTATGCCAATGTTTGATGTACATTCAGGATATCCTGAGTGGAAATCTGTAGTAAGAATGGGAGAATTTACTCACATGAAAAAGTTCATTAATCTTGGAGGTGTCGAAATTGCACGTTCCTTTGATGAGTTAGATGAGTTCTTGCGAATTAACCTTCGTGAACCGGATAGACTTAAGGAAAAACGACTATTTTCTGCTGAGCAAGAGTGCTATAAAATAGATGGCAAAAGTACCCAACGTGTATCCGAGGCAATTGCGCATTTTGCTTCACTAGGTTAACCGAAAAGAAAACACCTTTTGAGGTCATTCATGTTGGTTCTTTAAACGAGGTATTGGTTTCTTCAAGTATATCCCGAGTAAATCATAAACTATTTTTGTGTAATCTTAGTTTTATTTCAAAAATCAATCTGAAACAAGCATGAAGCATGCACTCGTACTGGGAGCCGGAGGATTTATCGGAGGCCATTTAGTAAATAGGTTAAAAAATGAAGGATTTTGGGTCAGAGGCGTTGACTTAAAAATAAATGAATATGGAAATAGCAACTCCGATGATTTTATTTTAGGAGACTTACGCGATTCGTCATTCTGTTCAACCTTGTTTGATCGCCAGTTTGATCATGTTTATCAGTTAGCTGCAGACATGGGAGGTGCTGGTTACATATTTACTGGCGAACATGATGCCGACGTAATGCATAATTCTGCATTAATCAATCTGAATATTGTACATCTATGCCATAAGCATCAAGTTGACCGTGTTTTTTATTCTTCATCTGCCTGTATTTATCCTGAGTATAATCAGTTAGATCCTAACAATCCAGAGTGCTCAGAAGATTCGGCTTATCCGGCTGCACCAGATAGTGAGTATGGATGGGAAAAATTGTTTTCAGAACGTCTTTATCTATCGTACGCCCGTAATTATGGGCTTAAAGTCCGGATAGCACGTTTTCATAATATTTTCGGGCCTTGTGGAACTTGGAAAGGTGGAAAAGAAAAAGCACCTGCTGCAATTTGTAGAAAAGTAGTTGAGGCAAAAGATAATAGTTTTATTGAAATCTGGGGCGATGGACTTCAGACGCGCTCATTCCTTTATATCGACGAATGCCTTGAAGGTGTGCGCAGGTTAATGGAGTCTGATTTTGAAGGACCTGTAAACATAGGTTCTGATGAAATGGTGTCTATTAATCAGCTTGCTGAAATAACTATTTCTTTATCAGGAAAAAAACTAACGATTCGAAATATTCCTGGCCCTACAGGGGTTCGGGGGCGTAACTCGGATAATAAATTAATTCAGGAAAAGCTTGGTTGGAAACCTCAATGGCCTCTTCAGAAGGGAATGGCTAACACCTTTAGCTGGATAATGAAACAATCAGAATTACTTTAATAGTAATCGAGTTTTTCTGAACCTAACTCAATTTTAACCATGATTTTATCTGGCGTACAACGCCTTCCAGATGTAGTGGAAACAGTAAGCATGAGTGCCAAAGTAATGGCAGCTTATGTGTTTATCTTTCTTGTCGGTTCTCTGTATGGTAACTTTGCCTCTTCAGGTTTAAATCAAATCATTCTCTGGGTTTTAGGCCCAATGGTTCTATTTTATGTGCTTTCTAATAATGTAACCAAAATCACAAAACTGCCTGTTGAAATAAAATTGTTTGGAGCGCTGCTTCCAATCTCACTTCTTGGACTTGTTAATGTTGAAGACACGGATGGTTATTTCAGGTACATTAAAGTGATTCTTTCTAACTGGCTTCTTATGATTATGGTTTTTTCTTCAGTTGAAAAACCCAATGAGATTAAGCTTCTTTTCAAATCAGTTTTTTTAGCTTCCATTACAGTTGCAGTATTAAGTGTTGTTATTAAAGATCCTACTCAAGACGCTTCTGATGAATACTACCGATTAACAGGAATTACAGGAAATGCAAATGGCTTGGCAACTTTCTCAAGGATTGGCGTATTGTTGGCGTTGTTTTATGCCTTTACAGCGGAGGGAGTTGTTAAGAAATTAATGTATGTGGGACTTTTAGGCTTCTGTATTAATGTTATTATTCTTACTGCTTCCCGCGGAGCCTTTGCAAATATTTTCCTTTCGCTAGCGATGTTTTTCTTTTTTAAACGACTTAGTGGAGGCCGACTTGTTGCAGCTTTGATCGTTGTTTATATACTTTACATGATATTTTTAACCTTTGGAGATGCCCTTTTCGGCGATACTTTTCTTTATCGGCGTTTAACAAGAAACGATTCATTAGACGACGCTGTAGAGGGGGAGGCGAGGCTTAGTCTTTACCAAAAGACCTTTAGTCTATTTCTTGATAATCCAATTATAGGAGTAGGTCTCAATCAAATTAAGTATAAGTTAGGAAGTATTAGCCACTCTGATTTGCTTGATATTGCTGCTCAAACTGGAATTTTAGGTTTGATAGCATATCTTTCTATTTATATCCAAATGTTCAAAAGAATAATTAAAAATTGGGGAGTTAATAACAAGTTGTTCTCTTCATACTCTTCAACGTTTTTTATGACTCTTTTTGTCTCAGAGTTGATTTATGGGATTTCAAATCCAAACTGGTTCTCACAAATCAATATGTTTATACTTGCAATTATAGTTAGTCATTACTGCATTGTTGATAAGCAAGTAAGTCAAAACAGAATAAAATCTTTGGCAAATAGAGCTCCGGCATTTATGCCAGGCAGATAGATTATTCGGATTACTTGACAAGTTAATTGCATATACGAAAAGAAGCAAAAAGAAACTGTTTGTCTTTAAATTGAGGCATAACAGTAATAATACTTAAAAGATGAAACAAGGAACATTTCTAACAGTAGTACCTTCTAGGCTTGGAAGCAATCGTGTCCCGATGAAAGGAATGCGCCTTTTAGGCGAGGTTACTTTGCTGGAACATACATTGAATGCGATAAAATCCAGTAATTATATTTCTGAAGGAATTTACATCAATTCGGACGCTATTCAATGGGAAGAAATTGCAAAAAAACTTGAGGTGAACTTTTATCATAGACGGGCAGAATTAGCTACAAGTACTTCTATGATAGATGATTATATCTATGATTTTATGAAGGCAGTACCTTCAGATTTTCTGGCTGTTATTACCCCAACAGCTCCATTTATAACAGGTCAAATAATTGATGATGCTGTTCTTGCCTATTTGAAGTCAGAAGCAAATACATTGATTACTTGTGAAAAAATTCAAACCCATTGTTTTTTCAATGGAAAATCTTTGAACTTTTCCTGTGATGGACAATTACCAAGGTCACAGGATTTGCAGCCAGTTCATGCTTTAAATTTTTCTATTGCGTTATATGACACTAAAAAATTTATGGAATCGTATGAAGCCAATGGTTATGCCGTGTTAAGCGGAGAGATTCTTACTTTTCCATTAGATGGGTTTGCAACCATTGATATTGATGAAGAGGATGATTTTATCCGCGCTGAATTAGCTATTAAATTTAAAGAACAGCAAAACAACTATCAACCCCGATATTCTGAATTTGTACAAGATCTTCTAATAGAAAACAGAGATACTAGAAACTAAAAAAAGTTGTGTTTAGAAATTAGCAAAATTACTTGCAAGGATAAGTCACTTACAATAATTCCTTAATACTATGTTTAATATACTTCCTGCTACAGTAATTTTAGATGTTGACGGTGTCATTTTTGATTCTAATCAACTAAAAGAAAGCAACATTCAAAAAGCAGCTTCACTTTTTTTGAATGGAGAAAAGCTAAAAGATTTTGTACGTCATTTTACTTCACAAAACGGCGTTACAAGGCAAACTAAAATTGCAGCTCAATTTGGAGAAGAAACAGTTGAGTATAGCACAGTGCTAAAAACATATGAGCGGCTTAATGAAGAAAGTTTGTATTCAGTTGAATTTACAGCGAAAGCCCAGACAGTAATTGAAATGCTATCTAAGAAGTGTAAACTAATTGCACTCTCAGGTGGTGAAGAGCGAGAAGTAAAAAAATTATTTGAAGTCAAAGGAATCGATTCCTATTTTGATGCAATATGTGGTGGTCCGAAGAGTAAAAAAGACCATCTTAATGAACTTGAGCTAAAAGATGATGTTTGGTTTTTCGGTGACAGTAAAATGGATTTCGAAAGTGCCAACCACATCGGTGCCAAGTTTATTTTTTTATTTGGACATACTCAAATGGAAAATTGGGAGAGTTTCTTTGGAAGTAACTCGAATGTAAGTATCAGTTACAATCTCTCCACCTTTTTTGGCCTTGAAACACTTAAAAAGTAAATATGTTGAAAATTGGAATTAATGGATTCGGCAGAATTGGTCGAGCCATTTTCAGAAACAACCTTGACAAGAAAATGTTCGAAGTTGTAGCAATCAATGATGTAAATCCAAACATCAAGAATATTGCCTATACCTTGAACTACGATACATTGTACGACAGACTTCCAGTACTATTCAAGTTGGAAGGAAGCAATCTTGTAGGTGAAGATGGCCGTACGATTGCTGTTACACATGAAAAGAGTATCAATGACGTAGATTGGTCTTCTCATGGTTGTGACTTTGTAATTGACGCCTCTGGTGTTTACAGCAATGTTGTAGATGCACATAAGTTAATTGAGCGCAAAGGCGTAAAGCGAGTGTTCATTACTCATTGTCCAAACAATGTAGATTTCACCATGGTTCTTGGTGCAAATGAAACCGAATTAGATTTGGATACACAATTCGTAATTTCCACTTCTATTTGTGATGCAACAGCAATTGCTCCTGTGATGAAAGCTGTCGCTGAGCGTTTTGGAATCACTCATGGATATGCCACTACGCTTCACCCTTGGCTCAATTATCAGAATCTTATGGACGGTCCTGCCAGTTCATGGTCTGTTCCAGGTGAAATTTATCACCACTTTGCGCTTGGACGCTCCGCAATTGGCAACATGATTCCCAAGCCAACAACTGCAATAACAGCCACTTGTTCAGTGCTAAAAAAGCATGGAATTACGGAAGATATTATCGGTTCTTTTTCATACAGAACTCCTACAGCAATTGTAGGGAGTGCTGATTTAACGCTTCACCTAAGAGATTTTGCCGAGACTAAGGATGTTTTAGCAATGTTCGAAGAAATGGAGCAAACCCAATTTTGGCCAATTATTCATAATAACTGGGAACCATTGGTCTCACTTGATTTTAAGAAAGCCGATTTTGCTGCTGTTGTTGACCATCGATGGACAAATGTTATTCAAGGACACATGTTGAAGTTAGTTCTTTGGTATGACAATGAGTGGGGATACGCTGCAAGAGTGCTTGATCAGGTAAAACTGGTACAGAGCAAGCTAGGTTTGTAATCAATTATAAATGGCCTGCTTATTTCCGATAAGCAGGCCGAATTTTTTTTAATGACTACCCTTTTCATTCTTGCTAATCCTACTCAGTATCTCAATGCTATTGAGTTGGTTACGCAATTTCCAGATCGCTTCAGTGATAATAAGTTAATAGTTATTACAGATTTTTTTGCCGGATTTGAACGAATAGATCAAATTTTGGAAAAGAATTATTGGTCTGAAAAAGTAGTCTTTCCTCTGAGGTCTTCCGGCTATTCTCCATCTGATTGGAGAAGTTGGCGATTTGCCTATTTGTCGGCTAAAAAGTTTATCAATAAAATTGAATTTCAGCAAATAGTAATAGGAAATATTGGCGACCCTGTACTATATGCAATCCTTCAAACCATTAATTACAAAGGAGCAAAGCCTATAATTGTTGATGATGGTACTCCAACTATTAATATTCTTGCTTGTAGGAAACAAGGCTTAGATCATCAAAGATTTCATTCTCCAACTGGAAAACAATTACTGAAATCTTTACTGGCTTTCCGATTTTATATAGGATTAAAAAAGCCTATCAAAGCATATCAGTTTTTTACCATATTCCCCGCTAAAGCAGGTAAATTTGACGAAGTTGTTCTCAACCAGATGCAGACACTAAAGTCATACTATCAAGAACAAAATGTAGATCCAAACAAAGTCTTTTTTGTAGGATCACAAATAGTTGACAAAGGCATTGTAGAGGAAGATGTATATTTAAATGCGCTTAAAAATATTGTTAAAGAATATAAATCAAGTGGAAAGACAGTTCAATATATCTCACATAGAAGCCAATCAGCCGAATTTCAAAAAAAGGTAGAACAGATAGTTGAGATAGTGTCATTCAATCTTCCATTAGAATTTGCACTTCGGGAACAAACAATTCCAGGTACATTTACCGGATTTTTTTCTACTGCTTTGTTTACATTGAATGCTATACATTATAATTCGAACGTTGTTTCATTTGAATTTCCACACATTGTTTTGCGAAATTCAAAATTAGAGTCTGTGAGCGATGTAATCGCTATTTATTCACTTCTTAATAACACCGAAGGAATTGTTACTAGACAGGTTGATTCCTTTGGAAATCTGATTTAAAAAATGCCAAAGATTGCTATAACAGATTATTTCTCTGAAGACAGTGTAGAGAGAGAAATACTTGGTGATTTAGTTGGGATAGGCCCAAATTCTGACACAGAAGTGCTTTTAGTATGGCATGAACATATTAATGAGGGCTATCTCAGAAATTTTCCTTCAGTAAGAGCGGTTCAACGTTACGGCGTAGGGTATGATACCCTTGATATTCCCTATTTATTGGGCAAAGAAATAATATGTTGCAATAATCCCGATTATGGCACCGATGAGGTTGCCGACACTGCCGTTGCTATGATTATGAATATAGCCCGAGGAATCAGTCAGTATAATAACTTAGCTAAGGGCTATGAAAAAGTTTGGCAGGAAAACATCAATCCAATAATCAAACGAAACAGCGAAACTGTTATTGGTGTAATTGGCGCAGGAAGAATTGGCGGCTCTGTAGTTTTGAAATGTAATGCACTTAAATTTAGAACCATTATTTATGATCCTTATAAAGAACGAGGCCATGAAAAGATGTTAGGCACTCAAAGGGTAGATGACCTTGAAGAGTTGCTTGCTATAGCGGATATTGTGACTTTGCACGCGCCTTTGAGTGTAAAAACTAAAGGTCTTGTAGATGAGCATTTTATAAAATCGATGAAACATGGTGCTTCGTTAGTAAATACTGCACGAGGTGGTTTAATTAAAAACCTAAATATTTTACTTGACGGGTTATTGAGTGGCCAACTTAATCAAGTGGGGTTAGATGTATTAGTCCATGAGCCTCCAATACCTGAACCACTTATTGATTTATGGCGATCAGGAGACCCTGAAATAGCAGGAAGGTTAATGATCAATCCACATACTTCCTATTATTCACAGGAGGCGTACCTAGAACTGCGAAGAAATGCTGCACGGAATGCGTTAAGACTTTTGGAGGGAAAAGCAGCCTATAATGTGCTTTCTGAGTAAAACAAAACGCCGAATAGAATCGAATCACTGAAAAGATAACCAGAATTAAAAACGTTCAAGTTGTTATCCTCGGTTCAATCTGAAAATTTAGAAGAATGAAAAAATTGACAATCTGCAATGTCACAAGTATGCATGACTGGAATGATGACCGCATTTTTGAGCGAGCATCGGTAGGTTTGGCAGCATCAGGCCATGATGTCTATTTTGTAGCACCAGCAGACCAAGACAAAATAGTTGAAGGAGTAAAAATTGTTGCCATAGCCCAACGCTCTCGAGTAGGTAAACACATTTTTGGGCCGTTTGATGCATTTAGAAAGATGCGTACTATCAAAGCCGATGTTTACCATTTCTACAATCCAAACATGTTAATACTCATGGGAATATGGGCAAAACTTAGCGGTGCTAAAGTTTTTGTTGACATACATGAGAATTACGAGTCAAGGGTAGATAAACTACCTCTGCCGGGAGTTTTAAGAAAAGCCTTGATTAGCTTTTATCGTTGGTTAGAGAATACACTCTGTGGTATGCTTTCAGGGGTTACAGTAGTAACGGAAAGCATGCGGCAGAAGATGATTAATTCAGGAGTTCCTATATTAGTTGTGGATAATGTTCCGTATTTGAAACGATTAGAAGGAGTAGAGTTGGCGAAGGAAAAACATATCCGTCCAACTATTATTACATCGGGGTCGCATTCTGAGGCAAGAAATTGTATAGAGGCAGTTGAGGCACTTCCGATGATTGCCAAGGAAATCCCAGATGTACAAATGATGTTTGTAGGCCGATTTACCCCGGCATCTTATGAACAAGTTCTTAAAGATAAAGCCAAAGCACTAGGAGTAGAGGCCAACTTTGCAACTGAGGGAATGTTGCCCTGGTTGGAAAACTTTAAGCGTGTTTCAAAAGCACATATAGGCTGCGTTTTCTATAACGACAACTTGAATAACCGCGTTACTTTACCTAACAGGTTATATGAATATATGTATTGTGGCCTTGCTGTTTTAGGGGAAAATTTTCCCGAAGTGAGAAAGGTTCTGGATCATTCAAAGGCTGGAGCTGTTGTAGATTCTAAAAATCCGGAATCAATTGCCAAAGCTGCAATTTCTCTGTTAAAAGAAGCGTCAACTCGCGAACAATGTTCAGCAAATGCAATAGCTGCTGTTCGTTCTACCTATAATTTTGAAAGAGCACTTGATGAGCTAATTCGCTTTTATCAACGGTCATTGGCATGAATAATATAAAAGCACTTGCCTTTAATGCGGCTATGTTTTATGAGCATCTTACAAATAAGGAAGCGAATAAAGCTAATAAAATTCTTGATCGAGCGGAGCAACTAGATCGAAACGGTATTCTGCAATTGCGTGAAGATGCGTTCAAAGATTTAATTAAACATGCGCTTACACATTCTTCCTATTATCGTGAATTATCGCAACAATTGGGGCTTAATGTCTCGGATTTTAAATCGATTTCAGATCTGAAAAAACTGCCATACTTAACAAAAGATATTATCAAAGCACGTAGGAATGATTTAATTGTAGAAAATATTCCGGATAGCGAGTGCATCAAAAGAACCTCAGGTGGAACTACAGGAGAACCCATTTACATTGAAGTAGATAAGCAATGCAGAACGAATGATCTTTATTTCTATTACCGAGGATTGAGATGGATGGGTTGGCAACCAGGCTATCAAATGGTAAAATTCTTCGGGGGTAGTTTGTCGGGTCAGAATTCACCTACACTTCGAAATAAAATAAAGAAATCCTTATCAGGGGAGGTGTTTCTGCCGGCCTTCAACTTCAACAAACAAACGGCTATTCACTACTTGGATACCGTGAAGGCTCAAGGTGAAACCTTTGTACAGGGATATGTTTCTTCAATTTACAATCTTGCAGTTTTAACTAAGGAGCTTAATTATAAAGGGCTAAAGATTAAAGGCGCATTTACAACAGCCGAGCAGTTGCCAGATGAACAAGCATTGTTTATTAAGGACGTGCTTGGTTGCGACGTGAAAGCTTTTTATGGTTGTGCAGAAATTAATTGTTTGGGTTTTCAAGTCACAATGGGTGGCAGATACATAAGCCCGGATGAGATTATTTACATCGAGTCAACCAAGCATCCTGAGTTGCCGCTGGATAATGCTTTCTTATTAAGTTCGCTTTTCAATAAGAAGACACCATTGCTGCGTTATTTGAATGGAGACAATGGCAAACTTGGAGAGTTTGGAAAGTATTCCACCATAGAAGAACTTTCAGGAAGATCTGCCGATATGTTTCGAAAAAAAGATGGTAGTCTAATATCTTCCATTATTGCAACTCAGACCATGCAGATTACCGGTTTGACACATAAGGTTAAAAAATATCAGCTTTGGCAAACAGCTATTGATAAAGTAGAAATACCATACATACCATTTCAAGAGTCAAATCCACTAACAGCCGACGAACTGAGACATATAGAGGCGATGTATAAAAAACGGTTAGGGGATGATTTTGAAGTGAGCATGTTTGTTTCTGATGAATTTGTTCAAAGTGCGTCTGGAAAGCACCGGCTGATGATTAATAAATTAAATGGATAGTATGAAGAAGTATTTACTGCCACTATATTTTCAATATAGATTTACCAAGTTCTTCTTTCAGTTTTTAAAACCTATTGGAATTAAAAACCTGATTTGGTGTTATTTCAATGGATTTTTCCCGAAGAATTTTATCCTTTTCAATCTTTCCGAAAATGACCCAAAGAATTATATAAGTGATTTCGAAGAGAATTTTAAAATCTCGAGAATAAACAAGAATCCACAGGTACTCAACAACAAGTTAGTATTTCCAGAAATAATAGGGTCATTTTTTAAAGCTCCGAAAATACACACGCTCATTTATCAGGGTTGTTTTCTCCCCTATAAACCAGAGTCCGATTTTACAGAAGAAGTAGCGCTGCAATATTTACAAGCCGGAAATGCTCTCATCCTGAAGCCTATCGATGGCGATGGCGGAATTGGGATTGTGAAAATCTATTTTGATTCCTTGAAGCGAGGCTACAACTGGAATGGAAGCATTTTGAATGAAGATGATTTAAGGAATCGACTTCATACCTTGAACAACTACCTGGTAAGCGATTTTGTTAAGCAAGGAGCATATACGTCCAATTTGTACGCCCATGCAGTAAACACTATCCGAATAATGTCTATGATAGACCCGGAAACCGGTAAGTCATTCATAGGCTTTGCTGCACACCGTATTGGGAATGATAAATCTGCTCCAGTGGACAATTGTGCCATGGGAGGATATACAGCGCCAATTGATGTTAAAACAGGTGAAATGGGTGCGGCATCGGCCTCTAAGTTTGAAGGCATGAAAAAGCCTCATTATCCTGTTCACCCACATTCCGGAAGTCCTATTGAAGGGGTAATAATTCCAGAATGGGAGAAACTCAAAGAAGAAATTTGTGCGCTTCATAGTAGGTTGAGTTATATCAATTATATCGGCTGGGACATTGTACATGGTGCCGATGGATACTTTTACTTATTGGAAGGAAACGACCAAGTTGATTTAAAGCTTCATCAGGTACATCAGCCACTGTTGTTGGATGAAGCTGTTCGGAAATTTTATAAATACCATCAGGGAATTTCTTAGTAATGGCAGGAAAATCAAACTTTTCGTTTTTGGAATACGGTCCGGATCGTTACGCCGAATGGGATGCGTATGTAAAGTTACACCCACAAGGAAAACTATTTCATACCACTCAATGGCTTAAACGAATAAAGGGATCACTTTCGGTTTTTGTGGTTGAAAAAGACGGGGTCATTGTTGGCGGATACGCTGGGTTATCGTACATAAAGAACAGGCAAATTGGCTTTCATGTTCCTCCATTAACGCCCTTTACTGGGCCTTTGGTAAGCCGAACTTGGGAAAAGAAATCGGTTCAAGAAGAGCACGATATTCTACTTTTTCTACTTGAGAATTTGCCTTCATCCCCGCATTGGGATTTTATGTACGCTGTTGACGGTGTGTTTATTCACCCTTTTCATTGGAAAGGCTTTAATTCAACTATGGGAGTAACTTATGTTGTGAATAAGCCTTTTGAAGAGTGGCTTTCAGGCATGAATAAGAACAAAATCCGAGAATATAAAAAGCTTGAAGAGGCGGTTCAAAAAGGAGATTTAAAAGTTACTTTGAATGGTGATATTGCACCTATCCTTGATTTGAATCAGACGACCGCGACTCGAAATGGTTTTAGTTTTGACAGACCTACTCTTGAAGGGATATTCTCAGGTGAATACCATGATTTTACTCGAACGCTTTTGATTGAATCAGAAGAATTTGGGCCATTAAGTGGATCAATAATGGTCTATGATGACCGAGGGGTATATAATTTGATTAATGGTTCAGTTCGAGTTGATCACCCTATTTACAAAACCATCAATTTATACGCCCTTTGGGACGGAATTCATTTCGCTCTTTCGAGTGGTAGATGTTTTGATTTTGAGGGATCAATGCTAAAAGGTGTAGAATCGTTCTATCGTTTGATGGGAGGGGAATATCAGTATAAAATGAGGTTCCAAAAAACCAAGGCCATTCCATATTTACTTGCACGCTTGTTTTTACAAGTTAAAAATGAGCGAAAATCATTAAATTAATGCTTGCCGGATTTTATTGGGGAGAAGAATCTCATTTAAACAAGGTTTCCAATTTATGGAAATCAGCAGGAATTAATGCTGTTTCAGCAGGATTAGTTGCAGGTAAAACTTTATTACTTGCCCCCAAAATATTAGTACCAAGTAGCACCACTATATCAAAAAATGGATTTCAGGCGGTTGTTTGCGGCATTTTTATTTACAAAGGACTTGCATTCGAAGAAGCGCTAACCTCTGTGTTAAGTGATATTCTTAATAATTGTTTTGATGAGCTAGCTGTAAGAGGAACATTTGCTTTACTGGTATATAATGAGCATAAACTTTCAATTTGGTTAGATGCTACAGTTGTTCAACATCTTTATTTCGACAAAGATGCGCTTAATATTTCCACATCGTTCTTAGCAATTGCTGAAACTAAATCAACAAAGACACCTAATCTTACTTCTTTTCAAGAGATTTTATTGACGGGAACACAAATAGGGCCTCAAACTTTAATAGAAGGAATAGAAAAAATTGAATCAAATTCAATTCCTGAAATCCCGGGTGTCCAAATACGGGTATGTAAAAGACCGAGTGAGGAATTAGAGTTTCGTTCAAGAGATGAAGCGTTAAGTGATGCTCAATCACGTATTGAAGCATGTTTCCAAGATTACCGTCCATTGGCACAGAAACACGGCGCATTGCTCGGGCTAACAGGTGGCTTAGATAGCCGCCTAAATCTCGCATTAGCGCTTAAGCACTGGCCAACTCCTGTTGAGGTTTATACTAATTGTAGAATAAGAAAAGGCAAGGAACGTGTAATTGACGAACCATTAGCTCAAAGAGCTGCGGAGTGTGTCGGCTTAAAGCTTAAAGCTGGTTGGATGATTCACCCATTAGATATGGATGATGAACAACTGAACCAAGTAATGGAGCAGTCTTTTCAGTTTTTTGATGGACATGGAAGGATGCACGCACAATGGTTTGAAGATTACAATACTGCTCGATTCAAAAAGGCTTTAATGGGAGACCGTTTGTTTGGGCTGAGTGGAATTGGTGGGGAGCAGTACCGAAATTTCGAGGGAATGTTGTCTGGTAGTTGGTCTAAGGATTATTTTGTCAGATATCATCTTACTAAGAACTATTGTGGTCCGGTGTTTTCTAATAAAAAAGAGGAAGATAATTTTGTTGATATTCTTGGCGCAAAAGTTTGGTCAAAGATAAAACCAGAGACTTCTGATAAAATTTCTCATAAGGAAGTAAAGAAGTACTTAAATGAAATTTTAATTGGCAATAGGTTAGGCGCAAGAAACAATGCTGAAAACAGGTTAGCGTGGTTTGCTAGTCCATTTGTTGACCCCTTAGTTAGTATTTCTGCATATAGTCTTACCCCTTGGTTAGGCAGTTCTATTGCATTTGAAAAAGACCTTGTAGTGAGATTAAACAACGCTCTTTCAAAAGTACCTTTAGACTATGGAATACATCCGGAAGAGCCATTAACTTTAAAAATGAAAATTAAGCCTTGGTTAAGGCATTTTACTCCACCAAGTGTTTGGGTAAACAAACGAATTGGCCCACTCTCTGAGCCCGGATCTTATCGGTTGTTCAACGACTTAATCACCAAATCTAAACTTGTACAGTCTTGTATTGCAGAGGTTAAATCATTAGAGCTTCCGATACAAATTGACAGACTTTGTGCACTTCCTGATTTTATGCCCATAGTTGTAAATATGGGTTATTTTCTTTTGAAGCTTAAACAAACCTCATTAAGCATCCCGGTATCCAATGAATGAGAATCTGAGAAAAACTTTGTTATACTTTCAGCCAATTGAAACCTATTGGAGGCTTTCAAACGCTGAAAATCATTTATTCTTAAAAGAAAGTCCAATAGGATTATATCCTCTTTCATTTAAAGACAGAATAGCTCAAGGACATTATCCGGCATTTGATTCAGAAGGAATACCCGTTTTTCCTATTCTTAAGGGAGGAAAATTGATTCATTTCTACACGGGTATGTGTAGTTTCTGTTTTGCTCTATGGGAGCTTTACTTATTGACAGGTGATCAAAGCCACGCAAACCGAATACTCAAGGTTGCTGACTTTATACATAGAACCGCTGTTGAGGTTCCCAACAATTCTGCCGTACTTCTTGACTTTGAAGACGAGTCTGAAACTACTGGAATAACATGTGCAATGAATAATGGCGAGGCTATTTCAGTATTAAGCCGTGCTTTTATTCTAACTAAAGAACAGCGGTACCTAGATTTGGCACTAAAGCTGGCAAAAGCATTAGAATACCCCTATGGGGCTCATGGATTAAATGGTCATTTGCCTGATGGGAATGAAATATGGTATTTAGAGGGCGGAAAGTACATTCTAAATGGACATATTTATACTGTTTTTGGACTTTATGAGCTTAGCAAAGTTACTGATGAGCCGTGGGTAAAGACATTATTTGAGCAAGGTCAAGCTTCTGTTGCTTCTGCAGTCTCAAGATTCGATACTGGATACTGGACTTACTATTGGTTAAACAAACCTTATTATGTTGCTAGCGTTATGTACCACAATCTACACATTTGCCAACTTGAAGCTTTGTTTAAAATAACAGGAAATCAGGTTTTCAAGCTTGCAGCAGACCGATTCAGAAAGCATGCAAATTCGCCAATTAATAGAGGTCGAGCCGCTTTTATGATTGCGAAAGCAAAGGTAAAAAGAATGCTTGGTAGCAAATGAAAAGAAAGGTTTGCTTACTTGTAGGTGGTTTTCCAAGCGAAGACAATCCTGCTCACGGAGTTTTTAACCTTAGAGCAGCCCAAGGGCTTGCTCCCTTAGTTGATTTAACCGTAGTTCAACTTAGGATGTGGTTACCAAAACGAAAGTTCAAGACGGTTTCACAACATCCGGATGGTTTTAAGTTAATAGTTTTGTGTATTCCTTTTATTCCCAAATATGAAAATGCATTATTAACTCTTAACTCAATCATACTTGCGATTTTTTCACGTGTACTCCTCCGTAAAGAGTCTCCTTTGTTTGAAGTTGTGCATTCGGTAAGTACACTCACTGGGGTTATTCCTGCACTGTGGCTTGGAAAGCGAAAATTTGTTCACGTTGTTCAATCAATAGGAGCAGATTTAAACTCCGAAATGCCAGTTGTTCGTAACAGTTGGGCAGTTAAACAATTAATTGAATCCATTGATTCTGCAACGTTTAATAGTAAACAATTACTTGAACAATATGAAAGTTTGTTAGGGAAGGCTCCGCATCCGGCAATTATTTACAGAGGAGTAAATGTTGATAAATTTATTGCTCAGCCCTTTCCAACAAAAAGCAAAGTGAGCTTTCTATTTATAGGAGGATTACCAGCTTACCCAAGCTTTATACATAAAGACAACACCAAAGGCGGAAAAACGCTGATGGAAGCGTGGAAGGCTATAGATGCGATGGATTTTGAAGAAAGACCCAAACTGGTATTTGCGGGTCCTGAGTCTATCAAAGCGGAATCAGAAATGTGGAGAAAATCGCTTCACTTCCCAGAGTTAGTTGAAATGCCCGGCATTATAAAACCCGCTGATTTGCAAGGACGATTTGCAGAAAGCACTGCGGTTATTGTGCCTTCAATGGAAGAAGGATTGCCCAATGCGGGGATGGAGGCGGCGGCATCTGCTAGAATGTTGATTGCCACACCTGTTGGAGGCATTCCAGAAATCACGCGCAATGAAGAAACAGCCCTAATTTTTCCCGCAGGAGAAGTTAATGCGCTAATAAATTGTTTGATTAAAACCATATCGGACCCCGAAGCTGCACAAAAAAGAGGGGAACAAGCCCGTCTTTTAATGATAGCGCAATTCAGGCATACCGATTTCGCTCCGAAGTATGTTCAGCTTTATGAGGAGCTAATTAAAATGAAAGGAAATTAATGAAAAAGAAAATACTGTTTGTTTTTGGAACACGTCCGGAAGCAATTAAAATGGCGCCCTTGGTTCGGGCATTTGCCGCATTAACAGAGCGATTTGATGTTCGTGTTTGCCTAACCGGCCAACACCGTCAGATGTTGGACCAAGTCATGGAGTTTTTTGATTTGAAAGCAGATTATGACTTGAATCTGATGCTGCCTAATCAAACTTTGTTTGACATAACAGCTAATGCAATCAAAGGACTTGAGCCGGTTTTGGAAGATTTTCAACCTGATGGCGTTTTTGTTCAAGGGGATACAACTACTGCTTTCGCAGGTGCTTTAGCGGCGTTTTACAAAAAAGCTAAAGTGCTGCATTTAGAAGCTGGTCTTCGATCCGGACAGAAATACTCTCCATTCCCTGAAGAAATTAACCGCATTTTAGCAGGCCATATTGCCGATTTTCATTTTGCACCTACACCAAAGGCTCAACAGAATTTAGCTGCTGAAGGAATAAAGGAGAATGTGTGGGTAGTGGGCAATACTGTAATTGATGCACTTATTTTGGGCCTTGAACTCATCAAAACACGAGGAGAACAGCCTTATCAAGAGAAATTCAGTTTTCTAAGACCCGGACTTCGCACAATTCTAGTTACCGGCCATCGTCGTGAAAGTTTTGGTAAACCTTTCGAAGCTATATGTAATGCCATTAACTCATTGGTAAATGAATTTGAAGATGTTCAGGTTGTTTACCCCGTTCACCTTAATCCGAACGTACGTGATGTTGTATTTAAAACTTTGTCAGGTAACGATCGCATTCATTTGATAGAGCCTTTGGATTACCCCTATTTGATATGGTTGATGAGCCAAAGCTATTTAGTGCTAACCGATTCTGGTGGAATTCAGGAAGAAGCACCTTCTCTTGGAAAGCCCGTGTTGGTTATGAGAGAGGTAACTGAACGTATAGAAGGAATAGAAGCAGGAACAGCGCTATTAGTAGGAACAGATGAGCAAAAAATCCTTTTGGAAGCGCGCAAGCTGCTTACTTCAAAAGAAGCATATTCACAAATGTCGAATGCAACCAATCCTTATGGAGATGGAACAACGTCTGCAGCCATTGCTGAATTAACTTGGAAAAACCTTTAACTTGATTTAAAACATGTCTGATATAGTAAAATTTGCCGTTGCCGGCTGCGGTCATATTGGTAAGCGTCATGCTGAAATGATTGTTCGCAATCCAGAAGCTAAATTGGTGGCAATGATTGATACCAATCCAGCGATGGAAGTAGAAATCAAGGAAAAGTTTAACGTGCCTTTCTTTAACTCTATGGATGCCTTTCTTGCTTCTGGAATAAAAACAGATGCTGTTACGGTTGCAACACCGAATGGCGTTCATGCTTCCCTGAGTATTCAAGCTTTGGATAATGGCTGCCATGTTATCATTGAGAAGCCTATGGCACTCAATAAAGCTGATTGTGAGAAAATTATTTTCAAATCGCTTCAGATGTCGAAAATGGTTTTTGTAGTTAAACAAAACCGATATAGTCCTCCATCGAAATGGTTAAAAGAAGTAGTTGAAAAGAAAATCATCGGAGATGTTTTGATGGTTCAAACCAACTGCTACTGGAACCGCGATGAACGCTACTATAAAAAAGGGGGGTGGAAAGGAAAGCGTGATTTAGACGGTGGAACTTTGTTTACGCAATTCAGTCATTTTGTTGACATCATGTACTGGGTTTTTGGAGACGTAAAAAATATAAAAGCCAATTTCGCCAACTTTAATCACGAAAACACCATTGAGTTTGAAGATTCAGGAATGGTAGTATTCGATTTTATCAATGGCGGAATGGGAGTAATTAATTATTCTACCTCTGTTTGGGATAAAAATATGGAGAGCTCTATGACGGTAGTTGGAACCAAGGGAAGTTTAAAAATCGGTGGACAGTACATGAACGAAGTAGAATACTGTCATATTGAGAATTACACCCTTCCACAGCTTGCAGAAACTAATCCTCCTAACGATTATGGCCCATATAAAGGTTCTGCCGCTAATCACCATTATGTCATTGAAAACGTTGTTGATACCCTTTTAGGAAGAGGGAAAATTGACACGAATGCGCTTGAAGGACTTAAAGTGGTAGATATTATTGAGCGTATTTACGAGCACAATCCTTTCATTTTAAAGGCAGATTAATTTTCTGCATGTTATGAAAGTTATTGTTTCTCATGACGTAGATCATCTTCGGTTAGAGGAGCATCTTTCTGATCGATTTTTACCGGGAACGGTCTATCGTTCTTTGATTTCAAAACTAAAAGGAGAACCATTTAGTTTCTGGAGCCGATTCAGTTTGCGTACCGAAAGACTTAAGGAGCTTAGAGCTTTTAATCAAAGTTTAGGTGTAAATGAAACCTATTTTTTTGCAACACGGAAAGGATTATCGCTATCCTATGCATATCAAAATGCAGCACCTCATATTAAGCGGTTGTTGTTAGAAGGTGTTGAAGTAGGATTACATGGACAATCTCCGGATAATTTAAATGAACTTCAGGAAGAATTAAATAGGCTTAAAGAAATCCACCAAGGGGAAATACTCGGAATACGAAATCATTATTTGCGAAAAAGTGAAAACACGCTAAAGTATATGGAAGCGTGTGGATTCAAGTATGATTCAACACACATGGGAGTTACTCCTCCATTCAAAGTTGGGCAGTTATGGGAAATTCCCATTACAATTATGGATGTTACAACGCTTTCTCCTATAAGAAACCACTTTAACGAGACTTGGGAAAAAACCATGCAGACTCTTGAGGAAGCCCAAGCCGCCCAATTGCCTTATTTTGTTGTTAACTTCCACGATTTGTATTTTTCTGATGGCTGGAAAATGCACAGAAAATGGTATATATCGCTGATAGAGTATTTTCAACAGAACCAATACAAGTTTATCAGTTTTAGGGAGGCTTTATCTGAATTAAATCAAATGTAATTTTAAAGAGTTGAGAATTTGGATATTTAATCATTATGCAACACATCCTGGTTTTCCCGGAGGAAGCAGACATTTTCATTTATCTAAATACTTGGTTCAGAAAGGGCATGAAGTAACAATTTTCGCTTCAAGCTTTCATTACAATCTTTACAAGGAGACACAAGAATACAATGCTAATCAGTTCTGGAAAGAGCAAATAGTTGAAGGAGTCCGTTTCATTTGGTTTAAAACTTTTCCCTATACCAAAAATAACTGGAAGAGATACCTAAACATACTTGATTATACGAATAGGATAAGAACATTTAACTATGATGCATTTCAAAAGCCAGATATCATATTGGGGTCATCATTTCATTTATTAACTCCTTATATATCGGCTAAAATAGCTAAACGGTTTCAGGTGCCGTTTGTATCAGAAATAAGAGATTTATGGCCGGAAACATTAAGAGCGTTAGGAAAATCAGATTACCATCCAATAGTTTTGATATTGTCTTGTATAGAGAAGTATGTTTATAAAAACTCTAATCGAATTATTGTATTATTTCCAAAAGCCCACGAGTATATTCTTAGTTTAACTATTGGCGTAACAATAGAAAGAATAATTCGTATTCCTAACGGGGTTGACTGCAACCACATTACAGGAGAATTTATTTCGTTACCACAGAATAAAACACTCGATTTTTTAAGCAGAAAAGATCAGAAGCTTAAGGTTTTAAATGCCGGTTCATTTGGAAATGTTTATAATCTGGAATTTTTACTTCATGCAATGAAGTTGCTTCAGGATAAACAAGCACCAATTCATCTTTATATGGTTGGAAATGGAGTTAAAGCAAAAGCCTTGAAAGAGCTAGCGAAAAAGTTGGCCTTAGAAAATGTAAGCTTCCATCACTCAGTAGGTCGTAGCAGCTTGCCAGCATTATATGCAAACGCAGATGTTTTATACGCAAGTGTTATGGATTCGCCATTGTATCGTTGGGGAATGAGTTTGAATAAGCTTCATGAATATTTAGCAGCATCTAAACCAATTGTTTTTGGTTATAATCAAGAACAAAATCCTGTTAATGAGGCTAGATGTGGATATACAATTCCCTCAAATCAACCCGAAGCTATTGCGAATGCGCTTCTTGATTTAGCAAATATGAATAAGGAAGAAAGAGATGTATTAGGAAAAAGAGGGAGAAAGCTTGCTCTTAGCCAATACGATTTTAAAATTCTTGGAAAAAACTTAGAAGGCGTACTGCTAACTGAGATTGAAACAAATAAAAATCAATGAAAGAATACTTTGCACATGAAACTGCAGTGATAGATGAAGGCTGTGAAATTGGTGCTGGAACTAAAATTTGGCACTTTTCGCATGTTATGTCGAATTGCAAGCTTGGAAAGAACTGTAATCTCGGGCAAAATGTTGTGATTTCGCCTGAAGTAGTTCTTGGAAACAATGTAAAAGTTCAAAACAACGTCTCTATTTACACTGGAGTTATTTGTGATGATGACGTTTTTTTGGGCCCTTCCATGGTTTTTACCAATGTTACCAACCCACGTTCTGGGGTTAATAGACGTGGGCAATATGCCCGCACCCATGTAGGTAAAGGCGCAAGTATTGGAGCGAATGCAACCATTGTTTGCGGACATGATATTGGTGAATTTGCATTTATAGGTGCAGGTGCAGTGGTAACTAAGAATGTTCCTGCTTATGCCTTATTGGTAGGAAATCCCGCTCGGCAGATTGGGTGGATGTCTGAGTATGGACATCGATTGGATTTTGATGCTGAAGGAAAAGCAACTTGCCCGGAAAGTGGCGACCAGTATTTGCTGACCGATAACAGTGTAAAAAAAGTTCAAGTTTAGCTTTAAGTGGAGAGTAAATTTTCATGTGGTAGGTTAACCATTTTCCATCTATATAGGTACACTGCCCCCAAACAACTTTTTGGTGGGTTTTCAATTTTGAATTATTATGGCAATAAGTTTTTTGTAAAACCTCACAGTCCTAATTTTGAGTCCAAGAAGGGCTAAGATGCTAAACTAGAATATGAAAAAACTCCAAATGGTGGATCTGGTCACCCAATACCAGAACATGAAACCTGAGATAGATTCGGCAATTCAAGAAGTTTTGGATACCGCAGCCTTCATTAAAGGGCCTGCAGTAAAGCGTTTTGAAGAGCATCTCGCTGAATACTCAGGTGCTCATCATGTAATTGGTTGTGCAAATGGAACCGACGCGCTTCAAATTGCGATGATGGCATTAGGGCTAAAGCCCGGTGACGAAGTGATTACCGCAAGTTTTACTTATGTTGCTACTGCTGAGGTAATAGCTTTATTAGGATTAAAGCCCGTATTGGTAGATGTTCATCCTGAGCATTTTACTATCGACCCGGATGCCATTAAACAGGCAATTACGAGTAAAACGAAAGCAATAGTGCCTGTTCATTTGTTCGGGCAGTGTGCTGATATGGCACCAATATTAGCTATCGCAGAAGAACATGGTTTGTATGTCATTGAAGATACAGCGCAGGCTATTGGCGCGGTTTACACGTATCCTGATGGCCGAACAGCACAAGCCGGCACTATGGGAACAATAGGAACAACTTCTTTTTTCCCATCTAAAAATTTAGGTTGTTACGGCGACGGTGGTGCAATCTTCACTAACGATGATGAGTTAGCGAAGAAAATAAGAATGGTTGCCAACCACGGACAATCTATTCAATATTACCATGACGAAGTAGGGGTAAACTCTCGACTTGACACCATTCAGGCTGCAATATTAGACGTTAAGCTTAATCGATTGGATCAATATGCAGCGGCAAGAAACAGCGCCGCAGACTATTATGACGAGGCATTCGCAAATCATCCTAAAGTAAAAACGCCAGTTCGCTTTGCACAATCAACACATGTTTTTCACCAATACACCTTGTTACTAGAAGAAGGCGTTGAAAGAGAAACAATACGTGCTAAACTTGCAGAAGTGGGCGTTCCAAGCATGGTCTATTATCCCGTTCCGCTTCATAAACAAAAGGCTTACCTAATGGAAGGAGAATTTCCTGTTACAGAACGCCTGTGCGCTGGAGTTATTTCTTTGCCTATGCATACAGAAATGGATGAAGAGCAGCTTAAGTATATCAGTCAGCATTTTCTTCAAGTATTAGCATAAATCATGATTTACCAGCGACTTTTCAAAGGGTTGTTGGACCGAATCATTGCATTTGCTTTACTTATTTTGTTAAGCCCGGTTATCGTTTTGGTATCCGGGCTTATTTGGGTAAGTACTGGTGCAAATCCATTTTTTGTTCAAAAAAGACCTGGTTATAAAGAACGTATTTTCTCTCTTTATAAACTGAAGACCATGTCAGATTCTAAAGATGCTGATGGCAACTTGCTTCCAGATAATGAGCGATTAAGTAGGATTGGTCAATGGGCAAGAAAATACTCATTAGACGAGCTTCCTCAACTTGTTAATATACTCAAAGGGGAAATGAGTTTAGTTGGGCCAAGACCTCTTCTAATCCAATATTTGCAATTGTACAACGACGAACAACGTAAACGGCATCAGGTAAAACCAGGGATTACAGGATTAGCTCAAGTAAATGGCAGAAATGCGTTAAGTTGGAAAGAAAAGTTTGCCTTCGATGTTTTTTACTCAGAGCATGTAAGCTTGACTTTAGACCTTCAAATTCTTTTTAAGACAGTGGCTACAGTAGTAACCAAACAAGGAGTTAATGCCAAGTCTGATGCAACCTCTGAAATATTTAAAGGTAATTCAGAAGATTAAATCGAACGCCAGATAAAGCATGAAGTGTCAACATTTAATGGGGAAACAAGTTAACAGAACAGGAATTTATCGAGTTGGCTTGCTTAATATTGCACGCTGATTTATAAATCGATTAGTGATTTTACATAAATGATATATCTGTCTCCGCCACATTTAGGTGAAAGAGAAGCTGAGCTACTGCAAGAGGCACTTCTTTCAAATTGGATTGCACCTCTAGGCCCTCACTTAGACAGGTTTGAGCTTGCTCTTGCAGAAGTAACCCAATCCCCTTATGCTGTCGGTGTATCATCTGGAACTGCAGCTATCCATCTAGGACTACGATTGTTAGGAGTAAGTACTGGGGATGAAGTAATCACCCCATCATTTTCTTTTGTAGCATCAGCGTCACCTATTACTTTTTTGGGAGCCACACCGGTCTTCATTGATAGCGAGCCAGAAACCTGGAACATGGATCCTGAGCTGTTAGAAAAAGCACTCAAAGAAAGAAAAGCCAAAGGGAAACAAGTTAAAGCAATAGTATTGGTGCATGCTTACGGCATGCCTGCAATGATTGATGAAATTTTACAATTAGCAAAAAAGTACGACGTTCCGGTTCTTGAAGATGCAGCCGATGCTTTAGGTGCTACTTATCAGGGCATTCATGTAGGAACATTCGGACAAATAGGGGTTCTTTCCTTCAATGGAAATAAGATAATCACTACTTCGAGTGGTGGGGCGCTATTGTGTAAGGAGGAGTCCATTGCAAAGCGGGTACGCTACCTTTCTACACAAGCCAAAATGCCTTTCCCATATTATGAGCATGAAGAAGTTGGATATAATTATCGGTTGAGCAATATTCTTGCGGCTATCGGTATAGGGCAATTGTCAGTATTAGAGGAAAGGGTAGCTCGCCGAAGAGCGATATTTTCAGAATACCGAAACCAGTTAACGCCTTTAGAGCAGATTTCATTTACTGAAGAAAGGGCAGGGACAATTTCTAATAGATGGTTGACCATAATAAAATTAAATCAGGGCGGCTGGAATTCTTTGTATGATAAGCTTAAAGTTGCTCAAATTGAGAGCAGACCTGTATGGAAGCCTTTGCACTTACAGAAAGCATTTAATGGCGCTCCAAATTATGTCAATGACGTTTCAGAAACACTTTTCAATCAATGCCTATGCCTGCCTTCAGGAAGTGCAATGACTCAAAATCAAATCTTGGAAGTCTGTAACATTATCAAAGACCAACAGAAATCATGACTAGTATCGCCGTGATTATGCCAGCACTTAACGAAGAAAAAGTTATTGAGCAGGTTATACATTCTCTTTTACAACAAGACCAAACGGGTTTTGAACTTTCCATTTATATTATTGATGGAAGGTCGGAAGACAAAACCGCCCCTATCGTTAAAAGCATACAAAAGAAATATTCCAATGTTCATTTATTAATTAATGAAAAAAGAAAAACACCTTACGCATTTAATATTGGATTAAACGCCACTAACGCCACTTATGTAGCCATATTAGGAGCACATACTATATATGAAAAAAATTACCTCAAAGTTTGTTTAGAGGAATTGATACGCACCGAATCAGCGGGTTGTAGTGGTGTTATTCGCGAGCAAACACAGTTTAGAAATGACGAAGCACGCTTATGTTACTGGACAAGTATGTCAGTATTTGGGGTGTCAGGAAGTTCATTCCGAACTATGCAAGAAGGTTACGCGGTGTCAATACCTTATGCAGTTTTTAAGCGTGAGGCGTTGTTGAAAGTAGGCGGTTATAACGAGACCTTAATCAGGAATCAGGATAATGACATGAATCAACGATTAACAGATGCAGGACACCGTTTATTTTTGACTGGAAAAACAGGATTTATCTATCAAGGTAAAAGCACGATAAGTGGGCTCATGAAGTATGCATATACCAATGGAAAGTGGAATGCATACTCTTTTCGGTATTTTCCAAAAAGTATGAGAATCCATCATTTGATTCCTTTTTTCTTCTTTGTTTATGTTTGTTTATTGCCATTGGTAGGTGTTATCGGTTGGCAGGAATTACTTCCAGATTGGTTGGTGTGGATTTATTTCTCTGGAATAGTTTTCTATCTGATGCTGTCATTGCTTGAATCAATCCGAATAGTTTTAAAAGAGAAGCGCCTGATAGGCCTTCAGTGTTTTTTCTTGTTTCCTCGTTTTCATTTTTCTTACGGACGAGGAACATTTAATGGATTCTTAACCCCAAAAAATAAATTTCAATCATGATGAAAATACCCTTTTCGCCGCCATACATCGACGAAGATGTAATTCAGGAAGTTACCGATTGCCTGAAATCAGGATGGATTACCTCCGGTCCTCGAGTGAAGGCATTGGAGGAAGAAGTGATGAAATATACTGGTGCAGAGGCAGCGATGTGTGTGAATTCATGGACATCTGGAGCTGCTTTGATTTTGAAATGGTGGGGAATTGGCGTCGGCGACGAGGTTATTGTCCCAGCCTATACTTACTCAGCTACTGCACTTACGGTACATCATGCCGGGGCTAAGCCCGTAATGGTGGATACTGGTATTGATTTTAACGCCACAGTTGCCAATATTAAAAAAGCAATTACTCCCCGAACCAAGGCGATTATGCCTGTTGATATTGCCGGTTGGCCATGTGATTATGATGCCATGATGGAATTGGTGAATGATGAGGAAGTGAAAGAAATGTTTATTGCTGGCAATGAGCTTCAGGCTAAACTTGGGCGAATTCTGGTTATTTCTGACGCTGCACATTCTATCGGTGCAATGTATAAGGGAAGGCGAACTGGTACTCAGGTTGACATCACAATTTTCTCTTTTCATGCTGTAAAAAATGTGACTACATCAGAAGGTGGTGCTATTTGCTTTTGCTTGCCTAAGCCTTTTGATAATAATGAGGTTTACCGATACCTCAAGGTTTTTGGTTTAAATGGCCAAACTAAAGATGCTTTTTCAAAGAGCCAGGCAGGGGGCGGAGGTTGGAGATATGACATTGTTAATGCTGGAATTAAAGTAAACATGCCAGATGTTTGTGCTGCAATAGGGCTAATCCAGCTTCGTAAATACAACGATCTTTTGTTGTTGGAACGACGTCGAGTATTTGATACTTATGCACGCTTATTTAGCGAAAAACCGTGGGCTCAGTTGCCTCCAGGGCAAGACGATTTTCGAACTAGCTCATTCCATTTATATGCTTTGAGAATAATAGGCATTTCAGAGGAGCAGAGAGATAAAATGATAGAGTATGTTTCTGAGAAAGGGGTTTCTGTCAATGTTCATTTTATTCCGATGCCCATGCTGACGTTCTTCAAGGGTCAGGGATACATGATAGCTGATTATCCGGTAGCGTATGATAATTTTTCAAGAGAAATATCGCTACCTATATACCCTCAGCTTACAGAGGAGCAACTCAATTACATTGCTGCTGTTGTTGAAGAAGCGTACGCGTCAATCCAATAAGCATGTTGAAACGTGTTTTTGACTGGTTGTTTTCACTGGTATTTTTGATAGTCTTAAGCCCGATTTTCGTTTTCCTTGCTATCTGGATTAAGCTCGATTCGCAGGGGCCGGTTTTCTACAAGCAACAACGTGTTGGAAGAGATGGCAAAGACTTTTGGCTTTATAAGTTTCGTAGTATGCGAGTTGGTTCAGATAAGAGCGGGCTACTTACAGTTGGCGGACGCGACCCACGTATTACTTCGTCTGGATACGTTATCCGAAAGTATAAGCTCGACGAGATTCCACAACTTATCAACGTGTTTTTGGGTGAGATGTCGGTTGTTGGGCCTCGTCCTGAGGTAAGGAAGTACGTAAATATGTACAATGCTGAGCAGCTTAAGGTGCTTAGCGTTCGCCCGGGCATATCTGATTTTGCCTCAATACGCTATCGAAATGAAAATGATTTGCTGGAGAAAGCTGAAAACCCCGAGCAATTCTATATCGATGAGGTAATGCCAGAGAAACTTCGCATCAACCTGGAGTATGTTAATAAGGCCAACTTGGCCACCGACATACGCATTATTTTCGCAACATTAGGTGCAATCATTAAATAGTAGGAAGCCAGATTGCTTCCGAATAAATCGTAAGTTGTGACTCAAACAGAATCAATGGTTGAAGTATTAGCCCTTCGAGAAACCGACTTGCATGCGGTAGTTGAGGTTCATTTGAAAGCGTTCAAAGGCTATATGAATGCAGCTTTAGGCAAAATGTATGTTTATAGGTTTCTAAAGTGGTTCTTAGAAGACCCCAGAGCTGTGGCCTTTTGCGCATATTATTCTGACCGCCAAGTTGGTTATCTAGTTGGAGCACAATTAGGTTATGATGCTGACCTTAATAAAAAGTTGTTAACAACCGGTGTGATTTCAATTCTCTCTCATCCGGCTATTTTTTTTCATCCACAATTTATTCGCAACATTAAGTCGCGCATCCAGCTTCTTTTAGGAAGAAAAAAGCCACAATCAGTGGTTCAGTTTAACGAACCGGAGGGCATGGGTATTTCTCTTGTTGGCATCGCTGCTGACCCAACTACAGGGATTAAAGGGGTTGGATCGGCCCTAATGAATGCTTTTATGAAAGAGGCAAAAAATCGCGGATACCGCTACACACGGCTTTCAGTATATGAAGAGAATAAAGTAGCGCGTGGCTTATATGAAA
The DNA here is from genome assembly GCA_943373175.1 of Chitinophaga pinensis. Lineage (GTDB taxonomy): Bacteria > Bacteroidota > Bacteroidia > UBA7662 > JAIXUI01 > JAIXUI01. Next base: position 29,496 of record CALSBM010000001.1, on the reverse strand, counting down.
AGTCTGGATGGAAATGCCTGAATAAATCGAATGGCGTGCTTTATTATTACTATTTTCTTGACGAGCCTACGGGTGACCGCCATTAATTAGGCATAATTATGCAACCAATCGTCATTGTAGGTTTTGGAGGATTAGGCCGAGAGATGGCTTTACTGATTAACCAAATCAATGTTGTTCAACCTCAATGGAAGATTGTCGGCTTTTTAGATGATCAAGTTAAAGAAGACCCAACGTCGTTTAATATTCCTTATTTGGGGCCCATAGAGGCACTTCGTTCTTTATCTGAGGCCGTTGCCATTGCTGTTGGTATTGGAACTCCAGCGGCTAGAGGAAAAGTAATTGCTCAAATAAATCCCGGAAGGTTTTTTCCTAATTTGATTCATCCAACGGTGGTGCATAGTGAATTAAATTGGCAGATTGGAGTTGGAAATCTGATTGCCTCTCACTGCTCCTTCACTACAGGTATTTTTATCGGGAATTTCAACGTGTTTAATACCAAAATCACTATTGGACATGATGTTGTAATTGGCGATTACAATGTGTTTAATCCTACAGTTTGTATATCAGGCCATGTAACTATTGGCAATCATAACCTTTTTGGAGTTAATTCAACAGTATTGCAAAGTCGAACCATTGGAAGTAACAATGTGCTTGCTGCGGGCTCTGTGTTGATGAGTTCTATGCGGGATGATGAGATGTGGCTTGGTGTACCCGCCTTGAAAGTTGAATGATGGAAAACTTTATCTTGAAACTCTCAGACATTGTTAATGAAGATGTCGATTATTTAAGTGAAGATCGGTTATTGGCTGAAATTCCGCTTTGGGATTCTATGTCGATGCTTGTCTTTGTAGCTATGGCTGACCGTGACTATCAACGAAAACTAAAGGCTTCAGAGGTAAAAGCAGCGAAGACAGTTGCTGATCTCTACTCGCTTGTTAGCGTATGATTGTAAAAATTCCCGGCATCAGCATTCGAGCGATTGGCGCGAGTGTGCCCTTCCGGCAATTGATTTTTGCTGAAACTCCAGAGACTGCCCGCATAACCAGAGCCACAGGCATTCATTCAGTTCGGGTAGTGGGTGAACAACAGTCGTCAGAGTCGCTAAGCTTATCGGCAGCTCGAGATGTACTCGATGCAGTTAACCTTACCGGAGAAAGCGTTGATGCCTTAGTCTGGGTCAGCCAAAGTCCTGAGCGGAACATGCCTTATGGTGCCGCAAGACTGGCTAATCAATTAAACTTAAAAACACAGGCCGTAGTCTTTGATTTAGCCTCTGGTTGCGCAGGGTACATTCAAGGGCTTTTTCAGGCCTCGTTGCTTATTCAGTCGGGTGCAGCGCAAAAAGTGCTGGTGCTGGCAGGCGAGGCTAATTCAAGGCTTATCCACCCCGGCGATCAAAGCCTTGCGATGTTGTTTGGAGACGCCGGCACCGCCACACTTTTAGAGGCCGGAAATCAAGAGCTAACGTTTGCCTTGCACCACGATGGAAGTGGTGAACCTGCTTTGTGTTCCGGTGAAGACGGAAAGCTCAGGATGGAAGGCATGGAAGTCTTTCAATTCAGCATCCATCGAGTGCCGGAATTGCTTCAAGAGCTTTGCGATTTTGAAGGAAGAGAATTGAAAAGCATCCCTCTTTTTGCCCTTCACCAAGCGAATGCGTTTATTCTTCAATATATCGCAAAAAAACTCGGCCTAAATCAAGAACAGATTCCTTTCGAAGCAGATGGATATGGAAATACGGGTCCGGCCTCCATTCCATTGCTGCTGAGTACGCATGCTCAAAAAGTAAAACTTCCCGACAAAGCGATACTTGCAGGGTTCGGAATAGGGTTGCAATGGGGTGGGATACTAGCTAATCTATCAGGCACTTTAGTGCTTCCTGTAAGGATAGTTGACGGAAGGTAAAGCGCTTTTTAACAACGGAAGCGCGAAGCACCACATTGCTGCTTTCACAGCGTAACCTCTTTTGGAGCCCCCTCCCTGGTGGGAGCTTCGCGCAATTCCGTTGAAGGATTTGAATCCTATTGAATGTGTCTCCCCCGTAAAATCAGTAAAGTAAATCGGTCAGTAGAAGTAGTCCCGGGGTTTGACTTTACAATTATACCCCATATCAAATAACCGACAGGTTGTTTTTGAGAAAATTGTCCATAATAGGGGTTGACCTTTATTGACCTTTTGCTGTAAACGTACTTTTTAACCGCCTTTGGGCGGTTTTTTTGTTTCTACTTCAAGCAGAGCATTATAAAATCTGCGTACTAAGTGGTCAAAATGAGGTTGAAAAATCAATGCTAAACAAACTTTTCCGTAAGGATTTCACGAAGTAAAGCTCTTATAGCACCTGAGTTTAATCTTGGAATATCAGAAAAATAGCGGCATTTCTCGTTGGTGAAAAAAGAATCTGAGGTCAGCCATGAGAGCGAATTCAGATATTGCAGCATGAACGACCGCAAGCTTTTTTTGCTGGATGGCATGGCACTCATGTATCGCGCCTACTTTGCCTTCAGCAACAATCCCAGGGTTACCTCCACCGGACTTGACACTTCTGCTGTTTTTGGTTTTGCCAGCACCTTACTGGATTTATTGCAACGGGAAAAGCCAACCCACCTGGCAGTGGTTTTTGATACCGACAAGCCTACGAAACGCCATGAGGTTTTTGAGGCGTATAAAGGCCATCGGGAGGAAATGCCAGAAAGTTTGCGCTCGGCCATTCCGTATATCATCAGGTTGATTGAAGCTTGGCGCATTCCCTTGCTGATGATGGAGGGTTATGAAGCGGACGACATCATAGGGACGCTTGCCTGGAAGTATGCAGACAAAGGCTACACGGTGTTCATGATGACTCCCGATAAGGATTTCGGGCAGTTAGTTCGCGAGCGAGTATTTATTTACAAGCCTGCTCGAATGGGAAATGGCATTGAAATTCTCGGCGTTCCTGAAATTTTGTCGAAGTGGGAGATTGAACGCCCAGACCAGGTTATCGACATCCTCGGACTTTGGGGAGATGCTTCTGACAATATTCCCGGCATTCCTGGCATCGGAGAGAAAACAGCGAAGGCGCTCATTGCTAAGTATGGCAGTGTGGAAGGCATCATCGCGAATTCGCATGAGTTGAAGGGAAAACAGAAGGAAAATGTAGAAGCCTTTGCAGCTCAGGGGCTGCTATCTAAACAATTGGCTACCATAGATACCGCAGTGCCCGTGGAAGTGGATGAAGCACAATTGGTACTGGAGCAACCCGATGCTGTTCTCATGAAACCGCTACTTATGGAGCTTGAGTTCAGAACCTTGTCGAGACGAATTCTGGGAGAGACGGCGTCTGTGCAAACCGATCTTTTTGGTCAGGTTACAGAAGTGGTTACTCCTGCTGTTGACAACGAAGTAGTGCCTTTGCCCGCAACATTGCTTACTTGGAAGGACACTAACGCGACATACCTGTTAGTTCAATCCCAATCAGCGATAAAACAGCTTGTGGATTTACTGCTTCAACAGCCAACCTTTTGTTTCGATACTGAAACCAGTAGCCTCGATCCACATACTTGTGCTTTGGTTGGTTTGTCTTTTTGCTTCGAAAAGGGAAAGGCGTGGTATGTAAGCATTCCGGGCAATGAACTTCCACTCGGAGAAGTGCTGGAATTGCTTAGGCCAGTGTTGGAATCTGAAAATATCCTCAAAGTCGGCCAAAACATTAAGTTCGATTTGCAGGTGCTGGCCTGTCAAGGTGTTGAAGTGAAAGGGTCTCTTTTCGACACGATGATAGCGCATTACCTGTTAGAACCGGATTTGCGCCATGGTATGGATTTTCTATCCGAAACTTATTTAGGGTATTCGCCCATTTCCATTACCGAGCTAATCGGGAAAAAAGGAAAAGACCAGGGCAGCATGGCGGATGTAGCGCCGGAACTTGTAGCGCAATATGCCGGAGAAGATGCCGACATTACTTGGCAGTTGTATCAGCATTTTGCGCCTCTATTGCCTCAAAACGGGGTTGATGCGCTATTCAAGCAAGTTGAAATGCCATTGGTTCGGGTGCTTTCGGATATTGAACTAACCGGAGTGGCTATTGACACTCAGGCGTTGGCAGAGTTTTCTCTGGTGTTAGAAAAGCAATCGCTGGAACTTGAACAGGCCATCTACCGCTTGGCGGGAACAACGTTCAACATTGGTTCGCCCAAACAATTGGGGGAGGTTTTGTTTGAATTGTTGAAGTTGGATCCGAAGGCAAAGAAGACGAAAACCGGGCAGTACAAAACCGATGAAGAAGTGTTGAGCGCCTTGGCAGTTCAACATCCGATAGCACAGCAAGTACTGGAATACCGAGGGGTTCAGAAGCTAAAGTCCACCTATGTGGACGCATTACCCGGAATGATTAACCCGAAAACAGGTCGTGTACATACCAATTATCATCAGGCAGTTGCAGCAACAGGGCGTTTGAGCAGTCAGAATCCGAATTTGCAAAACATCCCGGTGAAGACTGATCAAGGTCGAGAAGTTCGTAAGGCGTTTGTTTCAGGCATGGAAGGTTCTGTATTGCTTTCTGCGGATTATAGCCAGATAGAGTTGCGTCTGATAGCCGAAATCAGTGGCGACCCGGCTATGCGGGAAGCATTCAAACAGGGCATGGATATTCACACGGCTACAGCAGCCCGGGTGTATCATGTCAACCCAGGGGAAGTGACAGCAGAGTTGCGGCGGAATGCCAAGACGGTCAACTTTGGTATTATCTACGGGATTTCCGGATTTGGCTTATCGCAACGATTAGGCATCCCACGTGCGGAGGCCAATGAATTAATCAACAACTATTTTGCGACCTATCCACGAATTAAAGCGTACATGGAAGAGACGATAGCCAAGGCTAAGGAACAAGGGTTTGTTGAGACGTTGATGGGTAGAAGGCGATACATCCGTGACATCAATTCGGCGAACGCAACAGTACGTGGTTATGCCGAGCGTAACGCCATTAATGCACCCATCCAAGGCTCGGCTGCTGACCTGATTAAAGTCGCCATGATTAACATTTGGAAACGGATGAAAGCAGAAGGCTTGAAAAGCCGAATGATTATGCAAGTTCATGACGAATTGGTGTTTGAAGTTATGGAAACAGAAGTGGATAAAATGAAGGAGTTGGTCACCTGGGAAATGGCACACGCCATGCCTACTACTGTACCGTTAAATGCGGAAGCCGGAGTTGGAAGTAATTGGCTGGAGGCGCATTAAGGAAGGGAATTTTCAGGGATTTGGTAAGTTAGAAAAGCAGCTAACTTTGAAAATCTAATGTAGCAAACTGATCTCTATCAGGAAAAAAAGGAAACATCGCAGATAAAACAGTTTTCTAATTATTGGCTTGAACGTTCGTATTACTGGTTAGATAACACGTATTATTGGCTTGATCACCCATATTATTGAGTTGAACATTCGTATTATTGGTTAGATAGCACGTATTATTGGCTTGATCACCCATATTATTGAGCTGAACGTTCGTATTATTGGTTAGATAGCATGTATTATTGACTTGATCACCCATATTATTGGCTTGAACGTTCGTATTATTGGTTAGATAGCACGTATTATTGGCTTGAACGTTCGTATTATCGGTTAGATAACACGTATTATTGAGTTGAACGTTCGTATTATTAGTTAGATAGCATATATTATTGACTTGAACGTTTGTATTATTGGTTAGATAGCACGTATTATTGGCTTAATCACCCATATTGTGATTTGATAAGTATCCACTCCCCATTTATAGAATAAATAAAATAGGCACTCTGTAGTTTTTTATAACTACCCCAATAAGTTTACGGAGAAGTATTAAAATAACCCCATTCCTTTTATACACTGGCAACAAATCTATTGGTGTTCCTAACCAATCACGAGGAAGCGCTATTTTTAAGTGGAAAACCTATTGCTGTAGAGCCGTGTGATGCGAGCGTATCAAGCACGGTTATGTGAGATCGTAGGGGTGAGATTGCGTAAGGTTACTCGATTAGCAGTTGGCCTTTTTATATTTAAGGCTCAATTATTCTAATTTTTCCATCTTCGCTTATTACAAGTGTTTGACCTAGAGCTTTCTTTTTCTCAATTAGTTTTTGAGAAGATATTTTTATTGCTCGTTTAATTTTCTCCTTTAGAATTTCTCTCTCATCGTTGCTCATTGGAAATTGTTATTAATTTGTTGAACTTTTGAGAATTATGTATTGTGAAATTTTCGGTTTCAATTTCTTTTTCTGCGATCAATTCTGATTCAGGTTTAGAGTTATCAAAGATTAGCAAAGAATCAACTCTGTTAGAATACCTATGAAAAAGATTTTTAATTCCAGCTTTATATCTTCTTTCAATAACATCTGGTTCAATATTATGGCCTCCTTCCAATACTCTTTTTTGAACCCTATCTTTTGCTAATTCTACCGATTCAAGCCAAAAGAAAATTAGCGTGATATAGTAACCTTTAGACTTTGCTTTTTCTATTGTATTGATGAATGACTTTGTAGAAAGAGTTGTTTCAAAGGAAAAGTCTTGGTTTGAGTTTATTAACTCTTCAATTCGTTTGAGCATCAATCTTCCGGCTTCAATTGAAACTTTTTCCGGCTGAAATGGTGAAAGTCCACTAGCAATTTCGTCAGCGTTTACGAACTCTTTACAATTAAGAAGATCAGGCAGAATGTTGAATGAGGCTGTAGTCTTTCCAGCTCCATTGCAACCACTTATTATGTATAGCTTCTTATCCTGCATACTCAAAGGTAGAGATCTTTACTCTCACTGCAAACAGTGGGTTGTAGCTAACAGCAGTCTGTGAAACGATTCATTTTTCGCCCCTTCAAGAAGGCTGTTTTTGAAGTTTTGGACTGATTTAGGCAGTACATTTTTAGGCGGTTATTTTTTGAGAGCAAAATTAGGGTGCGATGTAGAGGCTTAAAATGCCTCGTTTTGAGTGTGAAGCGTCTGTTTCTAGGTATTTATGTTTCCGGGTTTTGAGTTTTGCCAGTAGTTTTTCTGTTTCAATTTCGTTTCGCATCCTAATTGGGTTGAGCCAACGCCCTGCAAAGCAAAGTATCCAATCTCCTGATTTCTGTATTGGGCTATAGTGCTACGTCTAATATACAGGATGCAAAGTTCATTTAATAGATGTCAGCATTCCAATTGCTAAAAGTTGTCAGGGATTTCACCATTCATGGAGATTTCACACTATTCTGACCCACTTGTTTTATTCAAAACTGATCTACTGAAGATTTATGCTTACAGGGGTCAAAGTGCTCCAGAATAACCTATTTGCACTATTAAATATAAAAGTAAGAGATTGGATTACGTATTACGGGAAGTTTGCCCACAGCAGCATGTTAAAGATTTATGCCCATATCAATTTCAGCGTAATGAAGTGAAATGGTGCAAGAAGAAGTACAAGAAATTCACGGGAGCTGCCATCAATTGGCTAGGGTGCAAGATGAAAGAGTAGCAGCAATTATTGGTACACGGGCAACAAACCAAGTGGTTTTGCTATTCCTTCACGAGGAAATGCTATTTTTAAACGGCACAAACATTTCTAAAGAGCCGTGTGATGCGTGCGTATCAAGCACGGTTATGTGAGATCGTAAGGGTGAAATTGCGAAGGGTTACTTATTAGGTAGTCGGCTTTCTGTCTTATGTTTAAAGTTCATCTTCGTCAACTTTAAGTTTTATTGCCCCTAATTCCGCTAATAGTTTGTCCAAATATAATAATTTATCCCATAGTATATTTTCGTTTTTAAGGTCATTATCGGTGAGGGTAGTAACTTGGCATAACAACAAGTCTTCTTTAAAATTATATTCTTTTTTCAACTTTTCTTTCAGTTCTTCATTGTCTGTATAGTCAATTAGTGGTGTTATTTGAACTTTGAATTTCTTTAGGTCAGGGTCAATAATATTTAGTCTGAAATAGTAGTTGTCAACTTTGCCTAAAAGAAAAGTCTCAAGTTCATTTACAATACTGCCTAAACCGTAAAAGCGGCCATAAAAGTCAAGTTTTTTAAATGCTGGCCTGTCGAATATTTTTTTTCTGACAACAAGGTTATTGTAATTTTGAATAATAGAAGCTACAACCACAATAAATGAAAATTCAAATGAATAAAATGTCGAGTCGGGTATTCTTTCAATTATTGGTTGAATTGTCCAGCCATTACTAATAATTGTCGGCAGAAATGTAAAAGGCAAAATTAATAAAAACGAAATTGTCAGACCGCGAAAAAGTGTCTGTCTTTCAATGATTATTATGGCTAGTAGGTCTTTCATTTATCATCATTCTGTGAAAAAACTAAATATACTCTTTGAAATATTCAGATACTTCTCGAAGAAATATTTAAATTCAGAATTCAAAAGTCTTTCACTTTGAGTTTTTTCATGCTCTGACGTTTTACGGCCACAAAAAATTGGCGATTTCGATGTGAAATAAGCTGTTTATCATTAATAATTTGAAAAGAAGTGCTAAGCTACCTTTAACCATGAAACAGTCAATTTGCTTAATGGTGCAATTAACGGTTCGGTGTTTTTAATTCGCTTTTAGTGTCCACAACCAAGAATTCTCAATTTCGTTAGCTTGAAGAATTCAATTAAAAGTATAACAGTTATTTTTCAACATTTTAACTTAGGCATTACGTTCAAAAGCGGTCTTTCCCTTAATTGTCTTCTTCAGATCTTCCCAGAGAGAAATGGAATTAGCTTAAATAAACGAAGGAGATAATACCTAGGCCCTCAAATTATTAATAACGAGTTCCAATTGTTTGTGTAGGCATAGAATTTTGAATTGTTGCCAAATCGGTTTTAGTTAATTCTACATTAAATGCACCTAAATTCTCTTCAAGACGGTGAACTTTTCTAGTACCGGGAATAGTCACGATTTCGTCGTTTTGACAAAGAACCCAAGCAAGAGCGACTTGTGCTTTGGAAACATTTTTTTCTTGCGCTATTTGTTCCACAACCTCAACAAATTTTATATTTTCCTTTATCGCTTCTTCTGTAAATCGAGGAAGTGTTAGTCGCCAATCATTTGCTTCTAAATCTGCTCTACTTTTGATTGCCCCTGTTAAGAACCCTCGCCCAAGTGGGCTGTAAGCGACAAAGGTGATTCCGAGTTCTTGACACACATCCAAAATCTCTTGTTCAGGTTCTCGGCTCCACAAAGAATACTCGTTTTGCACGGCAGTAAGCGGGTGAACGGCATGTGCCTTACGAATCATTTCAACATTCGCTTCACAAATGCCTAAGTGCTTTACCTTTCCTTGCTTTACCAAGTCGCTCATTGTACCAACAATTTCTTCAATTTCTACTTTCGGATCTTTACGATGCATGTAATACAAATCGATTGCATCAACTCCTAAATTTTGAAGACTTTGTTCACAAGCTTGTTTTATATATTCAGGCTTACCGTTAAGCCCAAGGAATTCGCCATTGGGGCCGCGCATTACAGCAAACTTAGTTGCTAACACTACCTCACTCCATCGTCCTTTGAATGCTCTTCCTAATAATCGTTCATTCTCGCCCCAACCATACATGTCGGCTGTGTCGAAAAAATTTACTCCTAATTCGATGGCTTGATGTAAAGTATTAATGGATTCATCTTCGTTAAAAGAGCCATAAAACTCTGACATTCCCATGCAACCAAGTCCAATCCTATTGACTTGTAGAGTACTTTGTCCTAATGTTGTTGTTTGCTTCATTGTGAGAGTTTTAAAAAAGCTATTATTGCTTTTTGATTGTCGTTTTCTGTCTCAATTTTTTGAAAGTCGTTGTTTAAGCTGAATGCAAACAAACGGGCTTTGTTCAGGAAGAGTATTGTTGTTTGTACATCCCCGGAACTGAATCTAAATATAGAAATAAATAGTTAGCTAGTACCAGTGTAATGGAATTGCTTCAAGTTAGAACCCAAGTAAAGCGATTCTAACAGCCTAATTTTGAACATTAAGTCCGACGTACACAAAATATAAAGTTGGCTGCGGTCATTGTCAACCACACCAAAAGTCAAAGAATAATGCGTAATCATTCTTTGACTCTCGGTTTTGTACGTCTTGAGATTAATAGAAGAACTGCTCTAGGGTAATCTTACCGTCTTTAACTTGATAAGTACAAACTTCTTCAATCACCATTCTTCCACTTCCTTTGAACGTGGCATCCATCGCCCATGTAATTGCAAAACTATTTCCTGCTACAATTGGGTCAGAAATTGTCGCACTGTGGAATTCTTCAACTCCTGATTGAAATGCAATTGCTTTTTCTTTGATGGCATCCAAGCCTGTTACAACTTTAGGCCCCATCGTCTCGTTTGCTTCAATGCTTTGTGCATCATCCGCAAACAAAGTTTCATGTACTTCGTCAATTTTTCCTTGGCGACAAAGTTCTACCAATTGGTTCGCTACCTCTGCTGTTGTCATTTTTATTGATTTAGAATTGAGTTGTAAATATGAAATTTATAGTCTTAGTAGCTGTATCTTAATTATTATTATTCAGTTAATAAGTTCTCTTCCACCATTATGCCTTTCTAAGGGTTGCGGTCAACGGCAAAAGCCTTGTGCAGGCCGGATTCCGGAGCATGTTGACCCCTTAATTCTCCCTCACACCGCTACTTCTGCCCCTAAAAGGAATCCCCCGTCCACACCCTTCAACAGCAGGTGCCGGCCAACACCTCGTAATGCAAAATCTCCCGGTAAGATGATTGATGGAGTGCTTTTGGTATAGGGGCTGAGGCTGTTTGGAGGGATGTTAGCGAAGGTTTTTTCTGTCGTCATTATTTAGTTTGATATAATGCAATTCTGTTCCCTTCTGAGTCTTCAAATTCAGCAACAAGTCCAATTCCATTGTCTATTTTTGGATAAAGAATTTGTCCACCATTTGATGAAGCCAACTTAAGTGTCGCATCAATGTTTTCTGTCTTGAAATATATCACAACACCATCCTTTGTCGGCTTGTAAATTTCTCCTTTTGCTAATGCTCCTGAAATTCCCGAGTAATCATCAGAAAAAGGGAACAACGCCATTTCATTCTTGTCAATCGTTTCTTTGTCAAAGTCAAAGTGGAATACAGCTTTGTAAAACTTTATTGCTCTTTCCATGTCCGTCACTGGGATTTCAAAATAAACAACGGGGTTTGATTTTTTTATCATAAGCTTTTTGTCAGTTAGTTTAATTGTTGTTTTTGGATTGTCGCCACAAGTGGTTAGAAGTAGAATTAACACTCCAAAAATAATTGTTGTCAATAGGCTTTTAGTTCTATTCATTTAGCTGATTCTGTCAATTTACCGGTAGGTTTAAGATAACGGTTAGGGTATTGCCGAAGGCCGGGATTTTTAGCGCAAAAGTTCAATCGAAGGACAGAAGTTGAACTTTGCACAAATGCCCAATCGAAGCCGTTCAGTTCCGCTTTTGGCAATAACTTGTGTGTGCCCTGACAAAAATAGGGAAATGTTGGGAGAAGGCTTCCCGATGATTTTGGTCGGACAACATTATCAAACCACTCGGTAGAAAGGGAGAATGAAACCCATTTCTGATGAGCCGTGTGATGTGAGAGAATCAAGCACCGTTCTGTGATAACGTAGGGGTGAAATTGCGCTGCGTTACTCGATTAGTAGCTGGGCGATTTTAATATTTGTTGGGTCAGTAATTCTATTAACTTTCATTGTTATTTTATCGTGTAACTCACATTGCGTCCGTTTCCTAGTTTTTCAATTAATCCTTTGTTGAGCAACTCTGACAAAATGCGTTTTACGGTTGGTGCAGGTATCGCCAACTTTTCGGCAATTTCTCCCGACTGGATGTTCGGACGGTTTTGAATAATAGAATAAATTGATTTTTCTTTGGGCGAAAGCTGTGTTTCCATTCCATTCTTTTGCAATTTCGTCAGCAGTTGCGATTGGATATTTGACAAGCAATTCAAAAAGAACTGTATCCAAACGGTTACATCTTCGTTTGGGCGTTGTGCCTGACAACTTTTAAGCACCTGATAATATTCGTTTTTTCGGTTTTCTATTTCGTGTTCAAAACTCACGTATTGTATCCATTTATATCCATTTTTGAGCAGCAAAAGCGTTGAAATCAAACGGCTTAACCTGCCGTTTCCGTCTTGAAATGGGTGAACGCTCAAAAAATCATAAACAAAAGACGCTACTTTGATTAACGTGTGTACTTCCGTTTCGGAATTATACCAATTGAGCAAAGCCCTTATGGCATCTTCGGTGGCAAATCCCGCTTCGGTGGTTTGAAAAATGATTTGTCTTGTGCCGTCAGGAAATGTGGCTTCAACCGCATTACTATGCAGCTTATAATTGCCTTTATGCCATTCGTCTTTGGCACTGTATTTCATCAAACTATTATGTAAACTTTTGATATGGCTTTCGGTAACGCTGATGTTTTCATAAGATTCCGAAATCAAGTCCAGTACTTCAAAATAACCGACTACTTCTTGCGATTCTCTGTCCGTAAGCTTGGTAATATCAATTTTTTGAAGCAACACATCAACTTCTTCATCACTCATTCTGTTGCCTTCAATACGGTTTGAAGCTCCTACGCTTCGCACAGTAGCAATGCTTTTCAACTCTTTGAGGCTTTGTCCTTCTCTGCGTTCAATAGCTGTCCAATTTGCATCAAAACGGTCTATTTCACTGATTAAGTTAATCAGCTTCCAATCAATTTTTAGTTTAAAATTATATACTTCGTTGTCCATTTTGATACGATTTGATACGCAAAGATGCGATTAAGATTTAAAACCGCCAATAATAAATGAAACGATATGATACGTTTAGATTTGATTATGATACGAAAACAATCATTGTTTTCAGTCGTGCGGTTGTCGTGTTGTTGGTTCGTCACGCCTTGCACTAACTGCTACGGCTTGGCGATGTGGGGCATTTGAAAAACGACATCCCAACTTTTGCACAAATGCCCAATAGAATTACCAATGTTGAATTTACAACTGTCTGCCCCACTCGGTAAACTTTGCTTCTTCTTTTTGAAAAACCAATTCCTCCAAAACAGCTTCTTTAGTTGGTTCAAGTAAGGCATCGAGTCTGCGTAGCACCACCATAGGTAAAATCACATCCCGGTATTACCCTCTTACATAAACATCACGCAAACAATTGTCTGCAATTGACCAAATAAAGGATATTGATTTATTGTGTACTGATTGGTTCATTTATTTCTTTGGTTTCGATTATTTTCTTGTCAGTGAATTTCGTTATTATTCTTGGTGCGTTGGCAAAAAAGCGGCTCTTTTAGTTTTACCTAAGAGTCGGCTTTGTGTGTTGGGGCCAAATCAAATGTGTCGTTTGTGCGGTTGGCTAAAATTGTTTTTAAAATGCGGGTCGGAAAAATAAAATGAATATCCACAATCGTAAAAGCCCTTTAGATTGACAAGTTTCCCGCAGATTTACGCAAATTTCAAAATGGCTGTTAGGGTAGTTTCCAACGCAGATTAGCGCAAATCAGCGTATGAATCAGCGGGAATCAGCGGAAAAAGTGCCATGTAAAAAAGCTCGGAACGTTGCCATTGAATAGCTTTTTACGATAGTGCATATTCGTAAAATAAAACACAAGGCGTTGGCCTGTCGTATCGGCAAAAAAAGTCAGCTATTGAGTTTTAAATGATTTCTTATCGTATCGATAATTTATTGTGAGTTTAATGAATGTTTCTTTCGTCTGCTTAATAGCCCTTGCACAAAACCCCATGTTGTGCGTTCGACTATTTCAGCTTCGTATCGATAAACCTTTCTTTTAGAAGCTGATTCGCTCGCTTTTTCAATGGGTTTCCGTGCCCAAAAACAGCTTGTTCAAAGGGAAGATCTGCCACTTTCAAAATAGATTCTCGTGCTAAAGTCCTATCCTCATTAATGATGGAATAGCTTAATCCCATCACGTTTGAACAGATATCCCCTGCTATTAATATTCCATCTTGGGGCATTAAAAACGATACATGACCAGCAGAATGTCCTGGTGTATGAATAACTTTTATATCATTGGCAAATGGAAGCATTTCCCCGTCTTCTATGGTTTTATCAACAGGGAACGAATCGTATTTCGTGCCTCCCGGTTTAATGACGAAACGATAGACGAGACTCGGAATGATGCCTGGCGTAACCGTAATTCCATCGTATCCAGCTTCCCCTTTTGCAGTTAGGGGAAGGTCGGCGGCATGGACGTACACCTTCGCACCTGTACGCTTGCTTATCTCCGCAGCACTACCCGCATGGTCAACATGCCCATGGGTGAGGATTAAATGCTTGATATCTGCTGGTTCATGGCCAGTTTGTCGTACGCCCTCCAAAATGGCGTCCGCTTTATTGGGCCATGCAGCATCAACCAATACCAATCCATCATGGGTTTTAATCAGATAGACATTAACTATCCCGATTTCAATTCTCCAAAGGCGAGGTGAAACTTGTACTATCTTAGACATTAGGTATAACTATTAGCGGATGAAAGATTTGTTCCGATTTAAAGCTACTAAAATATTTTATAGAGACCGAAATATGCTTTTTGCGTCTAAATAAGCAAAAACATCGAACTGTAACAGAAAACTAAATTTAAGAAAACACGCCACTTTCCGACCTATACATCGTGCTCAAACAGGAAAATGTGCTTACGGTAGGGGACAGATGCAGTAAGCGAATATACAGCTAAAACTTTATTTAAAGAGCGACAGGTAGTGAACCGCCAAAACTCAATTCGAAGTGCGAAATCGCTTATTGCATTTGACCACTGTTGGCAGCTGAGCTTCTTTCCTTCATTTCTGTTTCTTAATTTTTTCTTGGTAAACTGACAACTCGATATTGTCATGTAATTCCTTTTCACGACTGTCTGCTTCCGCTATTTGTTCGGGTGTTTCAATCATTTCAAGTTCGTACCACGGAATTCCATCATGATATTGTGATTTCAAATATTTGTCAATTATTTCTTCAGGTCTATCAATATTTTTTAGTTTACAAACAAATGGAAGTTTACCATGATTTGAGTTTATAAAATTGAAACGAAGTTGTCCAGCCATTTCGTCAAACCACATGTAAAATATTAAGTCAATGTCAAGTTGTGACTTGTCTAGTTGATTTTTATAATTGTCTTTTATTTTTTGTATAAACTCTAAAAAGTCAGTTGTTGTCGCTTGTGATATGATGTCCGTTGGAGCAGAGAAACTCCAATGATTATGATTTATCTCCTCATTTATTTCGTCAGTTTTGTCAGTTAGATACAATGGTTCAGAAATCTGTTTTGAAAGGTTGTTGAAGAAGTCTGTTTTATTTGTTGTCATTGTCTGTTATGATTTCTATTCTGCTTTCGTGCGAAGGTGGCCTATTGTGTTCATTATTAAGTCTTTATCCGTTATAAATGAGGTAATAGAGCGTTTCTGTCTCTTGTTGCAATATCGTTTTTTCTCAAATCCCTTCCGAAAAAATTCCAAAGGGCTTTTCAACTTTTCTTCGCCTCGTTTGGTAAGAGGTGTATAGACTTCGGTGGTTTTGGTGGAGGCGTGTCCATGTGAGTCTGGATAGTCTACAACTGTATTTTTTTGAATGAGTTTACCATTTCCACAACAGATGCCGGTCAACACCGCGTAACGCAAAAGCCCCAGGCAAGATCGTTGTTCTGGGGCTTTTGGTATCAGGGGCTGAGACTACTCGGAAGGATGTTATTGGGCGTTATTTTCTTAGTCAATTTGTGTATACATTGTCACGTTAACCGTGAAGTTAATCAATTGTCCGCTTGAACTTACACCTTGTCCACCCATGCCTTTATTAAACGTTTGAAAATTATAGGAATTTACTGTGTTGTTAATTGCATTTGTCGGACTAGTATTTGTCTGCATATAAATTATTTTACCTAACTTAATGTTTCCTGCCTTGGCAAGTCTTTGAGTTGTCTCCATTGCATCACTTACTGCAATTTCTTGTGCTTGTCTAATATAGTTTGCAGCGTCTGTGTGAAAGTAAGCAACCTTTTCAATTTCATAAATTTTTGTCTTCAACACTTCTTCGGTGAAGTCCTGCATCGCTGTCAGGTTTTTTAATGTAAAGATTATTTTTTGTGTCGACTCAAAACCTACAAAAACATCTTTTTTAAGAGTGTTGTCATAACGCATAGATTTATCGGTCGAGATTAGGCTTACTTTAATTTCTGTCGTGTCAGACACGTACTTTTTAATAATAGTAAGTACTTCTGAAGCGGTCTTTTGATTGTCATTAATGGCTTCTCTAAGTGTCGGCTTTATAAATTTTAATGCAATGGTAATTTGAGCGGCATTTGGAAAGGCTGTCACCGTGCCTACACCAACAACGTTAATTTTTGGCACGTCAGCCACTGTTCCTTTTGATTCTATTTGTCCAACAGCGTTTAATGTTGTCAAAAGTCCTAATTCAAAGTATAGATTATTTTTTTCATAATGTCGTCTTTTTTATAATGCCCCATAACATCCTAATATACGCACTCCTGCGTGATATATGCCGTGTGGGGATGTATCACGTATTGCGCATAGTTCGCTTTCGTGCGATGGTGGCCTATTGTGTTCATTATTAGTATGTTATCCGTTGTGAATGAATTAGTGGAGCGTTTTTGTCTCTTGTTGCAATATCGTTTTTTCTCAAATCCTTTCCAAAAAATCTAAAGGACTTTTCAACTTTTCTTTGCCACTTTTGGTATCAGGGGCATTCGCCTACTCGGATGAATGTTAGCTGCTGGTCTTTGTTTGTATTTGTTGTATTTTATCATTTAATAGTCTCTTTTCTTTTTCAGTTTTTGATTGCTCTATAGATATTTTTAAGTGAATTATCGCTTTTTCTTTGTCTATGTCTTGATACAAATGTCCTAATAATGCATGATATAAGTGATTGTCGTCAAGTTTGAGTTTTATGGCTTCTCCTATCGCTTTTTCAGCACCGAAGTTTTTATACAAAGCATAAGTTCTGTTCATAGCTGTAATGGGTGAGTAGTTAATTTGTAGTAAGAGGTTGTAGTAGGTTAATATTTGAGACCATTTTTCAGCATTATTGTCTGTTTGAGTATGCCAGTAAGCAATAGCAGCTTCTAAGTGAAATCTTGATAATTTTTCTCCGATTGCTGACAGATGTAAATACCATTCCCCTTTTTTAATTAATTCTCTATTCCATAAAGTTTGATCTTGAAAGTCTAATAAAATCAGATTGTCGTCTTTCATTCTTGCATCAAACCTTGATGCATGAAAACACATTAATGCAATCAAGGCATTAAGATCAGGCGTGTTTGTTTTTTGATATTCAGTCAGTAGATATGCAAGTTGTAATGCTTGTAAGCAGATGTCTTTATTTAGCATATTATTTTCTGAGGAAGAATAATAGCCTTTGTTAAAGAGCAGGTATAGAGTCAAATATACAGATGAAAGCCTTGCAGTGATATCAGTATCATCCGGCATTTCCATCTTTATATTTTCTTCTCGTAGTTTTTCTTTTGCTCTGTGTAGTCGTTTATTTATGGTTTCTTTGTTGCTTAAAAAGGCCGAAGCTATCTCGTCAATTCCCAATCCAAACAACACTCTCAAAGCCAATCCAATTTGAGCTTCTTCAGGCAAAGAAGGATGGCAAACTGCAAATATCATTTTAAGTTCACTATCTTTTATGCCTTTTTCCGTTATGTCAATTTCAGAGCTCATCTCGTTTTCATTTCTTAAATACGGAGTTACTTTTTCAGTAAAGATTTGGTTGCGTTTCAAATAATCTTTTGTCTTATTCTTCGCAACAATGTATAACCATGCTGTTGGATTGTCAGGAATACCTTTTTTACCCCAAGTTTCTGCGGCTAATAAGAAGGTTTCACTTGTGATGTCTTCAGCAATTTCAATGTACTGCAATCCAAACAGCTTTGTGATTACCGCTACAATCTTTCTAAACTCTGTTCTAAATAAATGCGGTATAAGAGATTGCTGTTCCATCCTAAATATAATAAATAAGCCCTGCAAATTAATGCAGGGCTTAAAGCATTCTTTATGGATTTAGTTGCATAATATCCCTTACTTCAACATGTCCGCCTACAAACAAAATCGGACAGCCTTCAGCAAGTTTTACCGCTTCATCAAGGTCATTAGCTTTAACAATAATGTACCCACCAACAATTTCTTTTACTTCTGCATAAGGTCCATCAGTCACAACGCCACCTGGCTTTAATGTTTTTCCAGTAAACCCAAGTTGATTGGTGCTCACAAATTTACCTTGAGCAGCAATACTGCCTATCCAGTCTTGCCAATGTTTAATGCTTTCTTGCATTTGCTCAGGAGTTGGCTGAAAATCTCCCATTGGAGCCATTCTGAAAATCATCATGAATTCTTTCATTGTTTTGAAATTATTTTTTTTGAAACGAGTGCTAATTGTTGTTGTTCTGTTGATTGTTTCAACAGGGCAAGACCTTGTTCATTGGTGGATGCCATTTTACTTTTTAGTCCGAACAACAATCCAAAAATGTTTACAGGAACAGGCATAACCACATCAAACTGCTGTATAACTTCTGTGCCTTCTTCTTTTTCATTTAAAGTATAGACAAATAAAGGATTTGCCTGAAAAGGCTCTGTAATGTTGCATTGGATGTCCACTCGTTGATTGGTCTTTAGAGCTACTACCTTTTGTGAACCTTTACTTTTTTCCTTCACACCTTCCCAATTGAAAGTAGCACCTAATTCGCCATCAGACCCTGTAACAGTAAATTTTTGTTCCGGGTCTTGCAGTCTAAATGGCGACCAGTCCGGGAATTTTTTCATAAAGCGGAGTTGGTCAAACACCATCTCTTTTGGAGCTTTGATGAATTGCTTACTTGTAATTGAAATCCTTTTTGGGGCGACAAGAGAGAGGATAACTCCTGTTACCAAAACTGCACCCAGTGCAATTCCGATAATGATGACTGTTTTTGTCATTGTTGTAAAAATTTTGATTTACACCCTAATGACGATCCACATTCTTGGAATTGGACAGGAGTCTCAAACTTTTTTTCAGTTGTTTTCATTTCATGGACTAACTGTTTGTTTGTCAGGCTTGCAGGCAACGTTCCCACACGTGGCGAAGTGGGGGGGGACTAAATTGTCAACAAGTACGAAATTAATAGAGTAGCAGAAACTTTCAATGAACGATGTTAGCCCCCATTGCGCCAAGCATGTGTGCCCTGACGAAGATAGGGAAATGATGGAATAAGGCCTCCCGATGATTTTGGTCGGACAACATTATCAAACCACTCGATAGAAGAGGAGCATTAAACCTATTTCTGAAGAGCCGTGTGATGCAAGCGTATTAAGCACGGTTCTTTGAGAACGTAGGGGTGAGATGGCGCTGCGTTAGGCGATTAGGAGTATTTGCTACTTTTTTTGTCAACCTGTTTACGCAGTTCTGTTTTTAGTTCTGTAGGTAATTCGTCACAATGCAAGTCGAGCAATGCACCTTGTAGAGAATGCAAATAATAACAAACTGGCAATGGTTTTCTGGATTTTTCCTACAAATACTTTGATATACTTTTACAGGTGTCATTTGACCAATGTCTGCAAGCGAGAAAACGCCTATTTCATTTAGGCGTTTCTCAATTGTAGCACCAATATTTTTTACACCTTTTAAACTGTTTGAACGTTGCGTTTTCATAACTATTTGTCTTGCGGTGGTGAATATTTTACAATGTCAATACCAATTCCATTTGGGTCTTCAATGGCGAAATGTCTGTCACCCCAAGGTTCGTTTCGGATGTCAATTTTTATTGGCACCCCTTTCTTTTTAAGGTCGTTGTAGATACTGTCCGCATCATCTACTTCAATTGTCAGATACATACCTTGCCCCAAAAAAGGTTTGTGAAAGAAGGGTTGTTGACTTGGGTGATTGGGAAGTAGAAAACTAATTTCTGCTTCTTGGTTTGGCGTGTGCATTAAGAGGTAAAACTCATTTTCAAATGTTACCCCGAAACCTAAATTGTTGGTATAAAAAGCCTTGCTTTCTGCCAACTTTGTTGTGAGAACTCCTGCGTTTAATTTCATTTTGTTTTGATTTTTAATTGTTGAACTTGATTGTGAAAAAGCGTTTACTGTTATGCAAACCATTGTTAGAATTGTAAGTATTCGTTTCATCTTTTTTGTTTTGATTAACGATACAAAATTCTATCAAATCACAGTTCAAACATTGTATAAAACGGACATAATCATCTACCAAACGCTTTGCTTGGAGTTACACCATAAAAATTTTTGAACTCCTTGACAAAATGAGCTTGGTCGTAATAGCCAACGTCAAAGAATAATTTATTTTGCCGTAAGCTTTGCGATGAAGGCTCAGCACGAAGAATATTCTGAAAACGAACCACTTTCGCAAAGGTCTTAGCCGTATCACCAATATAAAACTCAAAAAGTCTGCGAAGTTGTCGTTGACTTATACCTGTGTCCAAGTCCCGTTCAATATTTACAACACCAAACTCCTGAAGTATCTTTTCAATTGCATTGTAAAGTCTGCTGTCATTGTCAAAATTGGTAGTTTCTACAAGATTGGTAAAGTAGTTATCAAATGTATGTTTTATTTGTTCTACAGTTAATTGAAAATGAAAGTTGTCAGCGATGAAAGTTGAAACCTTAGGCAATACGTTACCTAACTGTTCAAAGCGGTTACTAATTTCAGAGGCATTAATTCTGAAAAGTTGTGGAAACATTGTCGGCAAGAAACGAACACCTATATAGTGAAACGAGTTGTTAAGAGGGAACTCTGTGAACTTTTTACAAAATCCCATTACAAAATTGTCTTTGGGATTGCTGAGTTCAAAAAAAATGTCAATGCAACCGTCTGCAACCACACGATAAATAAATGGGTCTGCAAGTAGTTTAGCAGTTTTGAGTTCCCAGTAACAGTAGATAAAGTTTTGCAGTCTTTGGTCAGGCAAAAATTCTGAATAAGTTACATTGTCAGCCGATTGCTTAACTGTCGGTTGAATAGGTTTATAAAGTTGTCGTATGTCAGCCGATAGTTTCAATGTTTACGGTGTCTTTTAGCAATAGGCATAACATCCTACTATGCGCACTCCTGCGTGATATATGCCGTGTGGGGATGTATCACGCAATGCGCATATTCCGCTCTATTGGTGTGTATCACGCATTGCGCATAGTTCGCTTTCGTGCGAAAGTGGTCTATTGTGTTCAATATTAGGATGTTGCCCATTTTATTGAGGTTGAGGAGTGCTTTTGTCTCTTGTTACAATATCGTTTTTTCTCAAACCCCTTCCAATAAATCCAAAGGACTTTTTAACTTTTCTTCTCCTCTTTTGGTGAGAGGTGTATAGACTTCATTGGTTTTAATAGAGGGTTGGCCGTTTATTTCCGGAATGTTCTGCAACTGTATCGATTCTTTGAATGCGTTTACTATCTCACTGCAAGTGCCGGTCAACACCGCGTCAAGCAAAAGCCCCAGAGAATATCTTTGTACTGGGGCTTTTGGTATCAGGGGCTTTCGCCTACTCGGATGAATGTTTAGCGGTTAGTTTTTTTTCTGTCAGGTTTCTCGCAATTCTAAATCCTAGGTCGTCAATTTTAAATTTTAATGGGTGACTTCTTCTGCGTGTCGTTGCCATTACACTTCTTTCTTCGTCTGCCCAACCGCCACCTCTAAAAATTCTATATGAGCCGTAAATGGTTTCGTCATAAATGTCTGAACACCATTCCCAAACGTTACCTAGCATATCGTAAAGTCCCCAAGAGTTTGGTTCTTTTTGTCCAACGATATGAGATGTCATGGATGAGTTGGCTTTGTACCATGCAATGTTATTTAATTCTCCATATCTTATTCCAGTTTCGCCTGCTTTACAAGCATATTCCCATTCCGCTTCTGTTGGCAAACGAAATCCATTTGCCGTTCTGTCAAATGTAATTTCTTCGTTTTCATTTATAACAGCATAACAAGATTTTAGCCCTGATTTTTCTGATAACAGATTGCAAAAATTTACTGCTTCTTTCCAAGTAACCGTTTCAACAGGTCTTTTGTCGTCTTTAAAAGTACTTGGCGATTCGTTTGTAATGTCAAAATAAAGTTCTTGTGTTACTGGAAATTTTGCCATCAAAAATGGCACTATTTCTACAGTCCACTTTTGTTTTATTCTGTCATCTCGTAACTCTATTTTTCCCGCAGGTATTTCTACCATTGCAGTTTCAATGTCAAACCTTGTACCCCAATTAATATTAGTGAATATTTCCATAAATATTATTTACTTGATTTCATTGCTTTCACTTTTTTTATTTTAGTGTCTGCTAAAAAATTTCTATATTCTTCAGTTTCCCTACCGTAAAGTGCCACTTTGCCATTTTTGTCACTGTGGATACCAAAACCATACGTTTTCGTTAGAGGCGATGCACGAAAACAAGGTTGTCCTTTAGAAAAAAAATGTTCTCGTGCTTTTTCGTATTCAGCTTTTGTCAGATCGTTTCTATCAGCAAATACTTGAAAAAATATATCGTCCGAACTGTACTTATAGGGGTTTTTAGCGATGAGTTCAAATTGCATTTCCGCTACTGTCTTTTTCTCTTTTGTTTGCGGAATTGTCCCCAAATCCGCTTTTGTGTCTTCTGATACTTCAATAAAAGTGTCAAAATAGTTTGTTGAATGTATCTTCATATTCTTGATTTATTTCTTGTTGCTCGGTTTCGTTTTACAATGACCACTAACTTCTTAAAATGCGGATTCCCGCGTGATATATGCCGCGTGGCGATGTATCAGGCATTGCGCATAGTTCGCTTTCGTGGGAAGGTGGTTTATGGTGTTCATTATTAGGACGATATCCATTTTAAATGAGGAAGAGGAGCGTTTTTGTTTCTATTTGCAATATCGTTTTTTCTTAAATCCCTTCCAAAAAATCCAATGACTTTTCAACTTTTCTTTGCCACTCTTGGTGAGAGGTTTATAGACTTCAGTGGTTTTGGAGGAGGCGCGGCAAAGGAGTTGTTGTTTATTTCCTACAAACTTTTCTCCTTGAACTTATAGTAAGGGGTCAATATGCTCCGAAATATCCGCTATCCGCACTACTGAACAAAAAAGTAAGAGGTTTGATAGCGTATTTCGAGAAGTTTTCCTACAGCAGCATGTTAAAGATTTATGCCCAAATCAATTTCAGCGTAGTAAAATGGTGCAACAAGAAGTACAAGAAATTCAAGGGAACGCGGCCATCCGTTGGCACCGGCGCAAGTGGAAAGAGCAGCCGCTATTATTTGTACACGGACAACAAACCGCCTGGTTTTACTATCTCTTCACGGAAACGGTATTCTTAGACGGTACAAACATTTCTGAAGAGCCGTGTGATGCGAGCGTACAAGCACGGCGCCGCACTGAGCCTGCCGAATTGTTCTGCGAGAACGTAGGGGTGAAGCTCCCCTGCGTTACTCGAATATGTTCCGTTTTTATTTTGTCAAGTACCAATAAATAATTTGTCCACCTGCAATAAAACCTAACAGCAAACCAAATGACATTATTGAAAATATTCTAATAGGCATTTGTCCCATTACAACGTGTCCTGCTCCATAAAGGCGGCTAATTGTAAATAAAAGTAGTGATGCAATTAAGGCTGTTTGTCTTGTCATACCGTACTTTGCTGAAATTAAAGTAATTGTCCACGCCAGAATAATACCTGCAATAAAACTTGCTGAAACGTAGTAAGGTGGCGTAAACGGCGAAGGCTTTAAACCCTGGCTTTCTAAAACTGCGTTCCATTTTTTGGCGACTGTCGTAACTGTAACTGTTACATCACAAAGGTTGATGAGAAGTCCTCCAAGAAGTCCGCTAAGGACAATTTGCATTGTTGTAAACGATGTTGTTTCCATTTTTTCAATTGTTAATGATGGAACAAAAGTAGTCTCCGTTTACTCCTTGAAATTGTATGATATTGCTGTTTTTAAAAGGTCGCTTGGGTTTGCTCCATTTGCATACTTTTTAAATGTGTTTGTAAAATGAGATTGGTCTGCAAAGCCAAGCTCATAGGCAACTTCGGTTAATGATTTGTCTTGAAATATCAAACGCCTTGCTTCGTTTAGTCGCAATTGGATTTGATAAGTGTAAGGTGTCAAGCCAGTTTTATTTTTGAAAACTCGTAGCAAGTGAAACTTGCTTAAAAATGATTGTTCAGCTAATTCGTCTAATGAAAAACTTGACTTGTAATTTTTGGTAATGAAATTAATGGCTCTGTCAACGGCTTCATTTTGATTTTCCTTGATTTGGTCATTTTGTAGAACATTTGCTTTGAGTTTTAGTAAGTCTGTCAAAAGCAAATAAAGTTTCCCTTCGTTTTCTAATGTGCTTTCAAAATTGTTAAGCAAGTCAAGAGTGTTTAAAAATTGTGTTTTAAAATTGTCGTCTTCAACTACAAAGTCTGGAAATGTGATATTGATGTTTGGATTAAAAAGTTCTTCAACCAATTTTCGCTTTACTGCAATCGTATCAACTGTCCAACCAATAGTTGAATCAGGTTTACCCGAATGAACTTTGTTTGGGTGAATTAAAAAAAACTGTCCTTCTGTAATTGGAAGAATGTTATTGCCTACAAAGAATTGCCCTTTTCCTTGCTTAATGAAGCCAATTTGATAATTTTTCGGAAAAAAAGAAATGTCGTCCCAATGATTGCCACTCCAACCAACCAATTCTAAACTGTCATTACCCAAAGGCTCTGTTTTGTAAAATGTCGCCTTGATGTTTTTTTTACTCATTTTGGTTTGTGTGTCACTGTTTATGGGATGTCTCGGTAAAATGGTACATAACGTAGTCTGTAGAACAACTCATTTTTCGCCTTTACAAAAGACTTTATTTCGAATTATTGGCTGATTTGTGGCATTCATTTTTTAGGCGTCTATTTTTGAGGTGAAAATTTCGGAGGGGTTGTCGAGGATTAAAATGGTTGGTTTTGAATGGATGTTGTCAAATGGTGTGTATCTACAAACATATCAATAAATCGGACAGAATTGTCTTTATTTATTGCTTCCTTTAAAGAAGTAATCCGAGTTTGAAATCTATCCTTTGCCGCCAAATAAGCCATAATTCTGCTGCTTTATTTATATACAAAATACAACGACCTTGCTTTTACACCAACCCATTAACCGAAAAGAGGGGGAGTTTTTTCACAGCCTGACGTTTTGGCGCTTGGCGTAGTGGCGGATTTCGAAGCACAAAACTGTCTATACACCACAAAAGTTGATCCGAGGTAGAATGTTCAATTAACCACTTCACCCGCCATTGAGCCAAACGCCTGTTACCGCCTTGTGCTTTTTAATTTATTTCTATTGAACTCAAGTTAATATTTCTAATTTTTACTTTTTTGACGGACTTACATTCCATTAATTCAGGCTCGAAAAAAACTATATTATTCCCTTGTTTATGAAGCGAACTTCTTAAACGAATTCCCTTTGCTCCCGTAAACACTTTGATGTATTCACAAATAAATTGAGTCGGTACATATTCTAATTCGCTATCATACCTTCTCATTGGTTTAGAGAGGTCTTTGCTTATTCTGTCTCGCAAAAGTTTGCCTTGTATTGCTTCTTTGACATATTCAGGTTGAAATAGGGGAGAATCTTTAGTAAAGTCCACTATGTCAACGGATTCGATGTCTTCCCTCAATTGAAAGACACCAACGCTAATTTCATCTAAATATGATGCTCTAACTTCATACAGAACGGTGTTTTCATCTTCACTTAAATATAGAAAAGGAATTCCCGCTGGGTTGGCTCTGCCGCCACTAGCTAGCTCTTTTGGTGGACAACCCATTTCATTAACTGGATACACAGGCATTCCACTTTTATTGTGAATTCTAGCCCTAAATAATTTCGCTGTATTTTTTAGGTTGAAAAGAGTATTTATGTCTCGTAAAAATGCGTCCCAATTAAATTCACCTTTACCTAATCTGTTTACGTCAATAACAAACCTATTTTTCCATTTCAATTCATCTTTAAGAGTCTCCCAATGTCCGAAATTCTCCAAAATATCATCTGAATATTCCACTTGGTCGTCTGATGAAGTGATTTCTGTATGTATTTGAGATATTACATAGTTTAAAATCTTATTTGCCACTTCATTCGAGCTGAAAAAACTCCAATCTGATTGAATTTTAGAGCTAAGGGTTAATCCACTTTCAACAAGTTTAAAATTTCCTATTAATTCCTGAAAGAAATCATATAATTCCGTTATATCTAATAGATGTTGTGAAGCTGTACCACACACTTCACAATCACCAATTTCATTTGATGTAAATATAAAACCTTTTAATTCTTTATCAGAAAAACAAGATGAGCATACTTTCATAATTACTATCTATTCTTTAAAAATTTGCTTATTACCAATAAGTGGTTTTTAATAGATATTTTTTTTACGGTTCCTAATCCGGGATAATGCTCATTGTCGTAATATGATACAAGCTCTGATATCGCAGAATTATTGAAACCTCTTTGCCTGCAATAAGCCACAGCCTTAGCAGCAGCCTCCGCAAATTTATCTTGAACATTTGATATGGAATCATTTGTTTCAGATGTGAAGTGCCTAATCCAAATTTGATTTTCACCATTTAAATATGTTAAGTGGATAACAACTGCTCTTGGTGTGCTACCTCCATCAATGTATTCACTTGGTAGAACTGAGTAGTCCGAGAAACCGCTGAAGCCGTCTTCTATGTAATAAATGTGTTCTTCTGAAAATCTGTGCTCTTGAATTTCTAAATAATCATTATTTCTGGCTTGCTTTTCGAACAAGTCGTCAAGACGAATATAGTTTTTGTTGAGTCCTCTTATAATTCGGTGAAGAGTTCTATTCCTGTTTGGGTCATTTACATTTAGTGAAGATACTTCTGCTTTAGCTACCAATTGTTTGAACTCTGAATCATCAGGATTTACATCATTTTGGCAGATTATCATACAATTGCTAAGACCAAAACTTTCGATACTCTGGGTTATAAATTCTGAATTATTTCTGTAATGAAAGGCTGGGATGAATTTGGAATTTTCTAACTCATTAAGGTACTCCAAATAAAAACTACTATCACCTGCAAGCTCACCGATTGTTGGATTAACAATTAGATAAGCGGTTTGATTTTTATCTTGAAAGACTTTATGAGCTAAGGTTAAGTTATTGTGAGTTTCTTTAACAGGCTCTAAAATTGGAATAATCACTCCTTGTGTTGCTCCTTCGGTAGCTAATTCCCTCAAAGCTATCAGTTCAAATTGTCGTGCTCTTAAAATTGGATAATACATATTCCTATATTTGAATGTTTGTTTTCAGAGATTCTATCATTTCTCTCTTTGAATTTCGGTTCATTTTTAGGGCTAAAAACAACTGATTGAATTCTTTGTAATATCTAGATGATAGAGCATCGCTTGAACTTCTTTTTTTCATTTCATCAATGAACAGTTTATTGAGCTTTTCTTTTGGTATTTCGAATATTAATTCGCCACAAACTTTAAACTGATTGAAACTTGTCATTTGCGGTAGGTAACCATAATGTCGTCTAACAATTGATTTATATTCATTCGAATGCAAAATAGACATTATTACTGATGTTTCAATATCAAGATTTAGTGTAGCATTGCGATAAATTGAAAATAGGTTTTCAGATGATGGGTCATAAGTAATTAGTCCAACCGAGGCATCTTGTTTTACATATATATGAACCTTTGATTTAGGGATAATCAGGAAAATCTGGTTAAATGCCTTCTGGTAGTTGTCAAGCTGTAATGTCAATCTTGAATCACTGTCTAGCTCAGTTTTTATCTCAAATATTTTAGAACAACCATTGAACATCACTAAATCTGCAATTGAGCTGCCAACTCTGAACTCACTAAATATTTGAGAGTTTGTCTCCCCAAGTTCCTTTATCAACCAATTATTTAAGAATTCATTTTTAAAAACATATTCATTCTGATAATTGTCTGCCAAAATTGAATACACATATTTTAGATAGTCTAAATATGTTTGGTTTTGGCTGTTAAGCCATTTATCATCATATCTTTCAATTTTATAATTAATAGATGAAAAGTCCATTTTTAGCCAAGAAAGTACTTGACCCCTAGAAAATAAGGAGGAATAGTCTCTTAGTTGTTTAATTTGGTATCTCATTATTTTTCTATAAATTACTAAGGTTCAAATTTGCCATTTTCTTGCTTTCTTATGGCACTTTTTGTCGGTTTTTCGTCTTCTTAGCATTGGCGGTAACATTCTAATATGCGCACTCCTGCGTGATATATGCTGTGTGGGGATGTATCACGCATTGCGTATAGTTCGCCTTCGTGCGTAGTTGGCCTACTGTGTTCATTATTAAGGCGTTATCCATTTTCAATGAGGTAGAGCAGCTCTTTTTGTCTCTTGTTACAATGTCGTTTTTTATCAAATCCCTTCCAAAAAAATCCAAAGGGATTTTCAACTTTTCTTTGCCTCTTTTGGTGAGAGGTGTATAGCCTTCGGTGGTTTTGGTGGTGGCGTGGCCGAGGAGTTGTTGGATGTAGCATAGGTCGGTGCCGTTTACTAATAGGTGGGTTGCGAAGGAGTGTCGTAAGGTTCAATAGGGATTTAAAACTGAGGTTATAACGCTTTGTCGGAGGATGGCTTGTGGGTTTAATGGAACCATCCTTATTGCATCCACCCTCTACCGGACACCTCGGGCGTATTTCCACGGAATAAGTTGCCCCATGTAAATGCGTACGGAGATACGCTGTACCGTGTCCCTACTACCCAATCGTCCGACTCGTTCTCCCAATCGTCCGACCTATTCTCCCAACGGCCCGACCCATTCTCCCAATGTTCCGATCCATTCTCCCGGTCGTCCGACCTGTTCACCCAACGGCCCGACCCATTCTCCCAATGTTCCGATCCATTCTCCCGGTCGTCCGACCTATTCTCCCAACGGCCCGACCCATTCTCCCAATCGTCCGACCTGTTCTCCCAACGGCCCGACCCATTCTCCCAATCATCCGACCCATTCACCCAACGGCCCGACCCATTCTCCCAACGGCCCGACCCATTCTCCCAATGTTCCGACCTGTTCTCCCAACGGCCCGACCCATTCTCCCAATCGTCCGACATGTTCCCGCGACCATCGCTTACGTTCTACAAACCTTTGACCCTTTCAGGGTCTGGATAGATTCCATTAATCCCGAAGGGATTACAGGTTTATAGACCATGGTAAAATGATTTTGTTCGACCCTTTTAGGGTCGCAGAAACCGTGGCTTATGCTTCCTTTCTATAAAACTTTGACCCTTTCAGGGTCTAAATAGATTCTATTAATCCCGAAGGGATTACAGGTTTATAGAAAATGTGCGAAAAGATTTTGTTCGACCCTTTCAGGGTCGCAGGTGTGGGTGATGATTTCGTTCTACAAACCTTTGACCCTTTCAGGGTCTGAATAGATTCCGTTAATCCCGAAGGGATTTCAGGTTTATAGATAAGGGTAAAACGAATATTGTTCGACCCTTTTAGGGTCGCAGGTGTGGGTGATGATTTCGTTCTACAAACCTTTGACCCTTTCAGGGTCGGTATAGATTCCATTAATCCCGAAGGGATT